>CAYUVU010000288.1:0-5501 GCA_964448205.1 uncultured Acidobacteriota bacterium
GTTCCGGGTGTCCGGCGCCCTCACCGCCGGACACCCGGAACTGGAAGATGGGATTGCCCGTCATCCGCTCGTCCGAGCCGTCGAAGATCCCGAATCCGGGGAAGAACAGCAGGGCTGCGAGCGCCAGGTGAAGCGCGGCCGAGGCGAGCGCCGACTTCTGCTTCCAGATCGGAACCGAGGATCCGTAGGCGGCTCCGCCCGAGGCGAGGCCGGCGAGCCAGCCTGCCGAGCGGCGCACCGGGGCCCCCGCTCCGGTGCCTGCTGCGGTTTCCATGGCGCCCTGTTCGCTCCCCCGAATCACCCCAACCCATCATGCTAGCAGCCCACCGGCGTTGCCGCCGGAGCCGCGCTAGTCGGTCCCGGTGGGACCGCCGATGGCGTCCAGCACGCCGTCGGTGTGTTCGCCCTTGAGCGGCGGTGGGAGGCTCGCGGTGTGGTTTGCCCCGTCGAACTGGATCGGGCTCCCGACCAGGCGAAGCGACCCGATGACGGGATGCTCGCGGTCCACCACCATGCCGCGCGCCCGGAGCTGGGGGCCGTTCAGGATCTCGGCGACGCTCCGCACCCGGCCGACCGGGATTCCCGCCTCGTCCAGCAGCCGTTCCCACGCGGCGACCCCCCGGGACCGGAAGACCGCCTCCAGCAAGCCGCGCAGCTCGGACCGGAGGCGTACCCGGTCCGGGTTCTTCTCGAACTCGAGCCGGTCCAGCTCCGGCGCGGCGACCGCGCAGAACCGCTTCCAGAGGGTGTCGTTCCCGACCGCCACGATGACGTGCCCGTCGGCGGCCTCGAAGCTCTCGTAGGGCGTGAGCGAGGGATGGTTGTTGCCGCTGCGGACCGGCTCCTCTCCGGTGAGGAGGTACCCCTGCGCCTGGTAGCAGAGCGTCGCCACCACCGAGTCGAACAGAGCCACGTCCACCCGGCGGCCGCGGCCGTCCCGCTCGCGTGCGAAGAGCGCCGCGAGGATCCCCGAACTGGCCATCATCCCGGCGCAGATGTCGGCGAGCGACGCCCCCAGTTTGGTGGGAGGCCCCTCCGGGGGACCGGTGAGGCCCATCCAGCCGGCCTCGCCCTGCATGACGGCGTCGTAGCCGGGTTTCGACGAAAGCGGCCCGTACTGTCCGTAGGCGGAGACCGAGCACCAGACGAGCCGGGGATGGCGGCGCTGTACGTCCTCCGGCGCGAACCCCAGCCGCGCCAGCGTCCCGGGCCGGAAGTTCTCGACGAGCGCGTCGCTCTCTCCGATCAACCGGGACAACGACGCCTTCCCGGCCTCGGTCTTGAGGTTCAGGACCACGCTCTTCTTCCCGCGGTTGACCGCGAGGAAGTAGGCAGCCTCGCCGCCGCCGAAGGGGGGACCCCAGGTACGGGTGTCGTCCCCGCCCGGCGGCTCGATCTTGATCACCTCGGCGCCGAGGTCGGCCAGCATCATGGTGGCGTAGGGCCCGGCGAGGATCCGGGAGAGATCCAGGATCCGGACTCCCGCGAGCGGGGATCCCCGGCCGGCCGCGCCGCTGCTCAACGGAGCGCCGCCTCCGCCGCCGCCAGGGCCCGGTCGAGGAGGACGAGGGCCCCCTCGATGTCGGACCGGCCGATGTTCAGCGGCGGCGAGATCCGGACGCAGTTGCCGTAGAGCCCGCCCTTCCCGATGAGCAGTCCTTCGTCCCGCGCTTTCTGGAGAAAGCAGGTGGTGAAGGCGGCGTCCGGCGCCTTCGTTCCGCGGTCCTCGACGAACTCGAGCGCCTGCATGAGCCCCTTGCCGCGGATGTCCCCGATCGCGGGGTGGGCGTCGGCGAGTTCCTCGAGCCCGGCCCGCAGCAGGGCGCCCATCCGCGCGGCGTTCCCGGCGAGGTTGTCGCGCTCGACCACCTCGAGGACCGCACCGGCGGCCGCCATGCTCACCGGGTTGCCGCCGAAGGTCGAGAGCGTGTTTCCCCGCACCGCGCCCGCGACCTCGTCGGTGGCGACCGTGGCGCCCACCGGCACCCCGTTCCCGAGTCCCTTCGCGTAGGTGACGATGTCCGGCTCCACGTCCCAGTGGTCGATCCCGTTCAGCTTTCCGCCGGTGCGGCCCCACCCGGTCTGGACCTCGTCGCAGATGAACACCCCGCCATAGCGCCGCACGATCTCCACGGCGACCTCGAAGTAGCCGGGTGGCGGGGTGATGAATCCGCCCACCCCCTGGATCGGTTCGGCGATGAACCCCGCGATCCGGCCCGAGGTGGTGGTCTGGATCACATCCTCGATGTCCCGGGCGCAGCGCAGGTCGCAGGAGGGGTACTCGAGACTGAAAGGACAGCGGTAGCAATAGGCGTTGGCCACGTGGCGGATCCCGGCCGCGGTACTGCCGCCGAGACGCCAGGGCGCCTGCCCGGTGGCGCCCATGGTGAGGCGGCTGCGGCCGCTGTAGCCGTGGCGGAGGGCGATCACCTCGGAGTTGCCGGTGTGCAACTCGGCGATCAGGAGCGCCATCTCGTTGGCCTCGGTGCCCGAGTTGGTGAAGAAGCTCTTCCGGCAGCCCCCCGGGGACAGGCGGGCGAGACGCTCGGCAAGCTCCACCATTGGCTGGTTCGGGAACATGGTGGTCACGTGCTGCAGGGTGTCCACCTGCTCGCGGATCGCCTGGTTCACCTCGGGGTGGCAGTGGCCGAGGCCGACGGTGAGGATCCCCCCGAAGAAGTCGAGATAGCGGTTGCCGTCCGAGTCCCAGACGTGCTGGCCCTGCCCCCGGACGATGGGCATGGGCTCGTCGTAGAACGTCTGGACCGCCGGGAGAACGTATTCGCGGTGGGCCTCGCGGATGGCCTCGGTGGTCATCCTCGGACGACAGGCGGGTGGAGTTTCCTCCTGCGACACGGCTTCGCGGCGACTGCTCATCCGCTCATTCTCCCACGGATGGGGCCGCCCGACGCGGAGGGCTAGCGCAGCAGCGCGCCGTGCTGGAGCTCGCGGAGGTGGTCCCGCAGACGGGCCGCGCGTTCGAACTCCAGGTCGCGCGCCGCCTTCTTCATCTCCTTGCGGAGCCGGGCGATCTCCCGTTCAAGAACCTCCGGATCCTCGGGCGGCGGTTCGAGGAGCCCCATGGCCCGGTCCCAGCCGTCTTCCTCGGCCGCCGCGGTTCCCGCCGAAACGGGCGCGAATGCTTCGGCCACGTCCTTGACGACGGTCCGGGGCACGATGCCGTGCTCCTCGTTGAAGGCCTGCTGGAGCGCCCGGCGGCGGCGGGTCTCGGTGAGCGCCCGCTCCATCGAGCCCGTCTCGCGGTCCGCGTAGAGGATCGCCCGGCCTCCGGCATGGCGGGCCGCCCGGCCCACCGTCTGGATCAGCGCCCCCTCGGAACGCAGATAGCCCTCCCGGTCGGCGTCGAGGATGGCCACCAGGGACACCTCCGGCAGATCGAGTCCCTCGCGCAGCAGGTTGATCCCGATCAGCACGTCGAACTCGCCCAGCCGCAGCGACCGCAGGAGTTGCACGCGCTCCAGGGTGTCGATGTCGGAGTGCATGTAGCGGCAGCGCACGCCGAGTTCGTGGTAGTACTCGGAGAGGTCCTCGGCCATCCGCTTGGTCAGGGTGGTGACGAGCACCCGCTCGCCGCGCGCGACGGTCTCCCGGATCTCCGCCAGCAGGTCGTCCACCTGGTCGCCCGCGGGCCGCACCTCGACCCGGGGGTCGAGCAGCCCGGTCGGGCGGATGATCTGCTCGACCACGGCGCCGCCGACGGCCTCGAGCTCGTAGGGCCCCGGCGTCGCGGAGACCGAGATCGCCTGCCCGACCCGCTCCTCCCATTCCTCGAAGGAGAGCGGGCGGTTGTCGAGCGCCGAGGGGAGCCGGAACCCGTGTTCCACCAGCGTGCGCTTCCGGGCCTGGTCGCCCGCGAACATGCCGCGGACCTGCGGGTACGTCTGGTGGCTCTCGTCCACCACGATGACGGCGTCCCGCGGCAGGTAGTCCATCAGGGTCGGCGGCGGCTCCCCCGGCGCCCGCCCGGTGAAGTGGCGCGAGTAGTTCTCGATGCCGTGGCAGTGGCCCGATTCGGCCAGCATGTCCAGATCGAAGAGCGTGCGCTGCATGAGCCGCTGCGCCTCGAGCAGCTTCCCCTGCTGGAGAAGCCTGGGATGGTGCTCGTCGAGCTCTTCCCGGATGGTGACCAGCGCCCGGGCGAGGTCCTCTTCGCGCGCCACGTAGTGGGTCCGCGGGAAGAGCGTCACGCGGTCCTCGCGGGACAGCTCGCGCCCGGTCAACGGGTCGAAGCGGGCCAGGCGTTCGACCTCGTCGCCGAAGAGGCGGACCCGCAGGCCCAGGTCCTCGTACCCGGGCACGATTTCCACCGTGTCTCCCCGCACCCGGAACCGGCCTCGCTCGAGCGAGGCGTCGTTCCGCTCGTACTGCATCTCCACGAGCTTCCGGAGGAGCGCCTGGCGGGAGGGGAACTCGGCTCCCTCCTCGAACACCACGAGCATTCCGTAGTAGGCCTCGGGCGATCCCAGACCGTAGATGCAGGAGACGCTCGCGACGATGAGGACGTCGCGGCGCTCGAACAGCGACCGGGTCGCGGAGAGGCGGAGCCGGTCGATCTCGTCGTTGATGGTGGCTTCCTTCTCGATGTAGGTGTCGCTCGCCGGGACGTAGGCCTCGGGCTGGTAGTAGTCGTAGTAGCTGACGAAGTACTCGACGGCGTTGTCGGGGAAAAACCCGCGGAACTCCTGGTAGAGCTGCGCCGCCAGCGTCTTGTTGTGCGCAATGACCAGCGCCGGCCGGTTGACCGCCTCGATGACCCGCGCGACGGAATACGTCTTCCCCGAGCCGGTGACCCCGAGCAGCACCTGGTTCGGGTCGCCCCGCCCCAGTCCCTCGGCGAGCTGCTCGATCGCCTGCTGCTGGTCGCCGCGCGGCTCGAACGGGCTCACCACCCGGAACGGACGGGCGGTCTTCCCCGGCGGGAGTCCGGGACGGGCGTAGGGGGCCGCCCGTTCCGCCGGCCCCGCGAACCGGGAAGGACCGGTCGGCATCCCCGCCGTCGAGAGCCTGCGGCGCGCGCCGGGCTAGCGGGACTCGTCCGGCCGCACGTCGTCTTCCGTCATTCCCCGGAACTCCAGCACCCGGACCATGGTCCGGTGCACCATCACGTCCGGCGTGGAAGCCCCCGACGTCACCCCGATCCGGAGAGGACCCTCCGGCAACCAGCCCCGTCGCACCACCGGCTCGGTCCCCTTGCCGGAGCCGGGTGCGGGACGGCAGCGGATCTCGTCCGCGGAGAGCAGACCCTCGGGACCCGCGATGTGGTAGCTCGGGAACTTCCGGTCGCAGATCGCGGCCAGGTTCGCCGTGTTGGACGAGTTGAAACCTCCGACCACGAGGACCAGGTCGAGGTCCTCCCGAAGCAGCTCGAGGACCGCGTCCTGGCGCTCCTGGGTGGCGCTGCAGATGGTGTCGAAGGACCGGAACCGGCCGGCGAGTTCCTCCTCGCCGTAGCGGAGGGCCATCGAGTCGCGGAGCACCGC
>CAYUVU010000289.1:0-16496 GCA_964448205.1 uncultured Acidobacteriota bacterium
AGGAGCGCGATGTCCACCGTGCTGTCCCGTTTCGCCACTCCGACCCGCGCGCAGAAAGCGCGGATGGCCGCCGGGGGCACGCCCCGCCGGCGGAGGCCGGCGATGGTCGGCATCCGGGGGTCGTCCCAACCCGAGACGTGCCCCTCCGACACCAGCCGCAGCAGGCGGCGCTTGCTGAGCACGGTGTAACTGACGTTGAGGCGGGCGAACTCGATCTGACGGGGCGCGAACTCCGCCCGGCTCTCGGCGACGCACCAGTCGTAGAGCGGCCGGTGGTCCTCGAACTCGAGCGTGCAGAGCGAGTGCGTGATGCCCTCGATGGAGTCGGAGAGCGCGTGCGCGAAGTCGTACATCGGATAGATGCACCAGTCGTCGCCCGTCCGGTGGTGGCGCAGCCGGCGGATCCGGTAGAGGGTCGGATCGCGCAGGTTCAGGTTCCCGGAGGCCATGTCGATCCGGGCCCGCAGCACGTGCGCCCCGTCCGGAAACTCTCCCGCCCGCATGCGCCGGAACAGGTCGAGGTTCTCTTCGACGGTGCGCTTCCGGTAGGGGCTCTCGGCGCCCGGAGTATCGAGTGTCCCGCGGGTCTGCCGGACCTCTTCCGCGCTCAGGCTGTCCACGTACGCCTTGCCGCGGCGGATCAGCGTCTCGGCGAACCCGTAGAGCCGCTCGAAGTAGTCGGAGGCGAACTTCCGCGGCCCCTCCCATTGGTAGCCCAGCCAGCGGACGTCCGCGGCGATGGACTCGACGTAGAGGGTCTCCTCCTTCGCCGGGTTGGTGTCGTCGTAGCGGAGATTGCAGGTTCCGCCGTTCTCGGCCGCCACCCCGAAGTTGAGGACGATGGACTTGGCGTGTCCGATGTGGAGGAAGCCGTTCGGCTCCGGGGGAAAGCGGGTGCCCACCCGTCCGTCGTGCTTGCCGGACGCCCGGTCGGCCGCGACGATGGCCCGGATGAAGTCGGGCGGCGCACCGGTTCCGGGCGTGCGGCCCGGATCCTTCACTGCGTCGCCGTCGCCCTCCTGGCCTCGCGCCGCTTTCATCGCACCTCCGGTCCGCCGCGCCGGTCGTCCCGGACGAAACGGTCGCGGGCGGGCATCCTGATCCGGGGCAGGGACTCGGCGTCGAGGGAGTCTCCCGACTCGAGGAGCCCGTTCAACTGGAGGATGAACGCGGTCAGGGCGTACACGTCGTCGGGAGGCAGGCTGCCGGGCGCCGCCTGCGGCATCGCCCGCCGGATGTAGTCGAAGAGCGTCGTCGCGTAGGGCCAGTAGCTGCCCACCGTGATCCGGTACCGCCGGTCCTCCGCGAAGGGGAAACGGTCGCCGGGGACGCGGCCGGCCAGGGCCTCGAACTGGGAGCCCTCGCCCCGCGCGCCGTGACACTGGACGCACTGGAGCCGGTAGAGCGTTTCGCCCCGTTCCACCGAACCGCTGCCCGGGGGCAGTCCCTCGCCGTCGGGCCCGATGTCGATGTCCCAGGCGGCGATCCGTTCCGGACTCGCGGTCTCGCCGAAACCGAACTCCGGGAGGTGGCCGATCTCCGCGAGGCCGTCGGCGCGGGCCGCCGCGAGGGCTTTCCGTTCCGCCTCGTTCAGCAAGCCGGGCATTCCCGGATGCAGTTCGGGTCGTGGCAGGGTTGCCGGCGGCCCGGACGAAACCGGAGGGGTTGCCTCCTCCTCCACCGCGGCCGCCTGGGATTCGCTGCCGGATTCGGAAGCACACCCGGCCAGCGCCAGGAGAAGCGGCCCCGCCGCCGCCCATCTGCGAATCACGAGTCGGACCCGGTGCGTTGCGCGCGCTTCCTCCGCGAGCCGTCAGCCCGCAAAGAAGACCTGTCCGTCGGACTCCACGCGCCAGGAGCGGATCTGGTTGTAGTGATAGCGCGTGTAGGACCCGCGGGCCGCGAGGAGTGCGTCCCGGGTCGGCTGGACATAGCCGGTCTCGTCGGTTGCGCGGCTCATCAGGGTCGCCTCGCGGCCGTCCCAGCTCCAGAGCCTGCGGAAGCGCACGTGGCACTTCGGGAGCACCGGCTCCTGGAGTTCCGCATCCTCCCAGTTCCGGCCGCCGTCCGTCGAGATCTCCACACGGGTGATCCGGCCCCGGCCGGTCCACGCGATACCCCGGATCTCCCACCAGCCGGGCCCGCCGAGGCGCTCGGGGAACGTGGGAAAGGTGATCAGCGACTTCGCGTCCATCCCGAAGCTGAACATCCGCGCCTTTCCCCCGGGGAGCGGATCGGTGTACTTGGAGGTCTCCTCGCGGGTCATGAAGGGCCGGTCGGACAGCTCGAGCCGGCGCAGCCACTTCACGCTCGCGTTGCCCTCCCAGCCCGGAAGGAAGAGCCGGACGGGGTAGCCCTGCTCGGGGCGCAGCGGCTCTCCGTTCTGCGCGTAGGCGATGATGGCGTCGTCCCAGGCCTTTTCCATCGGGACCGAGCGCGTCATCACCGCGGCGTCCATCCCCTCGGCGAGGAACCAGGTGGCTTCGGGGCGGGCGCCCACCTCGCGGAACAGGAGTTTCAGCGGGACGCCGGTCCACTCGCTGCTGCTGGTGAGGCCGTCCATCTCCTGGGGACTCATGCGCGGGTAGCGGCCCTGGTTCTGGAAGGCCGTCCCCCCGTTCCCCGAGCACTCCAGGAACCGCAGCTTCGACTCGGCCGGGAACCGCTTCAGGTCGGCCAGGGTGAACGTCTGCGGGCGTTCCACCATCCCGTGGATGAGGAGTTCGTAGCGCTCCGGATCGATGTTGGGAATCCCCCCGTGGTGCCGTTCGAAGTGGAGGTCGGCCGGGGTGACGATTCCCTGGAGATACTGGAGCGGGGTGCGCGACGACGAGGAAGGCTCCAGCACCCGGACCAGCCGCCGCGGGGTCTCGAACGCCGAGCGCTCGCCCAGCGGACGGGGCACCAGGCCCTGCATCTTGGTGGGGTCCTCGGGCGCCCGGGGCCGGGGCTTCGGGGTACCCGTCTGCTGGGCGCCCGCGACGGCTCCGGCGCCGACGGCAGCGGTCCCTACGACCCCTGCAAGCAGCTCGCGGCGCGAGGGGAGCCCGCCGTTCTCCCGGTTCCTGGCCATAGCCCGGATTATGGCGGATTCGGGCGGGCTGTTTCGGGTTGGCGGCAATGCGGATTGCTAGAATTGTTCGCCCTCCGCCCCGGGTTTGCGTCTCCGCGCGAGCCGTACCGATCCGGTCGGAGCGGCCCCAGGAGGGAATCTGATCGTGCACACTCTTGATTTGGCCCCTGTCCGGAAAGGTGGCTTGCTGGCGCTCGCCGCCGCGCTTCTGCTTCTCACCGCGGCGCCGGCGCTTGCCCAGCGGGGCGCGATTCGCGGAACGATCACGGATCCGGACGGCAATCCCGTCCCGGACGTCCAGGTTTCCATCGTGCTGCTCGATGGCGGCGGCCGGCCCATCCGCGTCAAGACCAACGACAAGGGAGAGTTCCTCCGGGCCGGCATTCCGGTGCAGATGTACCGGGTGTCCTTCGAACTGGAGGGCTGGGAGCCGCTGCAGGCGATGGTGACGGTCTCCAACGGGGGCCAGGCCCTCATCAACGAGACCCTGCATCCCCTCCCGGAGGGAGTGTTGAGCCAGGCGCAGGCCGACCGGGCGAACGGGCACCAGCAGGCGGCCCAGGTCGCCTTTCAGGACGGTGACTTCGGCCGGGCGGTGACCGAGTGGCAGGGTTTCCTGGAACTCCTCCCCAACGAGGCCCCCGCCCACTTCAACCTGGCCGCGGCCTACGAGCGTATGCAGGACTTCCCTGCCGCCATCGAGGCGTACGAGGCGGCCTACGCGCTCGATGACTCGATGCTCGAGGCGATCATGGCGGTCGGGGACCTGCACGGCAGGCAGCGGGAGTGGGAACAGGCGCTTCAGGCCTTCGACCGGGCGATGGAGCTCGTCGAGGGGAACGCGGTGAACCTCTTCAACTACGCCGTCTACGCGAGCAACGCGAGCAAGGTCGAACTGGCTGACGAGTTCTACGCCAAGGCGGCGGAGGCCGACCCCGAGTTCGCCCCCGCGCACCTGCAGATCGGGATGGCGCGAGCGCGCGAGGAAGACCGCGAGGGAGCGATCGCCGCCTTCGAGCGGTTCCTCGAGCTGGACCCGGACGGACCGCAGGCGGTGATGGTCCAGGAGATTCTCGACCAGCTCCGCAATCCGGGTCTGTAACCGTTCACGGTCCACGGCCCATGGATCTCGCCAGCCCGCCAGCGCTCCGGCTCCGCGCCGGCGCCCGCGGGTTCGTGGCGTTCGCCGCGGCCATCTTCCTTTCGCTGGGCGCGCCGGCCCAGGACGAGGGCCTGCGCGTGTTCATCTCGGCGGATATGGAGGGCCTCAGCGGCATCGCCCACTCGGAGATGACGTCGGCTTCCGGCGCGGAGTACGGCCGCGGCCGCGATCTCATGATGAGCGACGTGAACGCGGCCATTCAGGGGGCGCTCGACGCCGGGGCCACCGAGATCCTGGTGAACGACAGCCACGGCAGCATGCGCAACGTCCGGGTGGAGCAGCTTCTGCCGCCGGCGCGGCTCATCAGTCACAACTCGAAGCCGTTCGGCATGATGCAGGGAATCTCCGGGGACTTCGACGCCGTCTTCTTCATCGGCTACCACGCCCGCGCCGGGAATCCCGACGGACTCATGGCCCACACCGGATCGGGCGCGTCCATCCGCGAGATCCGGGTGGACGGCCGGCCGGCCGGCGAGGGAGACATGAATGCCCTGCTGGCGGCGCACCACGGGGTCCCGGTGGCGCTGGCGACCGGTGACGAGGCGTTCGCGAAGGAACTCGGCGAGCTCCTCCCGGACACCGAGTTCGTCTCCGTGAAGCGGGCCATCCGGCGGACCACCGCGGAGCTTCTGCACCCGGAAGTCACCGCGCGCCTGATCCGCGAGGCCGCGAGCCGGGCGCTCGAGTCCATCCCGGCGCCGCTCGCGGCGCCGGGTCCGCCCGTCGCGATCGAAATCCAGTACACACGGCCCGATCTCGCCGAGATCGCCTCGCTGCTGCCGCAAATCGAACGAATCGCCCCGGATACGGTGCGCTTCGAAGCCGGGGACATGGCGGAGGGCTACGCCATCATCCGTGTCCTCTACCGCAATCTGTCCGAATGAGGAGACTTTCCGAGATGACCCGAACCAGCCGATGTACCTCGTTGCTGATCGTCCTGGCGCTGCTGTGCGCCGCCGCGGCGCCCGCCTGGGAAGAGGAGGAGACGAACACCACCGACCTGGCGGTGCCGCTGCACGCCAAGCTCGGCACCGTCAGCTATCCGGTGAGCGGCGCTTCGGAGCTGGGTCAGCAGTACTTCGATCAGGGACTCCGCCTGGTGTACGCCTTCTGGATGGCGGAAGCGCGGCGTTCCTTCGACGAGGCGGCGCGTCTCGACGACAACGCGATGTCGCATTGGGGACGGGCCCTCGCCTACGGGCCCTATCTGAACCAGGGATCCCCGCCCGAGGACCAGCTCGAGACCGCCTGGGAAGCGATCAGCCGGGCCCGGGAGTTGTCCGGGACGGCCACGGAAAAGGAAAAAGCGATGATCGAGGCGCTGGCTGCCCGCTACGCGGAGGATCCGGCGGCCGAGCGCGAACCGCTCGACAAGGCGTACCACGAGAAGGCCCGCGCCCTCGCGGAGCAGTATCCGGACGACATCGAACTGCAGGTGCTCGCCGCGGCGTCCTACATGAACACCACCCGCTGGAACTACTGGGACGATGACGGGAAGCCGCTGAACGACGGCACCCTCTGGCTCGTGGAGCAGATCGAGCGCGCCCTGGAGATGGACCCGGACCACCCCGGCGCCATCCACTACTACATCCACGGGGTCGAGGCTTCCGACAACCTCGCGCGCGCCGTCCCCCACGCGCGGAACCTGCCCCGGACCATGCCGGGCGCCGCCCACCTCGTCCACATGGGCGCGCACATCCTGATCCAGACCGGCAACTACGACGAGGCGGCGGACTTCAACCTCGACGCCGCCGCGGTGGACGAGCTCTACATCGGAATGCCCGATCAGGAGGGCCGCTACCCGGTCGGTTCCTACCAGCACAACGTCCACTTCGCCTGGTCCGCGGCGCAGTTCGAGGGCCGGAGCGCGGTGGCGCTGCAGCAGGCCTACAAGCTGCGCGACAAGGTCCGGGTCCAGGTCGGTCCCAACCGGATCGCGGAGTCGTCCCGCCCGCAGCTTTTCCTCTCGATTCCGTTGTTCGCGCAGGCGCGCTTCGGCCGTTGGAACGACATCATGAGCGAGCCGCAGCCGCGTGCCGAATACCTCTTCGAGACGGCGATCTGGCACTACGTGCGGGGACTCGCCCACTCGGCCACCGGCGACGTGGAGCAGGCCCGCGAACACCAGACACGGGTCGCCGCCATCGCGGCTGACGAGGACCTCCCCGGAATGGGACGGGTCTCGGCCAAGGACATGCTCCGGCTCGCCGCCACCGCGCTCGAGGCCGACATCGTGTCGCGCCACGATGCCGCGTCGAAGGCGATCCCGCTGCTCGAGGAAGCAATCAGCATCCAGGACAACCTCGCCTACACCGAACCCCCGCCCTGGTACATGCCCATGCGGCAGACGCTCGGCGCGGTCCTGCTGGAAGCCGGCCAGCCCGACCATGCCGAGGTGGCTTTCCGGGAGGACCTTCGCGACTGGCCAGAGAACGGCTGGTCGCTGTTCGGCCTCCTCGAGTCGCTCCGCGCCCAGGGAAAGACGGACGAGGCCAACCGGGTGCAGCGCCGCTTCCTGCGCGCCTGGAGCCGGGCCGACATCGTCCTCACCGCCGCGAGGTTCTAGGACCGCCGGGAGCGCCGGTCTTCAGACCGGCATAGCGGCCCGGAGGCTTGGAACGCCGGGTTCCCGAGCTACGAGGAATGGGTGCCGGCTGGCGCCGTCTTCCATTCCTCGTGCTCAAGGGGTCTCCGCAGAGCTATCGCTCTGCTTCGGAAACAGCCGGCACTGCGGCCGAAGGCCGCGAAACCCGCGCCGCTGCCGGCCCCGCAGGTGACGTTGAGACGGTGAAGGAGCGAAAAACAATGGCAGCGAACCTCGGGTTCGCTGCCGGCGTGATCGGGGGGAAAGTGTGAAAGGGGGGCAGCCGCCCCCCTTTCACAAAAGGACGTCGTCAAATCGGAACTCGCCGTGGCGCGCCTGTGGCGCGCGAGGGAGTTTCGATTTCGGCGCGAAGCGCCGGGTGGTCCCCAACCGGGGCCGGATCCTGGAGGGGGTTGATGGACGGAGCGTGGTTCGGACTCATGGCCCCGGTTGGGGACCACTCGTCGACGCCGACGACGCCGTGGGTAAGGTGATCACGAATTCGGCGCCGTTCCCGACTTCCGAGTTCACCGCCAGGGTGCCGCCGTGGCCCCGGATGATGTCGTGGCACAGGGAAAGGCCGAGGCCGGTGCCCTTGTCCGTGTCCTTCGTGGTGAAGAACGGCTCGAAGATCTTCTTCAGGTGTTCCTCGGGGATGCCCGGTCCGTTGTCCTTGATCCGCACCTCGATCTCGCCGTTCTCCTTGCGGCTCGTGACCTCGAGTTCCGGCTGGTAGTTGGGGTCCGAGTCCTCGGCGAGCTGCTTTTCGAAGGTGGCCTGGCAGGCGTTCGTGACGATGTTCAGGAACACCCGGCTGAGGTCCTGCGGCACCGCCTCGATGGCGCCCACGTCGTCCCCGAAGTCCTTCTGGATCGTCATCTGGAAGCGGCTGTCCACCGCGCGCATGGAATGGAAGGCGAGGGCGATGTACTCCTCCAGCATGGCGTTGATCTCGGTGGGACGCATTTCGCCGCCTTCCTTGCGCGCGTGTTCCAGCATGCCGTAGACGATGGAACTGGCTCGCTTGCCGTGGTGAACGATCCGCTCGAGGTTCCCTGACAGGTCGCCGCTGATGTCCTCGATCTCGGCGATGGACTCTTCGGGCACGTTCTCCTTGACGGTCTCCAGTTCCTCCTTCAGGTCCTCGAGCAGCTCGCTCGAGACGTCGGCGAAGTTGTTGACGAAGTTCAGCGGGTTCTTGATCTCGTGCGCGATGCCGGCGGTCAACTGGCCGAGCGAGGCCAGCTTCTCCTGCATGACCATCTGGTCCTGCGCCTTCTCCAGGTCCTCGAGGGTCTTGGCCAGCTCCTCATTCTGCGCTTCCACGCGCGTCGCCAGCTCCTCGACCAGGTTGAGCCGCTGCACCTCGAGGGCGTGCTTCCGGAAGACTTCGAGCGCCTGCGCCATCTCGCCCACCTCGTCCTGACCCCGGACTTCGATGCGCGTCTCCAGGTCGCCGCCGGCCATCCGGCGCATCGCGCGCGACAGGGCCGTGAGCCGGGCGATCAGGAAACGCCCGACGAAGAGCCAGAGGATCAGCGCGGCGCTGCTGATCCCCAGGACGTTCAGGGCCACCAGCAGCGAACGTCCCAGGTTCAGGGCCGCCTCCGACTCATCGGTGGCGGCCAGCGCCTCCTGCTCGAGGCCGACCGTGAGAGTGCCCACGGCGACCTCGAGCGAGTCGGTGATGGACTCGTTGCGGGCAAGATAGCCGAGCTGGTTCCGGAGTTCGGCGAGGTATTCGCGCCGGACCGGGAACGCACCGTCCTCGGCCAGACCCAGGTCGTAGATGGCGTCGAGGGTCTGCCGCAACTGCCGGGGCGCCCGGTCGCCGATCGTGTCGAGCGCCCGGAAGGTGCCGGCGGTGGCCGCCCGGAACCTCTCCTCCAGCGTTTCGACCAGTTCCAGGTCGTCCTGCACGACGACGTCGGCGATCAGGCTGCCCGCCAGGTTCCCGCGCGCGTCCACGGCGCTCAGCGCCTGCTGGTACATGACCTCCACCTCCGCGCCGCGGACTTCCAGCGGCGCCGGGTCGTCACCGAGTTCCCGGAGCCCGGTCGCCATGAAGAAGACCTGGTCATCCAGCAGGGGAACGATGAGCTCGTTCAGCTCGCGGCTCCGGACGACGGTCGCTTCCTGGAGCTGCCCCAGCCGCTCCTGCAGGACGACGCCGCTCTCGACCGAGACCTGGATGTCCCGCAGGTTGCCGGCGAGCGCCTCGGAGAACTCCCGGAGTCCCGCCGTCCGCTCGCCGGCGCCCAGTTCGGAGGACAGCTCGATGATCCGCGCGGCGGCCTCCAGCAGGTCGAGACCGGGCGCGGCCTCGTCCGGCGAGGCCTCCGCCTCCGGGTCGGCCGCGAGCTGCCGGTTGCGGGCCTCCGCCACCAGGCGGGGCGCGGCGGCGGCGAGGGTGGTGGCGAGTTGTCCGATCTGGACGGCGTTGGTCAGCGCCGGCACGTGCTCGGTGTTGATCTCGCGCTGGATCCGGCCGACCTGGAAAAAGGCGACGAGGGCGATGATGCTGGCGATGAGGGTGAAGACGATGGCCGCGCCGAGGCCGGCGGCGACCTGGACGCGCAGGCTCCGGCGGAGCGCGAACTTCCTCCGGAACCAACCGACCTTCTCCGTGGCGGCGGGTTCGGGCGCGGGCGCCGGCTCGTCCGGCGGCCCGCCATCGGTTCCTTCGGGCCCGGCGGCGCCATCGTCGGCGGAGAGGGGCGTCTTCCCCGACAGCGCTTCGCGGAGCGCGCCGACGATCGAGAGTCCGCCCGCCCCTTCCGGTTCTTCCTCCGGCTCCGGCGGCGACTCTCCGGCGGCGGGACTCGCCTCGGGGTCCGGAGCGCCGTCCTGCCGGTCTTCCGGTTCCTTGTCGGCCATCCCGTTACCTCAGCGAGGTGAGGGGCCTCAACGTGCCGTTCGCTTCGATTCGGGTCAGGAAGACACGGTCCGAGCCCTGGGTGTCACCGGGTCCGTAAGTGAGCGAGAAGCCACCGAAGTCCAGGTTCCGGACCGTGGCGAGCGTCTCCAGGAAACCGGCCCGGGTGAGTGCCGGACCCGATCGTTCGAGAACCTCGCCCGCCAGCCGGCCCGCGATGTACCCCTCGAGGGAGACGAAGCTGGGCGGGGCTCCCCGCTCCTGCCGCCGGAGCGCGTCGCGGTAGTTCCGCACCACCCGGAGCGAGTTGTCTTCGGGGAAGGGAACCACCTGGGTGATCAGTACCCCCTCTCCGGCCGATCCGAGATCGGCGGCGAGCGCTTCGCTCCCGACGAAGGAGATGTTCATCAGGATGGGGTTGAAATCGATGCGCCGGGCCCAGCGCACGAACTCCGCCACGGGGCGGTAGGCGCCGATGATGATCACCGCTTCGGGATCGGCGCGGCGCAGTTCGAGCACGGCGACCTTGATGGCCGTCGTGTTCCGCTGGTACGCGGCCAGCCCGCTCAGTTCCCGCCGCCGGCTGGCGAGCGCCATCCGAACGCCCGTCAACCCCGCGTTCCCGTAGGAGTCGTCCTGATAGAGGACGGCGATCCGGGAAATGCCGAGATCCTCGATGAGCCGTTCGACCATCTCGTCGGTTTCCTGGAAATAGGAAGCGCGGATGTTGACCGCGGTGGGCGCCTCGTCCGGTTCCCGGAGGAACTCCGCGCCCGTGAACGGGCCGATGTACGGCGCGCCGGCCTGGGCCACCACCGGTTCGGCGGCCCGCGAAGTCGGGGTCCCGACCGGGCCGATCAGGGCGAACACGTTCTCCTCCTGCAGCAACCGGCGGGTGTTCGCCAGCGCCGCCTCGGGCTCGTAACCGTCGTCGAGCGAAACCAGTTCGAGCGTGCGGCCGTGAACGCCTCCGCGCCGGTTGATCTCGGCGAACGCGGCCTCGATGCCAAGCCGCATGCCCTGCCCGAGGGCGGCGGCCGGGCCGCTCAGCGCCGCCGACTGTCCGAAGAGGACGCGGTCCGGGCTGACTCCGGGGGTCGGTTCCCCCTCCTGGGCGAATGCGGGAGCCGCGCTTCCCGGCACCAGGGCGCCGGCCAGGCAGAGAAGGGAGATCCAGCGGGGCCCGGACCGGCCGCTAGCACCGTGCATGGGCCTCAGCTTCCGCGATAGGCGAGCGTCAGGCAGGTGATGTCGTCGGACTGATGTTCACCGCCCGAGAAAACCCGGACTGCCTCGATGACGGCCCGGTTGATCTCCTCGGGGGACCGGTCGGCGACGCCCCGGAGAGTCTCTTCGAGGCGATGGTTTTCGAAGAGCTCCTTGTCGGGAGCCTCGGCCTCGGGTACGCCGTCGGTGTAGAGGAACACCCGGTCTCCCGGTTGGAGCTGGACCGTGTCCTCGGTGTACGGGAAATCGGGCATGACCCCGAGCGCGATGCCCTGGGTGAGCGGGAGTTCCTGCGGTTTCTCGCCGGAACGGACCAGGTACGGGGCGCAGTGCCCGGCGTTCGCATAGGTGAAGGAGCCGTTTTGCGTGTCGAACACGCCGAACAACAGGGTCACGAACATGGCCCGCTCGTTTTCCTCCCCGAGCAGGTTGTTCACCTGGGTCAGCGCTTCCCCCGGAGAGAGCGCGCTCACCGCGTTTCCCTTGACGAGGGTGCGGCTGACCATCATGAAGAGGGCGGCCGGTACGCCCTTGCCCGAGACGTCCGCCATCACCACCCCGAGCCGCTCGCCGGGGAGGTGGAACACGTCGTAGAAGTCCCCGCCCACATCCTGGGCCGGAGTCATGATCGCGTGCGTGTCGGCGTTCGCGGTGGAAGGGAAACGCTGCGGCAGGATGGACATCTGCATGTCGCGGGCGACGCGCAGTTCCTGGTGGAGCGCCAGCAGTTGCGCCCGGTGCTTGAGCGCCTCGCGCATCATGGCGAGGTGGGTCATCGTCTTCTCGATGGTGAGTTCGAGATCCTTGAAGTCGATGGGCTTGGTGACGAAGTCGAAGGCGCCGCGGTTCATGGCGGTCCGGATGTTCGCCATGTCGCCGTACGCGGAGACGACCACCGCGCGGCACTTCGGGCGAATGGTCCGCAGCTCGTTCAGCAGGGTCAGACCGTCCATCCGGGGCATGTTGATGTCGGTCATGATGAGCTCGATTTCCGGGTGGCCTTCGAGCGCCTCCAGCGCCTGGACGCCGTCGTGCGCGAACACGAAACGCATCTCGTCCTTGCGGATCCGGCGGCGGAACCTCTGGCGGATCAGCGTCTCGAGGTCTGGCTCGTCGTCGACCACCAGGATCGTGCAGGGATCAATCATGAACCTGAAATTATCTCACGTCCGGACCGCGCCCTCCGGCGGAGCGGCGCCCGTGACGGTTGAAGCCCCCCGCCGGGTTCCGTTAGGTTCGGCTTTCCTGATGGAAGGGGGACTCCCGAGATGAACATGAACCCGTCACGCCGCCGTCTTCTTGGAGTCTCCGCAGCCGCCCTCGGGACTGCCGCTCTTCCGGGCGGGGTGCTGACCGCGCTGGCGGCCGCCCAGCGGCCGGTGCCTCCCCTGCCGCTCGGAGACCTCGCCCCTCCGGCGAGCCCCGGCGAGGACTTCTGGTGGAAGGTGCGCTCGCAGTTCAACGTCGTCGACGGAATGGCGTTCATGAACAACGGCACCCTGGGTCCCACCCCGCGGGTGGTGGCCGACGAGGAGGCCCGGATCTACGCCGAGATCGCCGCCGATCCGACGAACGGCTACCGGCGGGCCGAACTCCACGAGAAGCGGGAAACGCTCGCCTCGTTCATCGGCGCCGAGCCCGACGAGGTCAGCTACACCCGGAGCACCACCGAGGGCATGAACATCTTCGGGCGGGGCCTCGACTGGCGCGAAGGCGACGAGGTGCTCATGTGCACCCACGAGCACAACGGCGGCATCGAGCCCTACATCCACGCCCGGGAACGCTACGGCGCGGTCATCAAGTGGGTGGACATCCCGTCGCCGCCCGAAAGCACCGACCAGATCCTCTCGATCTACGAAGCGGCGATCGGCCCCCGGACGCGGGCCATCATGGTGAGCCACATCACCTACGTGACCGGCCTGCTGATGCCGGTGAAGGAGCTCACCGAACTCTGCAACCGGAAGAACCTGCTGCTCTCGGTGGACGGCGCCCATCCGCTCGGGATGATCGCCCTCGACATGAAGGACCTGGGCTGCCACCACTACGCGGGGGCCGGCCAGAAGTGGCTCATGGCGGGCACCGGCACCGGCGTCTCCTTCATTCGGCGGGACACCATGGGCGACATCTGGCCCCTGATCGGCGCCGGCACCTACCGGGAGGACGGGGAGCGCCGCTTCCGCGAGGACTCCCGGAAGTACGAGAACACCGGGCAGCGCCACGTGCCGAGCCAGTACGCGCTGGTGAAGTCGGTCGAGTTCCAGAACGTCCTCGGGAAGGACCTCATCGAAAAGCGGGTGCGCATGCTCTCCGGGCGCCTCCGGGACGGCCTCCGGGAGATTCCCGGCGTCAAGCTCTGGACCTCCACGAGCGACGACCTCGCCGCCGGCCTCACGCTGTTCTCGGTCCACGACCTGCCGATGGAGAACGTCCAGCAGGCGATCCTCGACCGCGACCGGGTGTTCATCCGCACGATGAGCACCGGGAACCTCAACGCGGTGCGGGCCTCCACCCACCTCTACAACATGCCGCACGAGGTGGACCGCCTCATCGCGAGCGTCCGCCACATCGCAGCCAACCCGACCGACACCATGTAGCGAGCACGCGCGTGCGCCAGGCCAGCGCACGTCGTAACCCCATCCAGCCTCACGGCGCCGCTGGCCGCCGCGGCTCACCAATCCGGGCTACTCCGCAACCGCCTCCCGGAACCCCGGCGCGCTCAGGTCCGGGTCCTCCACGGGCAGTTCCGGGATCTCGCCGCGCCAGCTCGCGACCGCCCGCTCGACAGTGGTCCGGCGGTCCTGACTCAGGGCGCCCTGCGGCGATGGAGTCCGTCCCTCGAACCAGGCGAGCGCCGCCACCGCGGCGCCCACCGGCGCCTGATCGCCGTAGATGCGGCGCATCGCTCCCACCGCCTCCGCCAGCGTCGTCCCGCTCTCGAGGAGCGCGGCCACGTCGGCGACGTCGTTCTCTTCGTGGCGCTGGTAGGCCATCGCCAGCTTGAACCCGGCGAGGTCCAGCCGGGACGCCACCCGGGGCCCGGTGGCGGCGGCGCACGGCAGGTCCAGCCGGGGAACCCCGATGCGCCCGAAGAACGACAGGCGCACGGCCGCGCCGGCGGGTCCGACGTCAAGGGTCAGCGTGTCCCCGGTGTCCTGCAACACCTCGATGGGGCCCCCCGCGAACTCCGCCGCCAGCGCGCGTTTCGCCGCCTCCGGCAGCGTCTCCGAGGAAAAGAAATCGAAGTCCTCGGAGTCCCGGTGGCCGGTCTGCAGCGCCACCGCGGTTCCCCCGTAGAGCACGAAACCGGAGCGCAGAAACGAGAGGCGCGGGAAGAGCGCTCGCTGGGCCGGCGGGAGACGGCTCAGCCGAAGAGTTGGAGGCACGTCCGGTAGTCCACGGGCCCTCCCGGACGGCGAGCGGGCCACTGCGCCGGCGCCGGTTCCGGGTAGTCGTCCGGCAGCGCCTTCGCCGCCTTCATCTCGCTGATGACGGTGGGCGCGGGCCGGCGGGGCGGTTCCCCGTGGAGGCGCAGGTGCCAGTACTTCCACAGCAGCGGGCTGATGGCGCCCGGGTGCGCGTGGTGCAGCGCCATCCGGAACGCCCGTTCGCCGAACAGCGCCAAAGCCTCGAACGAGGCCGGGTCCGGTCCTCGTCCCATCAGGTGCCCCAGCATGGAGATGCCGTCCCGGGCGAGCGCCCGCCGGTCGGCGGTCCGGCAGCGATGGGTGCTTCGGACTTCGAGTCGCCCGAGCGCCTCCCGGCGGTCCGGCGGGCAGCGGGCCTCGAGATCGAGAAGCGGCCGGTCGGCGGGGGGTGGACAGCGCTCTGCCGGACGCGCGTACCGATCGGTCACCAGGCCTCAACCCC
This sequence comes from uncultured Acidobacteriota bacterium, assembly GCA_964448205.1. Classification (GTDB taxonomy): domain Bacteria; phylum Acidobacteriota; class Vicinamibacteria; order Marinacidobacterales; family Marinacidobacteraceae; genus Marinacidobacterium. The sequence goes on from CAYUVU010000289.1 coordinate 14,789, forward strand.
CCACGGGAGGCTTCCTCGAATGGAAGTCCGTCAGTTGCTGGTACGCGTGCGCCAGCGTCAGGATCTCGGTGTCCCCGTAGAGCTTCCCGGTCATGCGCAGGCTGGTCGGGGACCCCTCGTGGTAGCCGTTCGGCATGCACACCTCGGGATGTCCGGTCAGGTTCGTGAGGCCCAGGTTCGACCCGATGAAGAGGTCCAGATCCCCGAACGCCTCGTCGAACTCCCGCATGATCCGGGTCCGCACGCGCATCGCCTGGATGTACTCCACCGCGGGCACGAAGCGCTGGGTGCGGAAGGTGTCCGGCCAGCGGCTCTCCTCCGGGGGTTCCTTCATGGCGAGGTCGGCGCCGCTCCGCGAAAGGGCGTCGTGGGCGGCGGCGGACTCGGTGGACAGCACGAAGGAGAGGTCGTTCCAGTCGAGTTCCGGCAGGTCGAACGGGGTGATGGTGATTCCCGCCCCGCGCAGGACTTCGATCGCCGCCCGGGTGTTCTCCTGCGCGGTGCGGCGGGACGCCACCTGATCCGGATTCTCCGGGTCGTCCTCGACCTCGTCCTCGACCGCCGCCCGGTCGTACCCCACCCGCAGCGCCGTGGGGTCCGCGGACGCGTCCCAGGCGAACGGCGGGTCCTGGACCGCCCGGTCCAGGTCGTCGGCGCCCCGGATGGCCTCGAACACCAGCGCGCAGTCCTCGGCGCTCCGGCACATCGGACCGATCTTGTCCATGGTCCAGGAGAGCGCCATGGCGCCCGCCCGGCTGACCCGGCCGAAGGTCGGCCGGTGCCCGGTGATGCCGTTCCGGGTGGACGGGGAGATGATCGACCCGCGGGTCTCGGTGCCGATGGAGAACCCGACCAGCCCGGCGGCGGTCGCCGAACCCGGTCCGGCGGAGGAACCGCTCGACCCCTGTTCGGTGTTCCAGGGGTTCCGGGTCCGGCCGCCGAACCAGCGGTCCCCCGACGCCAGCGCGCCCATCGTCAGCTTGGCGACCAGCACCGCGCCCGCTTCCGTGAGCTTCGTGTAGACGGTCGAGTCCTCGTCGATCACCTGGTCGCGGTAAGGGGTGGCCCCCCAGGTGGTCTTCGTGCCCTTGACGGCGAGCAGGTCCTTCGCTCCCCAGGGGATCCCGTGGAGCGGTCCGCGGTAGTTCCCGGCGGCGATCTCCGCGTCGGCGCGGGCCGCCTGCTCGCGGGCGAGGTCCTCGGTCAGGTTCACCACGCACAGCAGCACCGGATCGAACTCCCTCAGCCGCGCCAGGTAGAGCTCGGTGAGCTCCGTCGAGTTGACCTGGCGCGTCTCCACGAGCCGCGCGAGGTGGGTCACGGGAAGGAAGGCGAGGTCGGTGTCCGACTCGGGGCGGGAGACGTCCGGCCGGGACGGCTGCATTCCGCCGGCCGTTTCCGGCATCGGCTTTCCCGGGGGCAGCGGATGGAACACGAACGACGGCGGCTGGTGGTTGTGGATCTCCGGATCCCGGATGCCCTCGTACGCCTCCAGCGGGTTGCGCTCGCCGTTCAGCCGTTCGGCCACCAGCGCGAGTTCGTCGTCGGAGAAATCCAGTCCGGCGAGCTGCTGGGCGGTGCGCAACATGCCGATCGAGACGGCGTCCGCATCCCCGGCGCAGGCGGTGAGCGCGCCGGGGAGCAGGGTGGAGCCGAGCCCCAGTCCGGACAGCCCGGCGACGAAACGGCGCCGGTTCCAGGCGAGCCG
>CAYUVU010000290.1:0-5066 GCA_964448205.1 uncultured Acidobacteriota bacterium
TGCTCCGCACCGCGCACGTCGCAACCTCACCCAGCCTCGCGGTGCGTCGGAGCGCCGGCCTCCGGCCGGCATCGCGGCCGCAGGCCGCGAAACGCACCGCCTATTCCGCCAGGGCCTCCAACGTCATGCTCGCGATCGCGAGGTCCTGAACCCCCATCCCGGTCAGATCGACGACCGAGATCCCGTCCTCGGCCATCCGCGGGTGAGGCTCGGCGAGCGCCAACATCTCACCGAAGGAGACGTCGCAGTCCTCGCCGACCTCCCCGGCCCGCACCGCGGCCCCGAAGTCGCTGTTGCTGAGGCACTCCTGGTGGGCGTCGGTGACGATGGTGTGGGCCCTGCCCAGGATGCGCGGGTCCAGCTCCGTCTTCCCCGGGGTGTCGGCCCCGACGGCCACGATGTGGAGCGTCCCGGGAACGTCTTCGAACTGGACGACCGGGCTCGTGGCGGGCGTGGTGGTGACCAGGACGGCGCTCGCGTGGCACACCTCGCGGACGGTGTCCATCGGGGTGGCCGTGAGCCCGCCGGCCCGCAACCGGCCGGAGAGCGCGGCCGCCTTCTCCGGGGAGCGGCCCCAGACCGCGACCGACGAGAGCCCGAGGTGGGCGCAGATCATCCCGGCCTGCATCTCCGCCTGGGTCCCGGTGCCGATCACCCCGAGCGTCGCGTCCTTCGGGACCGGTTTCAAGCCGGCGGCGAGGGCCCCGGCGGCGGCGGTCCGGACGTTGGTGAGCCAGCACTCGTCGTGGAGCAGGGCCACCGGCAGGCCGGTGTCTGCGGAGATCAGCAGGACCATGCCGCCGGCGCCCGGCAGGCCGCGGGCGGCGTTCCGGTAGGACCCCGAGGCGACCTTGACCGCCACGTACGGGTTGCCGCTCCAGGTCGCCGATTTGACGTGGCACTCGCCGTGCTGCTCATCCCGGTCGTCCCGAAAGACGATCTGCGTCGGCTCGGGGCAGTGCACCAGCCCCTGCGCGTGGGCGATGAACCCCGCCTTCACCGCCTCGACGGCGGCCTCCGGGGCGATGGCGGCCTGAATCTCAGCCAGGGAAACGATGCGCATGGGTTCGGTCCTCCCGGCACCGAAGCGTACCGGGCTCAGATCACGAAACGGCCTGGAACGCCGGCTTCAGCCGGCACAGCGGGCCGTAGGCCCGCGGGCGACGTGACGTCGTCCGCCTCACGGCACGTGGGCCGGGAAGGTCCCTTGGGGCGCATACGGAGGAGAGCAACCTCCCGCAGTTCGGCGCGGCGCCGTGCGCTGCGCTGTCGCGCAGCGCGTGCCGGCTGAAGCCGGCGTTCCAGGCCGGCGCGCCAACACGCCCGGTAGCCGTCAGGCCGGACGCTTCGCCATCAACCCGAGCACCGCGGCGATCACGATCAGCGCGAGCGGGACCAGGGCCGTGACCAGACCCAGCCCGACGCCCAGGATCGGCGCGCGGAGCAGGATGACGCCCGCGTTCACCAGGCTGGCGATGAGCAGCCACTTGAACAGCCGGCCGCGCCGCCGGTACGGCCCCCACGCGATCCCGAACAGCAGGATCCCGTAGGAGAGCCCGAACGCGGCCGCCGTGCCGCGCCGGGCGGAGAGCGCCGCGGCGAGTTCCGCGTCGCCGTTCGCCACCTCGGCCGGGGTGCACCGGCCGCCGATCAGGTCGGCGTCGGGGTTCAGGTAGGCGGCGCTGAGCGAGGTCAGCGAGATCAAGATGGTGATGGCTCCCAGCAGGGCAAAGATCGCCCAACTGATGGTGTGCGCGTGCTTCATGGCTCTTGGGCTACTCCCCGCCGACCCAGCCGGCGCTCAGTCCGGCCCGGTCCACTTCCTCGCCCCGGAGATACACCGCCTGGATGTTCCGGGTGTTCGTGATGTCGTCGAGCGGGTTCGCGCCCAGGACCACGAAGTCGGCGCTCTTGCCGGCCGCGATGCTCCCGGTGTCATGCATCATCAGGTACTCGGCGCCGGCGCTGGTGGAGGCGACGATCACCTCGTGCGGGGACATCCCCGACTCCACCATGTCCCGCATCTCGATGTGGGGCCGCCAGCCGGCGTTGCCGTCGGTGCCCATGACGATCTTCATGCCCGCCTCGTTCAGCCGGGCGAGGTTCCTCGCCTGGATGCCGAAGGACTCGTGGGCCTCGGGCCGTTCCATGTGCTGCGCCTGGGCCGCCTCGAGCGCTTCGCCGGACAGGGTGCCCGACAGGAAGCTCATGTCCTCGTGGGCGCCGCGCGCTCCGAGGTTCGGGATCAGGACAACGTCCGGCCGCTCCTGGACCATCGCCACGAACTCGTCGTCCACGTCCATGTCGCGGACGCTGTGAGCGAACGAGTCCACCCCGGCCTCCAGCAGACCCTTGGCATCCTCCAGCGAGAAGATGTGGGCCGTCACCCGGAGCCCGTGCTCGTGGGCCTCCTCGATGACCGGGCCGTAGAGATCCGCCGTCAGCTTCTCGTACTGGCCCCCACGGTCGTCCACCCAGATCTTCACGAAGTCCACGTTTGCAGCCGCGAGCTCCTGGACCGCGGCCCGTCCTTCCTCCGGCGTGTCGATCCAGTAGGGGACCTCCGAGCGCCCCGGCTCGGGCCGGGTGATTCCCCGCCCGGCGGTCATGGCGAGGGCGGCGCCGGCGACCGGAGCGTCCCGGACCGCGGCGGTGGCGTCGCCGTCATCGTGGCCCAGACTCACCGCCGCGCCGACCCCGTAGTAGGCGCGCCGCTGGAGGTCGTCGATCAACGCGTCGCGGTCTACCGAGAGGTGCACGTGGGTGTCGATGAGCGCCGGGATGACAAACCGGCCCGAGAGGTCCACGTGGGCGGCGCCCTCCGGCGCCATCACCGCGTCCGCCGCGCCGGCGGCGGTGAAACGGCCGTCCTCGACCACGAAGACACCGTCCTCGATCGGGTCGCTGCCGTCACCAACGATGACCGTCGCCCCATGGAACACGGTGGCGTTCGACTGGGGCGCCTCCTCGGTCGGCGCGCAGGCGCCAAGCAGCAAGAGCGCGGCGGAAAGAGTGGCGCAGACCGCGCCGGTCCTGTTTCGGAACATGCTGTCTCCTCCGGGTGTTGCGGCAGGGCTTCGCGCCCGTCCGCGGGGAATTGCGAAGGGAGAGACTACCGGCTCGGACGGGGGAGATGCGATTGCACGACCGGGCCCGCAGGCGGCGCCCCGCCTCGCCCGCTCCGGCAGTTAGGATGGACGGCCCGCTTACCGCGGGGTCCGCTGATGCCGGAACACGAATCGGACATCGAGGCCATCCTCGCCCGCCGGCACGACAACGGGGCGGACTACTGGGCCACGCCGGACGGCCGGTGCTACGTCGGCAACCCATACAGCACGCTCGCGTCTCTCGGGATGCTCCATGCACTCGGTGTCCCGGCGGACCATGAGGCGGTGGCCGGGGGGCTCGCGATCGCCCTCGGCGCCTGCCGCGAGGACGGCCGGATCCGCCTCGCCCCGAGAGCGCCGCTCTACCCGTGCTACACGGCCGAGGCCGCCCGCGTGATGTGCCGTTTCGGGATGACGGACCACCCAGCTCTGCAGCGGACGATGGCCTACTTCCTGGGGGCCGCGCACGATACGGGTGGCTGGCGTTGCAACTTCACCCGGTTCGGCCGCGGGCCGGAAACCGGGTGCGCCAACCCCGGCGCAACCCTCAACGTCCTCGACGTCCTCCGCCACGTTCCCGCGTACCGGCGCGGAAACGAGGTGATCGGGCGGGCCGTGGAGTCACTGCTCGACCACTGGGAGACGCGGCTGCCGGCGGGACCCTGTCACTGGGGCATCGGAAGCCGGTTCCTGAAGGTGGAGTATCCCTTCCTCCGATACAACCTGTTCTTCTACGTGTACGTCCTGTCGTTCTTCGAACGCGCGCGGCTGGACGCCCGTTTCGGAGCCGCCCTGGCGACGCTCGAAGCCAGGCTGGACGAAGCAGGGCGCGTCGTCGTGGAGCGGCCGCACCGCGATCTGAAGGGGCTCCGGTTCTGCGCGCGCGGCCAGCCGTCCGAGCTGGCCACGCGGAGGATTCGCGAGATCCGCCGGAACCTCGCCACCGCGGACTCCGGCTGAGCGCATCCAGTAGTCTCCGTCCTGTGTTCCGGCCGCCGGGGGCGCGGCCGGAGAGGAGCCGGGGTCATGAGGCAGCATCGTTTTTTTGTCGTCATAGCCGGATGCGCGCTCGCCGGAGGGCTCGCGTGTTCGCAGGAGGAAAGCGGCTCGTCGCCCGGGAACGCCGACGAGATCGCCGGCCCGATCAGCGCCGCCGCCCTGGTGGACCTGCGGGCCGCGGTCGGGGGAAGCCGTTCCCCGCAGTGGGCGCCGGACGGATCCCTGATCACCTTCGTGTCGGCCGGGGGCGACCTCGGCGGTGTGGACCCCGACACCGGGTCGTTCCGGGTCCTCACCGAGAACCTGACGCTCAGCGGGGTGGGATCGCTGGGAGCCCCGCAGCCGGTCTGGTCGCCCGACGGGCGCTTCGTCGCCTACACGACCGACCGCGGCGGCGCGCCGGACATCTGGCTGTGGTCGGCCGAGGACGGCACGGACCGGCGGCTCACCCGGCTCTCGGCGCGGGCGAACGGGCTCGCCTGGTCTCCCGACGGGGCGTGGATCGCTTTCGCCGGCGACCGGTTCGGCAACATGGACATCTGGAAGGTGTCGGTCCCCGGGGGAGAGGTGCACCGGTTGACCAGCGACCCGCTCTACGAGGGGTATCCGAGCTGGGCGCCGGACACCGGGGCGCTCTTCTACGTGCGCATGGACGACCGCTGGGTGGACCACGACGTGGTCGAGGTCACCCCCGACGGCCGGAATCCGCGCACGGTGATCGAAGACCGCGGCTTCTTCGACTACCGCGCGGGCCGGGGATTCGGCGCCGCCCTGCCGTCGCCCGACGGCGAGCACCTGCTCTTCCGGTCGCAGCGCAGCGGCTGGCTGAACTTCTGGATCGCGCCGCGCGCGGGGGGTGAGCCCCGGCCGCTGGCGGCTTCGGACCACGACCAGAGCGACGCCCGCTGGTCACCCGACGGCGCCTGGGTCAGCTACACCGAGAACCGGGGCGGCGTGCAC
>CAYUVU010000291.1:0-6708 GCA_964448205.1 uncultured Acidobacteriota bacterium
CCACGGCGCCACCGACCCGGGAAAGGGCCATCTCGGGGGAGACGCGGATGTAGTCCACGACGGCGTGGACTACATCCGCGTCTCCCCCGAGATGGCCCTTTCCCGGGTCGGTGGCGCCGTGGCGCCGAAACAGTTTGTCCAGTTCGAGGCGAGCGGCTGGCATCGGGGCCCGGACGACGAACCGCTCACCGGCGACGACCTCGCGCTCGGCCCGGTGGAGGTCACCTGGACCACCGAGGAGTACTTCATCCGGGACGAGGACGCCGACACCCGCTTCGTGGGGAACGTCGACGAGCGCGGCCTGTTCACGCCGGGACTCGACGGCCCGAACCCGGAGCGCGAGCTGATGGCCGACAACATGGGAGACGTCTGGGTGGTGGCGGAACACGAGGATCCGGTGAGCGGCGAGACGCTCCGCGACCGCGCCCGCCTCGTCGTGTCTCCCCCGGTCTTCCTCTACTGGGACCTGTTCCCGCAGCGGGCCGAAGAGTGACCGTGTCCGACACCGCCCCGACCCTCGTCGAAGCGACCCAGATGCACCGCTTCTCCGGCGGAGAGCGGCGTTATGCCTTCCTGGTTCCGTCCTCCATGATCTTCGAGCTGGACGAGACCAGCGAGCGGGTGCTGGACCGGCTCGCGGCGGGGCCGAAGTCCCCGGCGGACGTGGTCGAGTCGGCGGAGGAAGAAGCCGCGCTTCGGGAGCTGGCCGGCGTCGGCGCGGTCGCCCGGCAGGGTGCGCCGCTCATCCCGATCGGCGGCCTCCAGGAAGTGGACGGCCCGCCGCCGATCCGGACCGTGGTGCTCAACGTCACGAACTCGTGCAACCTCGCCTGCCGCTACTGCTACGAGTACGGCGACGACCGGATCGCCGAAGCGGAGGTTCCGCTGGCCATGACCGAGGAGGTCGCGCGCCAGTCGGTAGACCGGCTGATCGCCGATTCCGGAGAGGCGAAGGACCTCCAGGTCACCTTCTTCGGCGGCGAGACGCTGCTCAACTGGCGGGTGATCCGGCCCACCGTCGAGTACGCCCGGGAGCAGGCGCAGCAGGCCGGCAAGCGGGTGGACTTCAGCCTCACGACGAACGCTACCCTCCTGACCCGCGAGGTTTCGCAGTGGATCGCGGACAACGGGATCGGGGTCACGATCTCGGTGGACGGCGACAAGCAGTTCCAGGACTCCATGCGGGTCTACAAGAGCGGGATGGGCAGCTACGACGTCATCGCCCCCCGCATTGCCGAGTTTTTGAAGCTGCAGAAACGTCCGGTCGGCGCCCGGGTGACCGTCACCTCGAAGAACCTCGACGTGCCCCGGATCTTCGAACACCTGATGGGGCTCGGGTTCTACGAGGTGGGTTTCGCCCCCGTGACCTCGTCTCCCGATCAGGACTACGCCCTCGGCGAGGATGGATTCGACGAACTGCTCGACCAGTTCCGGGATCTCGCCGACGACTACGTCGAGGCGGCCACCGAGGGCCGTTATCTCGGCTTCTCCAACCTCAGCGACCTGCTCGGCGAAATCCACGAGGGCGTCAGCAAGGCCTATCCCTGCGGCGCCGGGCTGGGCCTGGTGGGGGTCGCCCCGGGCGGCGAGGTCGGCCTCTGCCACCGGTTCGCCGGGTCCGGCGACCACGATCTCGGCCACGTGGCCACCGGAATCGACGACGAAAAGCGGGCCGAGCACCTGCAGAAGGCGCACATCGACGCCCGCACCGACTGCAGCCAGTGCTGGGTCCGCAGCCTCTGCTCCGGGGGCTGCTACCACGAGGCGCAGGTCCGCTACGGCGACCGCTTCCGTCCCAACCTCCACTATTGCGACTGGATCCGCGACTGGACGGCGCTCGGCCTCTCGGCGTACGGGCGTATCCTTGACCGGAATCCCCGCTTCCTGACCCGCTTCGAGGGCATGGTTCGCGTGGAAAGCCCGACCCCTTAGGAGAAAGCCATGAAGCATCTCTCCCCAAAAAACCTCAAGGCGCGTTTCGCCACCGAGTGGCTGGAAGGCGGCGGTGCGGCGCGCGCCACCGCCGACGACCCGAGCCCGCACTACCCGTCGGGCTGCACCACCATCTTCTCGCCGGGCTGGGAGGTGGACTCCACGGGTGGGACCGCGGCCCTCTGCCAGCCGATGGAGCGGGATCTCTACGACTGCTACAAGACCTGCTACTGGCCCGCCCAGGTGCCCGACTACCTCAACAACAGTCCCGACTGGCACAAGAACTGTGCGGCCGCCGTGCAGGACTGGCGGGAGATCGATCTGGTCTTCCCCTGAGGCGCAGTTCCCCGTAACCCCAAGACCCAGCGCGAGTCCCACTCCATGATCCGGCGGCTCTTCGTTACGCTCGGGATGGCTGCGCTCCTGGCCGGGACCGCGATCGGGCAGGATGCGGACCGTTTCCTCGCGGGCATCTGGCCGGACGAACTCATCACCTTCGACCAGGAGACCCTGACGTTCGAGAAGGTCGGGAACCTGCGTCACGGCGCGGCCACCAACAACACCTGGACCGCCAACGGCCGCTATCTCGCCATCGTGACCGGCCGGATGGAGAGCGTCGAGTTGTTCGACGCCGCCGAGATGGCGGTCGTGGACGACTTCCGGCTCAGCACCGTGGGCACCCGCATCCGCTTCATGAGCGCGACCCCGGGACCGGACGGCCGGCGGATTTACCTGGTCCCCGTCGTGGTGGACCTCGAGCCCGATCGCTTCCTTCACAAGACGCCGTCGGAGATCTGGGTCTACGATCGCGACGCGCGCGAGGTCACCCACCGGATCCCGCTCGGCGGCGCGGACGACTGGCGTCCGAACATTTACTTCAGCCCGGACGGTTCCTCCGTTTTCCTCGTGAACGACCAGATCGTGGAACTCGACGCGGAGACGTTCGAGGAAACGGACCGGATCGAACTGGACCGGCCGCTCGCTCCCGGCTACGGCGGGGTCCGCGGCCACTCGCTCGACGAGGTGGAGCCGGGCCGGCTCTTCGGGGTGTACCGGACGGTGGAACCCCGCCAGGGGATGGAGCTCTTCGGTTTGCTGGAGATCCGCCTGCCGGAGAAGACCTTCAGCCACTACGAGGTGGGGCCGCAGATGCGCCTCGCGCGTTTCGCGCTCTCGCCCGACGGCAAGCGCGGCTATGCCGGACTGAGCGACGCGGCGGTGATCGACATGGAGAGCCGGCAGGTGATCCTGCGCAAGAAGGGCTTCGAGCGGGGCCGCACCAACATCTCGATGATCGTCTCGGCGGACGGCGAGCGACTCTTCGTGTCGGGCGTCGGGGACACCATGTACGTCTACGACGCCGAGACCCTCGAGCCGGAGACCGAGATCTTCGCGGGGGGCGACTTCATGATCCCGCCGCAGCCGATCCGCTACCGGGCCGCCGGAAACTGAACAGCGATCGCCGGGAATCCCCGCATGACCCATCGTCCTGCGTGAAAGCGGCGCCCTGACCCGTCCCCCCGACATCTACCGGCGCGCGTTCCGGCTGACGCTTCCCTATTGGCGGAAGCTTTCGGGAGTCCTCGTCCTCTCCCTGCTGGCCGGACTGCCCGGCCAGCTCTGGCCGCTCCTCCTGGTCCCCCTCCTCGACGATGCTCTGCTCGGCGGCAACTTCGGACTGCTGCTCCAGCTCGCGGCGCTGATGGTCGTCATGCAGGTCGGCGGACTGGTTCTGACGTCGTACACCGGCTACCGCTATGTGGGTCTGTCCGCGCGCGCCCTGTTCGACCTGCGCCTGACGGTGTACCGGCGGCTCCAGCAGCTCTCGCCCCGTTTCTTCGCGGGCGCCCGCACCGGCGACCTCCTCTCCCGCCTCAATACGGATGTCTCGGAACTGCAGCGCACCGCCGGCGACCTGCTGCTGTCGCTCACCCAGAACGTGGTGGGGCTGGTGGTCGCCCTGGTGCTGGTGCTGGCGCTGGCGCCGGCGCTGCTCGTGCCCGCGCTGCTGGTCCTGCCGTTCGCCGCCCTGGCGCTGACGCGTCTTCGAACCCGGGTGACCGACGAGAACCGGCGGCTGCGCGAAGCCGGAGCGTCGGTCGGCAGCGCCCTCGTCGAGTCCGTCCTGGGGATGCGGCAGACCGTCGCCTTTCGGCAGGAAGAGCGCGAGGCAGAGCGTTTCCGCGGGGAGAACGACCGCTTCATCGACGCCCTGCTCAGGGCGCGGCGGACGACGTACGTGGCGTCCGGGATCCCGGCGTCCCTGGTCTCGATTGCCGGCGCCGCGGCGTTCCTCTACGGGGGCTACCAGGTGATCCAGGGGAACCTCACGTTGGGCACCCTGGGCGCGGCGATGACCTACCAGATGCGCCTCTTCGGCCCGGTGCAGGGCCTCCTGGGGCAGTACCTCGGGCTGCGCGCCGCCCGGGCATCCTTCGAAAGGGTGTTTGAACTACTCGACGAACCCCCCGGCGTCGAGGATCCGGCGAATCCGCTTCCGGCTGCCAGTCCGCGGGGACCTCTCCGTGTCGAGTCGGTCTCCCTGTCGTACGGCAGGGAAGAAAAACCGGTACTCGACGGCGCCTCGCTCACGCTTCCCGAGGGGTCGCTCACCGTGCTGGTTGGGCCGAGCGGGGTGGGGAAGACCACTCTCTCCGATCTGATCCTGCGGCGCCTCGATCCGGACCGGGGCAGCGTCTCCTGGGCCGGCGTCGACATCCGGCGGCTCTCCCTTGCCGATCTCCGGAGCGGGATCGCGGTCGTGGAACAGGATCCCTTCCTCTGGCACGCGCCGATCGCCGAGAACATCCGCTATGGGCGGCCCACGGCCGAGGACTCCGAGATTGCGGAGGCGGTCCGCCTCGCGGCGCTCGACGGTTTCGTCACGGATCTTCCGGAAGGTCTTTCCACGGTCGTCGGGGAGCGCGGCCAGCAGCTCTCGGCCGGCCAGCGGCAGCGGATCGCCATCGCGCGCGCGGTGCTCGCCGATCCGGCTCTCATCCTGCTGGATGAGCCGAGCTCGGCGCTCGACGCGGAGACGGAGGCACTCCTGATCGAGCGCCTCGTCCCCTGGCTGAAGCGCCGGACCGCGCTCGTGATGACCCACCGGCGCGCGCTCGTCGAAGCGGCCGATCACGTCTTCGCGCTCCGCGACGGCCACATCGAGACCGCGAACTGACGGCGGCCGCAACCGAAATGCTGCGGATCGCGATCCTGGACACGGGAATCAACCCCGCCCACCGCCAGGTGGGCCCGGTGGCGGGCGGGGTCCGGATCTCCTGGGTCGGCGGACGCGCGCGCCTCACCGGAAACCGGCGCGCCGACTGGATCGACGAGATCGGGCACGGGACCGCGGTGGCGGCAACCGTCTGCGACGGGCTGCCGCCGGAGGCCTTCAGGCTGCTCTCGGTGCGCGTCTTCGGGCGCCGGACGGACGCCCCGCCCGACTGCCTGGCGGCCGGCATCCGCTGGGCGGTGGAGAACGAGGCCGCCATCGTCAATCTGAGTGCCGGAGTGCCGCTGGGCAGCGATCCGGAGGGCGAGAACGTCCTGCGGGACGCGTGGACCAGGGCCGGGGAGGCGGGAGTCACGCTGGTGGCGCCGCGGTCGGGCCGGGGTTCCCTCCTCGTTCCGGGTTCGCTGGCGTCGGTTCGGGGCGCCGTGGGCGTCGAGGCCGACGCGGAACTCGACTACGGCGCGTTGGCCCGGCGCGGCAGGGTGCTGGTCGCCCCTCCCTGGGCCCGGCCCTTGCCGCCCCTGCCGCGGGAGAAGAACTTCTCGGGGGTGAGCTTCGCCGTCGCCGCGGTCACGAACCGCGTGGCGGCTGTGCGTCTCGGGATCGCCACCGACGGATTCCCCATCGAGCCGGACCCCGTTTCCTGATTCCCCGATTCACTCCCAGCCGAACGCGTCCCGGATGATGCCGTGGACCCGGGTGTTCTCCCCGATTCCGAGCACTCCGTCGGCCCCGGGCCCGTAACCGAGCAGCAACACCGGCTCCGAGGTGTGCCCTCCCGTGGACCAGACCACCTGCGTGTGGTTCGCCAGCTTTCGCGCGGCGAGCGCCACCGGGACGGTGGACGGATCGAGGTAGTAGGTGGCGAAGTCGCGGGGCGCGGGGGTCCCGGCGTTGAGCTGTTCCGCGAGATCGGCGGCCTCTTCCTCGGTCAGCCGGATCCCCGTCGCCTCCTCGATCACGGAAAGCACCGAATCCACGGTCGCCGGGGAGGAGACCTCCGGCATCGCCTCGATCAGGGAACGGCGCTGGGCGGCGAGCAGCTCGAGGTGTCGCTTTCCGGCCATCTCCGGGCCGGCCGCGTAGTCGGGGAACACCGTTTCGGGGAGGGGACCCGGCCCGCCGGGGCCGTAGGTGAACGAAAAGCCCCCGGTCCCGTGATCGGCGGTCACCAGAACCAGAGTGTCCTCGCGAGCCCGCGCGAAGTCGAAACCGACCCCGATGGCCTCGTCGTAGTCCAGGATCTCGGCCAGCATCGCACCGGCGTCGTTGTCGTGTCCGGCGTAGTCGATCAGGCCGCCTTCGACCACCAGGAAGAAACCCTCTTCGTTGCCCTCGAGCGAAGCGATCGCGGCGCCGGTGAGTTCAGCCAGGGTGGGCACCGAATCGTCGAGTCCTTCCCACGACCGGTCAAGCACATAGGGGAGGTGGCTCGCCGCGAAGATCCCCACCAGCCGCCCGGCGCCGCGGGCCGCCTGCAGGCTGGCGCGATCGCCCACGACGGTGTAGCCGCGGACCTCCGCTTCCGCGATCAGGTTCCG
>CAYUVU010000292.1:0-10046 GCA_964448205.1 uncultured Acidobacteriota bacterium
ACACATCTCGGTGGACGACCTCGACGTCCTGCTGCTCCGCAGCGATCCCTCCACGGAAACCGGCAGCCGGTCCTGGGCGGCGACCGCCGGCATCAATTTCGGCCGGATCGCGATGCGGCGGGGCGTGGTCGTGGTCAACGATCCGAACGGGCTCGCCAAGGCCACCGACAAGATGTACTTCCAGCTCTTTCCCGAAGAGGTGCGGCCCCGCACGGTCATTTCCCGCGACCGCGACGACATCAAGCACTTCGTCAAGGAAGAGGGAGGGACCGCGGTCCTGAAGCCGCTCCAGGGGTCGGGCGGCCGCGGCGTCTTCCTGGTACGCCCCGGCGATCAGTCCAACCTGAACCAGATGATCGAGTCCATCGTCCGGGACGGCTACGTCATCGCGCAGGAGTACCTGCCGGCGGCCGCCGAAGGGGATACCCGGCTCTTCCTGGTGAACGCTTTGCCCTACCGCTACAAGGGCAAGTACTGCGCGTTCCGGCGGGTGCGAACCGGTGACGACATGCGCAGCAACATCCACGCCGGCGGCCGCAAGCGGGGGGCGGAGATCGGTGCGGAGGCGCTCCGCCTCGCCGAAATCGTCCGTCCGCGGCTGGTTCAGGACGGGATGTTCATGGTCGGGCTGGACATCGTCGGGGACAAGCTGATGGAGATCAACGTGTTCAGCCCCGGCGGGCTCGGGAGCGCCCAGAGCTTCGAGAAGGTGAACTTCAGCGTGGGCGTCATCGAGGCCCTCGAACGCAAGGTCGAGTACATGAGGTACTACCGCCGCAACTTCGACAACGTGGACATGGCCACGCTGTAGCGGCGCCGGCGCGGCGCTCAGTCGTCGTCGGGTCCGGAGCGCTCCAGGCGGACGCGCACGACGCGGGCGGTCCCCCGTTCCTCTTCGAGCACCTCGATCCGCGCACCCTCGAACCGGACCTGGTCTCCCACTTTCAACAGCCGCCCAAGGCGGGCCGCCAGCAGTCCGGAGATCGTCTCGACGTCGGCGCTGTAGAGCTCGAGGCCGAGTTCCCGGTTGACCCGCTCGATGAGGCAACCGCCCCGGATCCGGTAGGCGCCGGAGCCCTCGGAGACGATCTCGGGCGCCTCCGAATCGAACTCGTCCTGCACGTCGCCCACGATCTGCTCGACCACGTTCTCGAGCGTCACCACCCCGACCACCGAACCGTACTCGTCGTCCACGAGCGCCATGTGCTGGTGGGTCCGCTGCATCTCGCGCATCAGCCGGCTGATGGGGAGGGTCTCAGGCACGTGCCGGAGCGGTCTGGCAATGGACTTGACCTCGAAGTCGTCGGATGGCGCCACGCCGAGCAGGTCCTTGATGTGCACGAGGCTGACCGCTTCGTCGAGCGAACCCTTCGAGAGCGGAAGGCGGGTGTGCCCGGTCTCCTTCGCGACGGCCAGGCACTTGGCGAGATCCCACGACGCGTCCAGGAACGCCACCTCGCGGCGGGGCACCATCACCTGGCGCACCGACATGTCGTCGAAATGGAAAGCCGCGTTGAGGAGCTGCTGCTCGGTGGCCGAGAGTTCGCCCGCCTTTCGGCCGAGCCGGATGTTGGCCTGGATCTCGTCCTCGGTGATGACCGGAGTGCCGTGGCTCCCGGTGAAGAAGTTGGCGAACCCCTGGGTCACCTTGATGATGGGCTTGAAGGCGCGCTGCATTCCGGCCAGCGGCCAGACGATGAACCGCCACAGGGTTCCCCAGTGCGTCGCCCCGAAGGTCTTGGGCAGGATCTCACCCACGAACAGGATGGCCACGGTGAGTACCACGGACACGGCCGGCACCCGGCTGGCGCCCAGAACGCTCGTGGCGTACATCCCGCAGACCGTGGCGCCGGCGGTGTTGGCGACCGTGTTGAGCACCAGGATCGCCGAGGTCGGCTGGGCGATGTTCGTCTTCATCGCGATGAAGCGCTCGGCGAGCCGGGCGTGCCGGCCCTCGGACTTGGCGGCTTCCAGGGTGCTCAGCCGGGTCGAATAGAGCGTCGCCTCGAAGAGCGAGCACACGCTCGAAATGAACACGGTGAGCGCCGCCACCAGAATCAGCCCCAACATGAGTGAGCTCCCCGGATCTCCGGCGAGCCGCGCTCAGAGGAGATCCGCAAATATGGTCGCCAGCCCGAGAAAACTCAGAAAACCGACGACGTCCGTAACGGTGGTCAGGAGGATGGAGGACGCCTGCGCCGGGTCCTTTCCCACGACGGTCAGGAACACGGGGATCACCGCCCCCGCGACACCGGCGATGGCCATCGCCGCGACCATGGCCACTCCGATGACGAGCGCCAGCCCGAACGAGCGGCTCCAGGCATAGACGCTGACGCTGCACACCGCGCCCACCCCGAAGCCGTTGATCGCTCCAGCGAAGAGTTCCTTGACGGCCACCTTGAGCACCGACCGTGAAGTGATCTCCTGGACCGCCAGCCCGCGCAGCACGACGGCGAGCGCCTGGCTTCCCGTGTTGCCCGACTGACCGGCCACCACGGGCAGCAGGACCGCCAGCGCGGTGAACTTCGAGATCGTTTCCTCGAAGATCCCCACCACCGCGGCGGCCACGAAGGCCGTGACCAGGTTGATCTGCAGCCAGGGGAGGCGCTTCTTCACCGCGAACCCGACGCTCGACAGCGCGCGCTCCTCGGCGCTGGCGCCGGTCATGCTGACCAGATCGGAACTGAGTTCGTGGCTGACTTCCTGCATGAGTTCGTTCAGCCGCAGCACGCCGATCGGAGCGCCGTCCACGCTCACCACCGGGACGCTCGTCACCCGCCCGCTCTGCATGATCTCGACCACCTGGGAGCGGGGAGCGAAAGGCGAAACGGTGATGGGGGCGGACTTGATCACCGAATCAAGAGTCGCTTCCGGGTCCGCGAGCGCAGCCCGATGGAGCGAAACCACCCCGGACAACCGACTCTCGTCATCCACGGCAAAGACGTTGAACACGGTCCGATCGGAGTAGTCGGTCCGCAACCGCGCGAGCACCGCGCCGACCTTGGCGCTGTGACGGAAAGCGGCAATTCTGGGATCCATGAGGCTGCCGGCGGTGGCCTCCGGGAACGCCAGCAGTTTCGACAGTTCCCCGGCGTCCCTGGCCGGCAGGCAAGCCAACAGCTCCTTCCGGGCCGCGGGTTCGAATCCCCGGAGCAGCACGCCGGCAAGGGACGGGGGAAGGCGCACGACGAGGTTGGCGGCCGCGGCGAGGTCCGAGGACTTCAGAATCGCCAACGCCCTCGCGGTGCTGAGCGCCCGGAACGCCTTGAGAAACGTTGCGGGCTTCATCGCCGCCAGCAGTTCGGCGGCCTCGCCGTCGGAAACCGACTCGAGGTGGTCCGAACTCTCGGTGGGATGCCTCTCGACGAAGTCGTGAGCCAACCGGCTCGCGGCGGCAAGATCAGCCAAGACGACGCTCGATGTCCGCTGGCCCCGCGCCGACCGCCATTCCGGACACCACCCCGGCGAGGCCGAGCCAGCAGAGCTCGGAGAAGGCAGCTACCAACTCGGTGACCGGGCGTGCGCGATCGAGCCCGGCAACCCGGCGAAGCGTTTCCGGGTCGAGGACTCCCACCAGGGCTCCCGCACGATCCACGACCGGAGTGGGCGTTCCGTCCAGCCGCCGGTCGTCGGCCAGGGTCGCGAGCGGTGTTCTTGCCGCAATGGTCGGAACAGCTCGCAGCTCCAGCGAGCCAACCGCCGCGCCTCGCGGCGCCCAGCAGAGCGACACCGTTCTGAGGGCCCCCCGCACCCGCCGGGAACGGTCAAGCACCAGCACCTGTTCGGGGACGATCTGTTCGTGGGCGCCAAGGAAATCGATGGCGCGTTCCACTGTTTGATCCTCGAACAGGGTGAGGACGTCCGACGACGCCGAGGCGCCGGCGGAGTTCTGCGGGTACCCGAGCGCGTCACGGATCGGTGTCGCGACGGGCGGAGCGAGGGTGTCGAGGCACTCCTCCCGGATGGCGCTCGGGCAGTGGCGGAGGAGAGCAGCCGCGGTTGGCGGGGAGAGCTCCCCAACCACGCCGGGCCATGTCTCGGGGGACAACTGGACGAGACAGTCGGCGGCGAAGCGCGAGGTGAACAGCGAGAGCACCCGTGCGACGACTTCGGGCGGGGCGTGCCGAAGCAGGGCCGCGGCCTCTTCGCGGGAACAGTGCTCGAGGACACGCGCCGCCTCCTCGGGCCGCCGCTCCAGGTGAACGAGGGCCAGGTTCCGAATCGCCGTCGCCATTCAGTCCCTGCGTCCGATCACCACGCATCCCTTGTCGCAGAAGACACGAGCCGGTATGTGGACGGCGTTCCCGTCGGATTCGATCACGATCGACGTCGCGTTCATGCGCGACACCGTGCCCTGGATCTCGCCGATGCGGACGACATCGCCGACGTGGAAGGCGCGGGAGGCGTAGTGGGACGCCAGGATGTTGGTCACGATGGGACCGGCGCCCACCCCGAACGACAGCGCGACCGCGCCGAGCGCCGCGCCGAGGACGACGAGCGCCAGCGAGGAAACGAACCCGGCGCCCTGGAGACCCACCTGCTGCGCGCTGACGATCAGGGTGACGGCCAGGATGCCGCCCCAGGCGAGCCGCGCCAGCGCCTGCGCCCGTTCGCCGCCGGCATCCGCGGATGCGGCCAGAATCCAGTTCTGGGCGAGCCGCGCGGCCACGATTCCAGTGAGGAGCACGGCGAGCGCCAGCACGAAGCTGGGCAGGAAGTGGGCGACCGGCGCCAGCAGGCCGTCGGTGACCGCGAAGGGGAGCGCCTCGACCGCCGCCGCCAGGAACAGCAGGAGAACCACCCAGTACAGGACCCGCCCGACGATGCCCGGCGCCGAGGCCAGGAGGCCGCCGAGTCGAGCGGACTCCATCGATCCCACCCGCGATTCCAGGCCCTTGAGAGGCCCGCGGAGGAGGCGCACCGCCACCAGCCGGCAGAGGCTGGCCAGGCCCCATCCCGCCAGCAGCAGGGCCGCCGGATAGACAAACGCCCACCAGCCTTCCGCGGTTCCCCCGCTGACCGCCTCCCAGAGCCGCGACAAAACGGGTGTCTCCATCATCGCCCGATGAGCCCGCGGTACGCGCCCGACAGCATGAGCCGCATCAGAATAGCACCCGTCCCGCGACGGACAGGCGTTGGTCGAACGTCAATCTGGGTCACCATTACCCTCCCAGGGAGTATCGGAACAGCACGCTCTGGCTGAGTTGCGTCTGATCGCTCACCTGCGGCAGCCACAGGAGGTCCACCCGGTAGTCGAGCGACAGGTCCCCCGTCAGTCGCCAACTGAGCGTGCTGCGCCAGTCGATCGTGGGTTCGAATCCCGCGCCGAGGTCGCCGAACAGGTCCAGGGTGGTGGTGTAGAGGAACACCCGAAAGCGAAG
This sequence comes from uncultured Acidobacteriota bacterium, assembly GCA_964448205.1. GTDB lineage: Bacteria > Acidobacteriota > Vicinamibacteria > Marinacidobacterales > Marinacidobacteraceae > Marinacidobacterium. The sequence continues at coordinate 5,382 of CAYUVU010000292.1, forward strand.
GGCTCCGACCAGGGTGGTCTCGACACCCTCCGAGTTGAAGTCCAGCGCCTGGACGTATTCCACTTCCGGGGTCTCCGGATCGTCATCCACGAAGAACGCGCCGCCGAACCGGTTCTGCCGCAGTCCGATTCCCACGCGCCAGTCGAGGCGCGCCGCTCGTCCGCGAAGCAGCCGCGTGTTGACGCCCACCCCCTCGCGAATGACCGGCGGGCTGAAGGGATCGCCCGTCCTGAAGGTGGTGTTGGCCGGCACGAACTCCAGCTCGCGCCGTCCGTCCACGTACTCGCGCGCCACGGTCAGGGCTTCGGTCGCGAGCGTGTTCGAATCAAAGAGGCTGGTCCGGAGACTCAGCCGCACGTATGGCCCGAAACGGGGATTCAACAACCGCGAATACAGAAGGTCCATCCGCAGCCGGTCGCGGGTCTTGCGCCATGGAATCGCCGGCGATGCCTCCGGCTTGATCCGCTCGAATCCCGCTTCCAGCTCGAGGACGCTGCTGAAGACGTTGCCCTCCCGCTCGTAGTTGAGGTACGAATCGAAGGCTCCCTCCGCGCCGACGGTTGTCTCGTTCTTCTCGCCCACCACGTTTCGATGCACGGTGAACGGCGCCGCAAGCCCGATGGCGTACCGGTGAATCCATGGGGATTCGTCAACCGTCTCCCCAAGGTCCCCGGCGGTTACGACTCCGGCGCCTCGAAACTGACCGGTCTCGGGGTTCATGACGAGCCTGAAGTGGACGAGGCCGCCTTCGGGCACGACCACCGTGGCGAAGTCGGTCCGTACCCGGTAGCTCGAGCCCGGCTTCACGATGCGGTAGAGACCGGGAGGCATCAGGGTGGTGAGCAGCGGCTCGCCCTGGAGCCGATCCGCGCCGAAACCGACCACGTAGGGCTGGAGATCGGAGACCCGGATCAGTTCGTACGCACCGCGGTGCGGGAGGTTGCTCTCGTCCACGACCTCGATGCGCAGTCCCCCCCAGCGGACCGGGACCAGCGTCGTCGCTCCGGCGGCGACCTGAACGGAGAGGGCGGTCATCTGCGGGACCGGTCCGCTGCCCACCAGCACGGTGTAGGGGCCCGGGTCGAGGACGATCCGTCTTCCGTTCCGCCCGATCGCCACCGGCTCTTCCCCCCGCGTGACGAGGGCTTCGGGTTCGCTGTTTCCGTCCGTCAGGGCAGGAACGAAGAGGGCGCCTGCGCCAGGAGGGACGGACGTCTCATCTTCGGCGAGCTGCTCCGCGGGGCGCGGAGCGAGCCAGCGGTAGATGTCCTCCGCCGCGGCTGGCTGGGAGGCGCCGGCAGATCGCCCCGGCATGAGCGTGGTGGCGGCGGCGAGGAGCAAGAGGCCGGGTCCGGTGGAGCGGTATCGGGTGCTGGGTGGCATGCGAGGGATCGGCCGCTTCTGCCATGTTGAGACGGTCCGGCCCCGGCCTTGGTCACATTCCGCCCAACGTCGGACCGATTGGCGAAGCTCGCTGCCCCCCCCGTCCTACGGGAACGCCTTCATGGCGGGAGCGGCCGGGGTCTCCGGTTTGATCACCCGCACTCCCCGCGCCCGGAAACCGCCGGGAATCTTGAGCAGCTCGAACTCCACCGCCTGACCCTCGATCAGGAATCCGGGCTCCCGGTCAGCGAGCGCGCTGCTCGGTACGTGGACATCCGGTCCCTCGAAGCGTTGGATGAACCCCTCCCCGCGCTGGCGGTCGTACCACTTGACGGTTCCTTCGGCCATGGTCCCGGATTCTGCCACGGCAGTGGCCTCAGACCGCCGATTCAGCCGGCTTCCGCCAATCGGTATGCGGCGCGCGGTTCTGCACGAACCACTGCCAGAGGAGCCGTCCGTAGCTGGTGGGTCGCGCCCCGATCTCCTCGAAGAACGGCCGGAGCAGGTAGTGCAGCGCTCGCAGGTTGTAGAACGGCACGCGCGGGAAGTAGTGGTGTTCGAGGTGGTACGCCGACCAGAGGAACGCGACGTCCCAGAACCGGGAGGGCCGGAGCACGCTGCCCCAGAGCGCGGGGTTGTCCGGGGCGATGTCGTAGTGCTGGCCCAGCCGGTTCACCGTGAACGCCACCGGAAAGACCAGGAACACCGGGACCAGGTAGGCCTTGAACGCCGCGAAGAGTCCACCGGCGGCGATGAGGGCCGCGAGGACGGTCAGGTGTCCGGCCACGGTCAGCCTCCGCTCCCGGGCGATCGCACGCCGTACTTCGTCCGGATAGGTCGCCGTCTCGTTCCGCGCCGCCCGGAAGTAGATCGGGATGAGCGCCGGCGTCAGGTAGAGCGCCTTGAACCAGCGCGCGTTGCGTTTCGGCGACAGCCAGTGCCGCTTCGGATCCGCCTCGGCGTCGCCGAGCTGGGCGTGGTGGTCGAGGTGCCAGCGGGTGAACTGGGTCGCGGAAATCCCGCTCGGGAACGCGTAAAAGTGACGAAGCACCCGGTAGCCGGGATGTCCGCTGCGTTCGAACACGAGTTCGTGCACCACCTCGTGCAGCATCACGGTGAAGTTGAAGACCGTGAACCCGACGACGAGGGAAGCCGGTAGCCAGATCCACCACTCGGGAGCACTCCAGGCGACGGCGCCGCCGGCGAACAGCAGGAGGAACTGCCAGCCCAGCACCAGGAAGTGCGCCGCCGGCCGGCGCTGGTGCAGCCGGCGCAACTCCTCCGCCGGCACCGCCGCGGCCAGCCGGGCGCGCAGATCACCGGTCTGGTCCGCCCAGTAGGAGCGTCGTTTGGACTCGGATGACACGGTTTCCCGCATGGTACTTCCGGGGCGTGGTCGCAGGCGCCCGCCGGCCGTCGGACTATGATCGGTTTCCGCCGCCGGCAGCCCGGAGGAACCCCATCACCGCGTACCGCGCCCGCCCCTTCTCGCGTAGCGGCGAGCGCCGCGAGGCCCTGCATGGCGGCTCCGGCCTGGGCGCCGCCTGCCGCCAACTGGACGGACGCGGCTACCCCGTCTACCGGGATCTCGAAGGGGCGTGGTCCCTCGGGAACGGCGTCACCGTTTTCGTGGACCGGGTGGCCCGCGACCCCTTCGCCCCTCCCTCCCGGGTCCGGGTCCGGATGGACGGGGAGACCGCCGGCTTTCCCCCCGCGCTCGCTTCCAATAGGGCTCGCCGGACCGCCCTCGCCGACTTCCTGGCCCGGGGATTCCGCCGGGCGATTCCCCGCTCGGGAAGCTCGGCGGGGTCCGGCCACAGCGGCCAGATCCGGATCGACGCGGGCGGTCAGGAGGTCCTCGAACGCACCGCGATCAAGATCTTCGGAGATCCCTCCGGAGCGGGTTTCGTCGAAGCCCGCGTGGAAGTGGGTTTGCCGGCGGCGGGGCGCCGCATCCTCGGCCACCGGGCCGCCGACCTCCTGACCCGTGAACTCCCCGGAGTCGCGGGGCGGGCACTCGTGTTCGGGAGCCTTCCCGCGGGGGCGGCAGAGTCCTTCGTGAACGCGGTCGAGAACCACGACCACCTTCGTTCCCAACTCGAAGCCCGGCGCCTCGCCGCCTTCGTGCCCGACGGGGCGCTCCTGCCGCGCGCCCACGGCGCGAGCGAACGCCCTCTCACGGACGGGGTCGTCCCCTTCGAGAGCCCGGCATCGCTGCGCGTGAGCCTGTCCCTGCTCCACCCGGGAGACGGCCCCCGGGAAATCCACGGAATAGGCATCCCGGAAGGGGTGACGCTCATCGTGGGCGGCGGCTTTCACGGAAAGTCCACGCTGCTCCAGGCGCTCGCCCGCTCGGTGGTCCCCCACGTTCCCGGGGACGGGCGGGAGCTGGTGGTCACCCGCGGGGACGCGGTGACCATCCGCGCCGAGGAAGGACGCGCGGTGTCCTCGGTGGACGTGAGCCCCTTCATAAGGGAGCTTCCCGGCGGGCGGACCACCACGGCGTTCACCACCGACAACGCGAGCGGCAGCACCAGCCAGGCGGCCTCCATCGTCGAGGCGCTGGAAGCGGGGTCCCGGCTCCTGCTGATGGACGAGGACACCTCCGCCACCAACCTGATGATCCGGGACGCCCGGATGCAGGCCCTGGTGGCGCGGGAGGCGGAACCGATCGTCGCGCTGCTGGACCGGGTGCGGCAGCTTTTCGAACACCACGGCGTCTCCACCATCCTCGTGATGGGGGGTTCCGGGGACTATCTGGACGCCGCGGACACCGTGATCCAGTTGGCGGACTACCGGCCGCGCGAGGTGACCGCCCAGGCTCGGGAGGTGGCCGCGCGCTATCCGACCCGGCGGTACCCCGATGCCGGGGCCGCCGGTTTCCACGGGCGGGAGCGCTGTCCCGAACCCCGGAGTTTCGACCCGGCCGGCCGCAAGGGGACTCCGCGGATCCGGGCCACCCGCCGCGACCTCCTCCTCTACGGAGAGGAAGAGGTGGACCTCAGGGCGGTGGAACAGCTCTTCGACGAGAGCCAGACCCGGGCCACCGGGTACGCGATGGCCGCCGCTGCCCGGGACTTCCCGGGGCTCCCGGTCCGCGAGCTCCTCGATTCCCTCGACGCCCGGCTCGACGAGGCGGGACTCGAATCGCTCACCTCCGAGGGCCGCGCCGGCGACGCTCGCTGTCAGGAGCGCCCCGAGGACGGCAAGGCGGAACGGGTTCTTCGGCATGTCAGTGACTCCCTTCGGACTGGATTGAGGTTCTTGAGGATCGGCTTTCGA
>CAYUVU010000293.1:0-6995 GCA_964448205.1 uncultured Acidobacteriota bacterium
TCAGCATCCCGGCCCGCACCTTCATGCCCGGCCAAGTGTGCAGGAGGACCGATCATGACGGTTTCTCCCGGTGGGGGTTCCGAGACGTTCAGGGCCGGCACTGGCCCGTGACCACCGTGTCGTTGTCCTCCATGTAGTGGGCTTCGTACGGGCATTCGATCCCGGTCATTCCGGCGAACTTCCCCGTGCCGCCGGTGAACACGAAGGCGCCCTGCCCGCCGCCCCCGACCTCGGTGTCACCCAGGTCCCGATGGGCCTCCAGGTACACCTCGTCGTCGTCCTCGGGATCGTGGAGCGTGCAGTGGGAGTCGATGGCGATCCGGGAACCCTCGACCTTGATGGCGGTCGCGCAGGTGCCGTGGAGCCGGGTCTCCTCGGTGAACGGGCTCTCCGGACCGGCGAAGGGAATGGTCAGGACGCCGTGGAGCCCCCCGGCGGTGAACGAGTGGTCGCCGTGCCCGACGGTGGTGTAGTCCCTCTGGCCGACGAAGACGAAGCGGAACATGTCCTCGGCCTGAGCGAAGGCGGGCGCGGCGGCGCCGGCGAGCATGGCGGCGAGCAACAACGGGCGTATCGAAACCACGGGTACCTCCTTGTGGCGGGGTGCGGAATACCGCGTTCAGGAACCGAGATGTTCCCGGAAGAAGCGGACCGTCATCGGCCAGGCCTGCGAGGACGCCGTCAGGTTCCGTCCCTCGCGGCCGTCCTGGGCGCGCAGGAACCCATGGCCCGCACCGTCGAAGATCTCCACCTGGAAGGACTTGCCGAGTTCCTCCATCCGGTTCTGCGCCGGCGGAATCGTCTCGTTCACCCGCGCGTCGTCCTCGCCGTAGAGGCCGAGGACCGGAGCCTCGACCGCGGCGAGCGCCTCGCTGTCGGGTGACGTCCCGTAGTACACGATCGCGGCGCCGAGCTCCGCATCGTGGGTGGCGAAGGTGAAGCTCGTGCGTCCGCCCCAGCAGAAACCAACCACCCCGTAGGAATCGCGGGCGGCAGGAAGCGCGGTGGCCCAGTCCGCCACCGCCTTGAGCCGGGTGTGCACCTCGTCGCGGTCGAGTTCCCGGATCAGCGCCCGCGCCCCGTCGTTGTCCACCGAATCGGTCCGGCCCCCGTCCGGCCCCTTGCCGGTCAACAGGTCGGGGGCGACCGCGATGAAACCCTGCGCCGCCAACTCGTCGGCGACCCCCCGGATCCAGTCGGTGAGCCCGAAGATCTCGTGAATGACCACGACCACCGGTGCGGTATCCGACCGTTCCGGATAGACGATCCAGGACTCGACGGCGTCGCCGCCCGGCGCCGGCACCGAGACCCACTCGCCGTGCCGCGGGGAGGTGTTCAGCCGGTCCCGGGCAGTGTCGGCGGAGCCGGGGAGCTGCTGGGCGGAAGCCGACCCGGCGGTCAGGAAAACGGCGCCGACGAGCAGCGCAGCAAAACGCAAAAGGGGGCGGAATGGGCGCATTCGCCGAGTATAGTCCTGGCCGATCCGGTGCGATGTCCCAGGAATCGCACAGCATTCGAGCGCCGACGCCTCCCGCCTGACCGCTTCGCTCGGCGTTGCGAATCGGTCGGAATACGCTCGGTATTCCTCCCGATGCGCGCCTTGTCAGCCGGGGGCCTCGCCGCTCTCGGTGACTCGCGCCATTCCTGGGACACCACACCAACCATTCCAACCGAAAGAATGAGTAGCGAAACACCCGGCAACCGCCCGGGAGTCAGGAGCGGCAGCGCGCCTCGGCGCGGCGGCCGCTGGGCCATCCCCGCCGCCCTGGGACTCGTGGTGTCCCTCTGGGCGGTCTTCTTCTACGCGCCCACCGAGCTCACGATGGGCGACCTCCAGCGGCTCTTCTACTTCCACATCGCATCGTGGTGGCTCGCTTTCGCCGCCTTTCTGCTCGTTGCCGGGGCGAGCGTCGCCTGGCTCCGCACCCGGAATCCGCGCTACGACATGGCGGCGCTCGCGGCCGCCGAGATCGGCACGCTTTTCGCCACCACCGGACTCGCGATGGGGATCATCTGGGCCAAGCCGGCGTGGGGCATCTGGTGGACCTGGGACGCCCGGCTGACCACCGCCTTCGTTCTCTGGCTGATCTATGCCGGCTATCTCCTGCTGCGGGGCTACGTGGACGACCCCACCCGGCGGGCCAACCTGGCAGCGGTGCTCGGCATCCTGGGGGGCGCCGACGTCCCCATCGTCTACTTCTCGATCCGCTGGTGGCGCACCCAGCATCCGGCGCCCGTGATCATGGGCGGGCCGGATTCGGGACTGCACCCCGACATGTGGGTCGCCTTGCTGATCTGCCTCGCGGCCTTCACCTTCCTCTTTATCTGGCTCTTCCGTTGGCGGATGGAACTCGAGGGCGAATCGCGCGCCCTCGAAGCGCTTCGCCACCGGCGGCTCGCAGAGGCGCCATGAACGACTGGCTGTCCGCCGGCTACACCGCCTTCTTTGTGCTGCTCGGGGCCTACGTGGTCCGGCTCGGGCTGCTCGAGCGCCGCCTCCACCGCGAACGCGCCCGCCTCCGGGCCGACGAGGCTCGGGCGGAAGACGCATGAGGCGGCTCGACGGCGTCGCGGCGCTGATCACCGGCGCCTCCTCGGGAATCGGCCGCGGCCTCGCCCGCGTCTTCCTCCGCGAGGGGGCACGGGTGTTCCTGACTGCCCGCGGCGAGGACCGCCTCCGGGAGACCGCGGGCGAACTCGAAGCGGCGCACCCGGGGCGGATCGGCTACACCGCCTCGGACGTCGGGGACCCGGACTCCGCGGGAGCCATGACGCACGCCGCGCTCGTCCGCTTCCCCGACCTTTCGGTCCTCGTCAACAACGCCTCCATCCTGGGGGTGCGGGCGCCGATCATCGAGCAGGATCCCAAGGTCTGGGAGGACACGCTGCGGATCAACACCGCGAGCCTCCTCTACGTGACGAAGCCGCTCCTCCCGGCCTTCCTCGAGCGGGAAGCCGCTTCCATCATCAACGTCAGCTCGACGGTGGGCCGTATCGGGAAGCCCCACTGGGGGCCCTATGCGGTGTCCAAGTTCGGCCTCGAGGGGTTCACCCAGACGCTCGCCGCCGAGCTCGAGGGCACCGGGGTCCGGGTGAACAGCGTCAATCCGGGAGCGACCCGCACCCCGATGCGGGCCGCCGCCTATCCGGCCGAGGATCCCCTCACCCTGCCGACCCCGGAGGACATCGCCGAGGTCTTCGTCGTCCTCGCCTCCCGGGAATCAGCGGGGGTCACCGGACAGGCCCTGAACGCCCGCGACTACTTCCGGTCGTAATCCCAGCCAGATGAGCGTCGGCGAGCGTTTCGGGACCCGCTTCGGGACCGCGATGACGCTCATCGGCGTCGCCGTCGGTCTGGCGAACGTCTGGCGGTTCCCCTACATGGCGGGGCAATACGGGGGCGGGGCGTTCGTCGCCATCTACGTCGCCTTCGTCCTGCTGCTCGGCGCCCCGGCGCTGATCGCCGAGTGGAGCCTGGGACGGCTGACCCGGGCGGGCCCCGGCGGCGCCTTCACCGGCATCGGAATGCCCGGCGGCCGCTTCATCGGCGGCCTGCTCTTCCTGACGGTGTTCATGGCCTGCTCCTACTACACGGTGGTAGTGGCCCAGGTCCTCTTCTATGCGGCGCTCGGCGGCGTGGTGGTGGAGCCGGAGGCGTTCTACGCCCGGAACTTCGGCGGTATGACAGGGCTGAATCTAAGCCTCACCGTGCTCGTGTTCGGGGCGATGGGTCTGGTGGCCGCCTTCGGCGTGCAGAGAGGCGTCGAGCGCCTGTCACGGATCGCCATGCCGCTCGTCGCGATCGGCCTGGTGGTGGTTGCCGTCCGCTCGGTCACGCTCCCGGGCGCCTCCGAAGGAATCCGCTATCTCCTCTGGCCCGATCTCGGGAACGTGAGCGCCGAGACGTTCCTGGCGGCCCTCGGGCAGGCGTTCTTCAGCCTCTCGCTCGGCGGCACCTTCTTCCTCGCCTACGGCAGCTACCTGCCCTCGAACGCCAACCTGCGCCGGTTGTCCGGCACCACGATCTTCGGGGATTCGGGCGCCGCCATCCTGGGCGGGCTCGCGGTGCTGCCGGCGGCCTTCGCCCTCGGAATCGAACCGGCTTCGGGTCCGCCGCTCGTCTTCTTCACCCTGCCCCGGGTCTTTGCCGCCATGCCCGGCGGCGAGTTCTTCGGCCCGGTCTTCTTTCTCGCCCTGTTCCTGGCGGCCTTCCTGTCCGCGCTCGCCGCCCTTGAAGTGATCGTCAACTCGGCGGTCCCGTGGACCGGCTGGAGCCGCCGAACGGTGGTCGGGGCGGCGGTCGCTTTCCAGATCCCGGTCGCGCTCCCCTCCATGGTGAGCGCGGACTACCTGGGCTGGAGCGACCTCATCTGGGGTTCCACCATGCAGCCCATCGGCTCGGCGCTCACCCTGATCGGTCTTGGATTCTTCGTCTCGCGGGGCCGGGCGCTCGCCGAGGCGAGCCGGGGCTCGGCGAAGCCGCTCGGCGGGCTCTGGCTCTTCTGGATCCGCTGGGTCATCCCCGCGGCGATCGTGGTGGTGCTGCTCTGGGGCTGGAGCGGGACGCTGCGGGAGCTCTTCTCATGAGCGGGGAAGGCGCCCCCCTGCGCGTCCGGCACGGGCAGCTCCACTTCTTCGTCCGGGAAGCGCTGAAGCGCGTGCGGCTGGCGCCGGAGCTGGCGTCGCAGACCGCGGACGCGATGGTGGCGGCCAGCCTCGCGGGCGACGACGCCGACGGCGTGGCCTGGCTGCCCGACCTGGCCCGGAAGCTCTCCACCCGGCACGTGAACACGGCGCCGGAAATGAAGCTGGTGGCCTCCTCGGGCGGGACGGCGGTCCTCGACGGCGACAACGGACCCGGGCCGGCGGTCGGCCGCCGGGCCATGACCGAGGCCATCGGCGGCGCGAACCGGCACGGCGTCGGCAGCACCGCGGTGCGCCGCGGCAACCGTCTGGGCTCGGCCGGATACGCCGCCGCCCTGGCTCTCCCCCACCAGATGGCGGGCATCGCGATCGCCGGTGATCCGCAGCATCCGGAAGCCGGCGCCCCTCCCGCCGCGGCCCAGCCGGTGGCGCTCGGCATCGCGGTGCCGACCGCGGAAACCGCCGCGCCGCTCGTCCTGAATCTCCGCTTCCCGGAGGGCGGCGACCGGGACCTGGCGCTCGCGCTGGCGCTCGAGTTCCTCGTCAGTCTCGGGGGCGCCGCGCTCCCGGCGGAGTTCACCGCCGAACCCCGGCCCGAACCCGTGCACGGCGGCGCCGGACAGCTGTTCCTCGCCTTCCGGGTCCGGGCATTCGCTCCCTGGGCCGGCTTCCGCAACCGGATGGTGGAACGGCTCTCCCAACTGCGGCGGGCCCGGATGGACTACCCGGGGCAGGAAGCCGCCGCTATCGAGGAGGAACGCCGCACCCGGGGAATCCTCCTCGACCTGAAGACAACGGACTCCCTGCGCCAGCTCGCCTACCAGCTCGGCATGAACGAGACCTGGGACGGCCTGGGGAAGTAGCGGGAGATCGCGCGCAGGTCCGCGGGCGTGCATCTCGCGCCGGTGGAGACCCGGACCGGGCAAAACACCCAGGATCGGGTCCTCCTGCACACCCCGCCGATGATCAAGACGGCGGAACGGCTTGGAACGCCGGCTTCAGCCGGCACAGCCCGCCCAAGGCGGGCGGCGAGACAGGCCTCATTCGCCGGATGGCTCGGCTGCGCGGGCCAATGCACCTGGGGTAGCGACGAACCGCCCGCAGCCCTGCGGGCCGCTGTGCCGGCTGAAGCCGGCGTTCCCAGCCGCCGCTCCAATCAGCGGTGGACGAACGTCGCCTTGGTGCGGGGGCCGTTCTCGATGAAGTTCCGGACCCCGATCCGCATGTCCTCGAGCGCGCAACCCTCGCCGAAGAGCCGTATCTCGTGCTCCAGTCCGGCGGCGAGATCCATCGCTGCGCCCTCCCGGACCGCGCGCTGGATGAACCCGTCCACGGCGCGGGAGAGATGGCCGAGGTCCACGTCCGGACACGTCTTCGCTGTGGGGATCGGTCCCGCCGGCATCGCCGGCAGCACGCGTTCACCCCGCGCGGCTTCGGCGACGACCTGAACCGCCCGGTCCCGGAGCCGCTCGCCGGGGACCAGCTCGCTGACCAATCCGAGTTCGAGCGCCTCCGCCGCCGAGACCGGCCGTCCGGTCCGCAGGATCTCCCAGGCGGCCTCCACCCCGATCAGGCGCGGCAGCCGCTGGGTCCCCCCGGCGCCGGGGATGATGCCCAGGTTCGGCTCCGGCTGCATCGCGAGCACCCTGAGTCCCTCTCGGCCGATCCGGGCGTGGCAGGCCATGGCCAGTTCGTTCCCGCCGCCGACCGCCATGCCGTTCAGGGCGCAGACGACGGGCTTCGGAAGGCCGGCGACGCGGTTCAGCACCTCGTGCGAGGCGCGGGACAGCCGCTCCCCGTCCTCCGGGCCCCTGATCCGGGCGAGCGTCCGCACGTCAGCGCCCGAGACGAACGCCTTCACCCCGAATCCGGTGATCACCATCCCGAGGATCCGGTCGTCCGCCGCCACCTCGGCCAGGTGGCTGTCCAGTTCCCGGAAGACGTCCTCGTCGAGCGCGCCGAGCACCTCCGGCCGGCGGATGGTCAGCACCGCCACCGCGCCCGGCCCCGCCGGAACGTCGCGCCGGCCCACCCGGGAGACCGGCCGGGACGTCCATTCCGGAAGGCGCCCCGCGAACCCGGCGGGATCGAAGAAGTCCGGCTCCCGCTCCCGGTAGGCGGCGAGGAGTTCCGAAACCCGGGCGGCTCCCAGCCTCCGCATGAGGCCGAAGGGATGCACCACCGCCAGGGCGACATGGCAGGACATGTCCAGATCGGGCACCGAGATCGCCCCGTCCGTGGCGGTCCAGGCGGCGAGCCCCAGATACGCGGCGGTGATCCGTTCCTCGATCCGCGCCCGGCGCTCCTCGGGAACGTCCACTTCCTCGCCGCGCGCCGGCACGTCCCACACC
>CAYUVU010000294.1:0-1880 GCA_964448205.1 uncultured Acidobacteriota bacterium
CCCGTGCGGGTCGCCGCCTTCCGCGCCCTCGTGGTGGCGCGTGTCCCAGTAGCGGGCGGAGAGTCCGGCGCGAAGGCTGCGCGTGAGCGTCTGCTCCGCTCCCAGCTCCGACCAAAGGCTCACCGCGTAGGGCTCGCCGCCTCTCCACCGCCGCTCGACACCGGCATCGGCGCGGAAGAGCCCAGGCCGGCGCCGGCCCGCGATCTGCGCCGCATACCGCACACGCGGCCCGGCCGACACGCTCGCCCAAGTGCGGTTGTGGGCGCTCGCGTTGCGGGCGGTGTTGCGCGCGGCGGCGGCGCGCGTCTCGAGCCAGGTTCCGCCGCTTGCGGTCAGCGGGTGCCGCCAGCGCAGCCGTGCGCCGGTGCGCACAACCAGGGCGCGCACCGGGCGCTCGTCCAGCGTGAGCTCGAGCCCCCCGAGCGCCGGCACCTCCACCGTCTCGCGCTCCGAGGCGTTGTTCACGTTGTCGTCCTGCCAGAACCCGAAGTCGAGGTCGATCGCCAAACGCCGCCGCGCGCGGATGCGTTCGAGGAACCGCTCCACGTTCCGCCGCACCACCGGGGGCAGGCCCTCCCGGCCCCACACCTCGCGGAAGACGTCCCCTGCCTCCTCGTCGCGGCCGAGCGCGAAGAGGGCAGCCCCGTAGTCGAGTTGCACGCGGTCGAGGTCCGGCCGCTCGTCGGCGAGCCGGCCGAGGAGCGCCGCCGCTTCGGCGTAACGCCGCATCCCGAGCAGCGCCTGCGCCGCCAGGAAGCGGATGCGGAAGGTGTCCGCCCCAGCGGCCTGCGCGGTCTGCATGGCCCGGCGCAGCAAGGCCAGCGCCTGCTCCGGCTCCCCCCGCTCGAGCGCCCGCTCGGCAGCCTGGATCAGAGCGCCGGCGGCGTGCCCGTGGGACTCGTCGGCGGGAACCGTCTCCGAGTTACCTCGGACGCCGCGGGTGGGCGGCGGCGAGTCGAAAGCTGCCCCAGGCGACGGCGGTTCCCCCGCCTGCGAGACGCCGACGAAGAAGGTCGCGAGGGCGGCGGCACGAGCCGCCGCCCTCGCGGTTCGATATGCGGAACCGATGAGTTGCGAAATCGGAGTCAGTCGCGCTTTGCGCCGAACGCGCCGAGGATCTGGTTGCGCTCGAATATCCCACCGACCTCCTCGTGGTTCGGACCGTAGAACCTGCCTTCGATCTGATTGCCCGATCGGAAGCCTCCTCCCGACATGGGCATGTTCCTCCATGTCATGCTGCTGCGAGACCGACCCGTATCGAGATCCACGAGATCGGTGAACGCCACGTCGACATCCGTATCGCTGAAGTCGACGGTGACCCGGGCATCGCCGTGAATCGGATTGCCGACCGTGGAGGGATTGGTTCCAACGTCTGCGCCCACCATGACCCCGGTCCAGGTAGCGGTTCCACTACCGGTCGGATTCGTTCCGGGGGAATCTCCGAACGAGATTGCGTACACAGTGGTGAAACCCACGCCATCATCGGTAACGTCTGGAGCTCCCTCCCCTCCGAATACACTATGGTCCAACCAACCCCCATAACCGAATTCGCCTGATCGTGATCGTCCCTGAGCAATGGATATCCCGTTATGGGTTGCAACTGCCTGAAATTCATCATAGGCAGTGAACCCGGAAATGGCGATGGTAAAATCGACCCCTGGACCAGTGAACCTGCAAGATTGTCCCCCACAATCCGCATCCAGCCTGGCGACTGTGCCGGTATCAAAGAAATACAAAATATCGCTGGTCAAGGCCGTATCTGCGGTCTCGACCGCAGCAACAAACGACCTGCTGATCTGATCGGAGGTCAAGTCCAGAGGCGTCCCACCGATCAGAGTACGCGCCGAATCCGCATTGACCGGATACTCCGGGAGGTTCGA
>CAYUVU010000295.1:0-22347 GCA_964448205.1 uncultured Acidobacteriota bacterium
CGTTGGGGAGGAAGAGCCAGGAGCGTCGGGGTGGGGAGAAATGTGGGGCAGTGTTCGATCCCATGCCCTCCATGCGGCGTAAAATCAATGACTTATCTAGGTAATTCGAATCCCTCCCTCTCCGCCGCGCCGCCGGTCCGCTACGGACGTCTTGGAGCCGCCGTTCTGGCACTGGCGCTCGGGATGGCTCCTCCGATCGAGGGCGCGCAACCGACGGGTGGTGTGGGCGGCGTGGTGCTGGACGGCACCGGTGGAGTCCTGCCGGGAGCCCGGGTGTCCCTCGTGCTCGTCGGGCGCGGCATCCGGCGGGAACAGACCGCCGGGCCATCGGGCCGGTTTGGTTTTGCGGGCCTCCGACCCGGGACGTGGGCCATCGCGGCGACCCACTCGGGATTTGCGGATTCGGCGCCGGCCGAGGTGCTGGTGGAGGCTGGGTCCGTCGTGGAAGTCCGGCTACAGATGGTCATCGCGGGCATCACCGAGAACGTGACCGCACTGTCCCGCCAACCTTTGGATCTCCGCGGCAGCGGCGTCCGGGAAACCGTCGACCGGCCGGTGCTGGAGGACCTGCCCAACACCCGGGACATCTGGACGGTGCTCGAACAGACCCCGGGGATCATGATGTCCAAGATCAACGTCGGCGGAGCCGAAAGCGGCCAGCAGTCGCTCTTTTCCGCCGCCGGTTCCGCGTGGACGCAGAACCAGTACTACCTGAACGGCGTAAACGTGACGGACCCCGCGGCGATGGGGGCCAGCATCGCCTACTACTCCTTCGACAGCTTCGAGGAAGTGGAGGTCTCGACGGCCGGTCATCGCGCCGAGATCCAGACCCCGGGCGTGTTTCTCAACATCGTTACCCGAAGGGGCACCAACCGGTTCGCCGGCAGCGGCAACTTCTTCTACGAGCATGAGCGCTTCCAGGCGCAGAACCTCGACGACGCGCTCCGGGCCCGGGGAGTCGGACAGGCGAACCGGCTGAAGGAGTTGGTCGACTGGAGCGCCGACGTGGGCGGCCCCATCCTCCGTGACCGCGCCTGGTTCTACCTCAACGTTTCGCGCTTCCGGGTCGAACCGTTCCTGCCGGGCTTTTTCTTCGAAGGCGGCGAGCCCGGTGTGGACCTGACCGAACTCGACAACATCCTGGCCCGGACCAGCTTCAAGGTGGCCGAAGGCCACGAGCTGGGACTGTTCTTCTATCGCAACGACAAGTTCCGGCCCTATCGCGGAGCGAGCCTGTTCCGTCCCCGTCCGGAAACGACATTCCATCAGGACTCGACCACCGCGCTCGGACAGCTCTCGTGGTCGGGCGTCTTCGGCGAATCACTCCTTGTCGAGGCGCGGGCCAGCCGGCTGGATCTCTACTTTCCGTACGGCCAGCAACCTGATCGGGAGCCGAACGTTTCGCGCTGGGAACTGAATACCGGCGTCTGGTACGGGGGTTCGGGAACCAACACCATCTACGAACGCGACCGGTGGCAGGCGAACGCTACGGCGACCGTGTTCCGGGACGGGCTCTTCGGGGGCACGAACGAGTTCAAGGTGGGGCTGGAAACAACGGTGAATCCCGTGCGGACCACCTACGACCTGCACCGCGGCATCGTCTACATCCACGATCGCGTGCGCCCCATCGAGGTCACGCTCTACAACGATCCGGTGGCCGTCCGGAACTTCACCCGCAACGTGGGGCTCTACGCGCAGGACACCCTCGTGCGGGGACGGCTCGTCCTGGAGGTCGGGCTCCGCGCGGACTGGTGGGGAGGCGGATACCCCGATCAGGAAAACGAGACCGGGGCGTGGACCGAGGCGTTCAGCCGATTCGGGATTCCGCGGCAAACGGCCGGAGACTCCAATCTCGTTTCCTGGCTGGGTATCGCCCCGCGGCTCGGAATCAACTACCAGCTCACCGGGGACGGCCGCACTCAGACCCGCCTGAGTGCCGGGCGTTACCTGCACCAACTGGGGGTGACCGTTCCCGGCTATGCGAACCCGAATGCGCGCGCGTCGGCCAAGTTCCGGTTCGACGACCGCAACTTCAACTCGGTGGTGGACGACGGCGAGGTCGACTTCACCTCTCCGCTGAGCGTTTTCATACCGGTGTTGAACGAGGTGGACCCGGAGCTGAAGCAGCCGTCCACCGATGAGCTGACGCTCGGGATCCATCGAGAAATCCCGTGGGGAATCACATTGGGCCTGACCGGAATCCTGCGCCGCGAGAGCAACCTCCTCGAGGACACGGATGTCGGTGTCCCGGCGAGCGCCTGGTACCCGGTTCCCCACCTCGATCCCGGCCGCGACTTCGTCCGCGGCAGTGAGGACGATGTCCCGATCGAGCTCTGGCTCCAGGATCCCGCGACCCTCGGGCAGAGCCGCTTCCGGTTGTACAACCCGGGAATCGGCTCCAGCTACCAGGGGCTCATCCTGGAAGCGCGCAAGAGGTACGCGGCGGGCTGGCAACTCCTGGCCTCGGTGACCGTGAGCCGCTCGATCGGGTGGCTGCCCGGTCCCGGGGACCAGATCGACGAGGCCACCGGATTCCCCGGTCCCCTCCTGAACAACCCGAATCACGGGGACCTCCACGAGGGCCCGACGTTTTGGGATCGTCCGTTCATCGCCCGGGTGTCGGGGAGCTACCGCCTGCCCTGGGGCTTCGCGGTGGCGGGCTCCTTCCGGGCGCACTCCGGTTGGCCCAACTACCGGTCCGTCATCTTCACCCGGACGCTGGACGGAAGGCCTCTCCCGCAGGGCAGTACCGAGGTGATCGTGGAGCCGCCCGGCGCGGCGCGCTCACCCGCGGTGCCCCTGCTCGACTTCCGCCTCGATCATCGGCTGGAACTGCCCGGCGAAGCCGAGTTTTCCACCTACTTCGACGTCTTCAACGCGCTGAACCTGAACAACGTGGTGGGCGAGGGATCCCGCGACGATTCCTTCGGGGCCGTGGTCGGGATCCTGCCGCCGCGGGTCGCGCGGGTGGGGGTGCGGCTGCGGTTCTGAGGCAGTCCGGAGGGACCCCCTGCGCGGATTGGCGTCGAGCCGCCGCGGCGCTGCGCGCCGCTGTGCCGGCTAAAGCCGGCGTTCCAAGCCGGCGCTGCTAACGGGGTGGGGGCGCGCTGATTTCGGCGAGCCGTTCGCGGAGGAAGGGCTGCTCGGGATTCATCTCCAGCGAGCGCTGGAACGTGGCGCGCGCCTCGTCGAGGCGTCCCACCTGGGCGTAGGCGTCTCCGAGGACGTTCAGCAGCCCGAATCCCGGCGTGCGCAGCGAAAGGGCGCGTTCCAGATGGGTCACGCTCTCCTCGAAGCGGTTCTGGAAGTAGCGGACGAAACCGATGCCGCTCGCCACCTCGAAGACCTCCGGGAACTGCTCGACCATCGGCTCGAGCAGCGCTGCCGCGTCGGCGACCCGGCTCGTTTGGATGTAGCCATGGGCGAGCTTCCAGCGCGCCGCGGGCAACTGCGGATTCCCGGACGCCACCGCCGCTTCGTACTCGCGGAGCGCGTCCTCGAAGCGTGACAGCGTCAGGTACTGGTCGCCCCGCACCAGCGGGAGGAGACCCGGAGTCTCCGGATTGAAGCCGCGGCGGTACACGAACGCGGCACGGGGGACTCCGGCGCGCGGGGAAACCTGGATGCGGCGGTCACGCTGGTCCAGCAGGGCGCCGTCGGCATCTTCGAGCCGGGCCCGCAGCCAGTAGCTTCCTCCGACCCCGAGGTCAAGCGGCATGCGGGCGAGAACCGCTCCCGGCGGGGGAACGCTTGCGGTCAGCTCGGCGAGGGCTTCCCCGTCCGGGCTGCCCGAAACGTCTCCGAGCAACTGGAACCGGACCTGCTGGTCCTCGCCGGGGTCCATGACGTGCGCGAAGGCGTAGAGCACGTTCCCGAGGGCGAAGAGGCCGTCCGCCGCCGGCTGGACACGAACGCTCCCGACCTGGAACGTACGGATCGCGTCGGGGCTGGGCGCGTCCACCAGATCGGTGCCGTCGAACCCGGCGACGATTCCGGCGAGCCGGGACGAGCCGGCCTCGCCCAGGCCGGTAGTGTCGATCTCCGTCTCGAGCACGGTGAACTGTTGGGCCGCGCGGTTGCGGACGATCACGCTGAACTCGTATGTCCCGGGCAGCAGAGGGACGCTGTCCTGGTACGCGAAGGGGGACGCCTGGACGTCCCGGACCTGTGCCGGCGTGAGTTCCAGGTAGGCGGGGCGGTCGATCGCCAGCACCACTACGTCGTCCTCGTTCACGGCCTCGACCGAGATGTCGAGGGTCGTGTAGAACGACGTCTGGTCCTCGTCGGTCTCGAGGGTGAAGTTCTGGGGATCGATCTCGACGCTGAAGTGGACGAACGGAGTGCCGCCGGGGCCTCCGGTGATTCCGAACACTCCCCGGCTGGGGACGAAGTTGAACGAGTAGTCGGCCGAAACCCGGTCCCGGTAGCGAAGCCAGGCGTCGGCATAGTCGGTCCGGATCGCCCGCCGCGGCGAATCCTCGACCCGCGCGATCAGGAGATCGCTCCCCAGCGAGGCCCTGCCCGAGGTCCAGTCGCCCGGCTCCGAGGGGTCGAAGGAGAGCGAGGCATTCGCGAGCTCGGCGTCGATGCGCTGGAGGGTCTCGTAGGCCTGGACGTTTCCTTCGGGGCCGGGACCCTGCGCGTACTGCCCCCGCACCAGTGACTGGGGTCCGTCCACGACGGGGTGATACAGCCGGTATTCGCCGATGTCGTGGCGCTTGAAGAAGACGAGGTAGAAGAACGACGGCAGGCCCTTCTGCACGTCCCCCTGGTAGAACCAGAGTTCGGACGAAACCACCTCGTTGTAGCCGTCGAAGGAATGCCGCTCGCGCGGCTCGCCGAGGAGGATGTAGTAGCGGCCGCGATCGGTGCGCCAGCCCGCCCGAAAGGTGTCCCGGCCCAGGTACTGGTTCGCGTATTCGATCCGGGCGTAGTGCTCGTCCTTGAACTCGTTCGCCGGGGTCGCCGGGTAGGGATCGCGTTTCTCCCAGAAGACCTCGATAAAGCGGGTCCGCTCCTCGAGCGTCTCGAGGCTGAGGAACACGTCCTCCTCCCGATCGGTGATGATGTAGACCACCTCTTCCTCGAGCCACTTGCGGTGGTCCTCGCGCAGCCGCTCAAGCTTTTCGTCCCGGCTGAGTTCCTCCTGGGCGGCCGTCGCCAGCGCCGGCAGGACGGCCAGCAGAACCGCGAGCCGGGCCATCCGTCGTGCTGTCCGGGTCATTGCGTCACTGAGCCCCGCGAAGAACGGAGCCGAAGCTCTCCGCAGGACGCCGGCCGAACCGGATGCCGTGGCGTTTGAGCATTTCGTTGAGGGTGGTGGGCTTCAGGCCGAGGACCTCCGCGGCGCGCTTCTGAATGCCGCCAACCCGGTCGAGCGTTTCGAGCAGTAGCTGCCGTTCCACCTCGGAAATGTACTCGCGCAGCGTGACCCCGTCCTCAAGCGGCGGAACCGAGGCGACCGAGGCTCGTGACGTCCGGCTCCGGACGGCGTCCGGCAGCAGCGAGATGTCTATCTCGTCGCCGGGCGTCAGCACCACGGCCCGCTCGACTGCGTTTTCGAGCTGGCGCACGTTCCCGGGCCACGGACAGTCGAGCAGCGCCTGCATGGCGTCGGCCGAGAAGGAGAGCTGGTTCTTCGCGTTCTCGCCTCCGTACTTCCTGAGGAAGTGCTGAGCGAGTGCGGGGATGTCCTCCCGGCGGTCCCGGAGGGGCGGGAGGTGGACGTTGATGACGTCGAGCCGGAAGTAGAGGTCCTCGCGGAACTTGCCCTGGTCGGCCAGCCGCTTCAGGTCCGTGTTGGTGGCGGCGATGACCCGGACGTCCACCTTGATCGTTTCGACCCCGCCCAGGTTCATGAACTCCTTCTCCTGGATCACCCGGAGCAGCTTCGCCTGGGTGTCCACGTGCACCGTGCCGATCTCGTCGAAGAAGATGCTCCCCCCGTCGGCAATCTCGAAGAGTCCCTTCTTGGGCGCCACCGCGCCGGTGAAGGCTCCCTTGAGATGGCCGAAGAGGTTGCTCTCGAGCAGTTCGGGCGGAAGGCTGCCGGAGTGGACGGTGACGAACGGGCGCTTCTTGCGCGGGCTGAGGCGGTGGATCGCTTTCGCAACCAGTTCCTTCCCGGTGCCGCTCTCGCCCGTGATCAGCACGTTGGACCGGGATCCGGCGACCTGTTCGATGAGCGCGTAGACCTCCTGCATGCGCGGTGACTTCCCCACCAGTTCGTCGAATCGCTCGCGGCGGACCAGTTGTTCCCGCAGCGAACGGTTCTCCCGCGCGAGGCGCCGCTGGCGCACCCCGTTGCCGACGAGGTTCAGCACCTCGTCGTTCTTGAACGGCTTGGTCAGATAGTCGAACGCGCCGCACTTGATCGCGGCCACCGCGGTCTCGACCGAAGCGAAGGCGGTGAGCATCACCACCGTGATCTCCGGATCGATCTCCCGGATACGTTCCAGCACCTTGAGCCCGGAGATGTCCGGGAGCATCACGTCCACCACGGCCAGATCGATCGGTTCCCGATCCGCGATCCGGATCCCCTGCTCGCCGTTTTCCGCGAGCCGCACCGCATAGCCGGCCTGGCGCAACAGCGCCTCGAGGATCTCGCGCATCACCTGCTCGTCGTCGACGACCAGGACGGTCCCGCGGTTTCGACTCATGGCCTGGCGTCCGCGCCGCGCGAACCGGCGGCCTTCGGAACCGCCACGGACGAATCCCCGGAGGCCGGGCGGTCAGCCGACGAATCCGCCGCCGGGAAACGGATGAGGAAACGGGTACCGGTGCTCACGTTGCTCTCGACTTCCATGGCGCCGCCGTGCTCCTGGACGATTCCGTAGCTGATCGACAGCCCGAGACCGTTCCCGCCGCTCTTCTTGCGGGTCGAGAAGAAGGGGTCGTAGATCCGCCGGATGTCTTCGGGAGCGATGCCCTCGCCGGTATCGGCGACCTCGGCGATCACCTGCCCTCCCTCGCTGCGGGTGGTGAGCGTGAGCCAGCCGCCCGCCGGCATGGCGTCGAAGGCATTCACCGCGAGATTCACGAAGACCTGCTGGAGCTTGTTCTCGTCGCCCCGGAGCGGCGGAAGCCCCGGATCGAGTTCCTTGCGGATGCGGATGTGGGAACTCTTCAACTGATGGTCGAGCAGGGAAAGCACGTCTCCCAGGACCCGGTTGAGATTCACGATCTGGAAGTCCGTCTGTCCGTGCCGCGCGAAGTTGAGCAGGCCGTTGACGATCTTCGAGGCGCGCTCCGTCTGTTTCTCGATCTTGGTGAGGAGCGGGCGGCGGGGATCGTTCCGGGAGGTCTGGTCCTGGAGCATCTGGGTGAAGCTGGAGATCCCGGTGAGCGGCGTGTTCACCTCGTGCGCGACCCCGGCCGCGAGGACGCCGAGGGAACTCATCTTCTCGCGGAGCTGCATCTCGTTCTCCATCCCGACGCGCTCGGTGATGTCTTCGAAGATGAGGATGGCGCCGTGCCGCTGCCCGGCCCCCGACATGAACGGGGCGGCCTTGACGTTCACGACGCGGTCCCGCCCGTCGGCCGCCCTCAGGTTCATCCGGGAGATTCCGCCCCCGTCGCTCCGGGAGAGCCATCCCTCGCCAAGGCCGGCATCGAGCGCCTGCCGCAGGCTCCGCGGGAAGACCGCCGCGTAGGAGGAGTGGGCGACCTCGTGGCGGCTCCGCCCGTAGATGAGCTCCATGGACCGGTTCCAGCGCACGACCCGGCCCTTGAGGTCGAGGACCACCACGCCGGCGGCGAGCGACTCGATCGTGTCCTCGCTCTGTTCCCGGAGCGCCACCACCTCCTCGTGCTTGGCCTGGAGGGAGCTGTAGAGGCGGGCGTTCACGAGGGCGGTCGCCGCCTGCGCCGCCACCGTGCGGAGCAGGTCCAGGTCCTCGGAGGAGAGTTCCTCGCCGTCCACGGTCCCGCCCAGCAGGAAGGCGCCCACCACTTCGCCCCGCGCGAAGCACGGGACGGCGTTCAGCACCCAGACGCCCTCGCGTACCGGCGCCGGCATCTGGTAGGTGCGGGCGATCGCTCCGGCGCTCAACCGCTTCCTGACGGATGCGGCGGCGATGAACCGCTCGGAAGCGGCGATCTCCGCGTCGTCGAGGCCGTGCGCCGCCACGACCCTGAGTTCCGGGACGGCCGTGTCGTGCACGGCGGTGAGCAGCGCCACCCGCTGCATCCGGAAGGTCTCGGCGATCCGCTCCACGAGACGGTTCGCCAGCGGCACCAGGTCGAGCTGGGAGTTCATCTCGCCGGCCAGCCGGGCGAGCGCCCGGCGGAAGTCGTAGTGCTCGCGGTAGAACAGCCGGTCGATCAGGCGTTCGGTCCGGGTCCGGAAAGCGGGGACCGCCAGCGCCGCCACGATGGCCGAGAGCACCGCGATGATCAGCGAGTGCTCGTCGCCCCCGAACCAGGTGGTGCCGACCAGGAAGGCCGCCAGGAAGATCGCGGCGATGCCCAGCATCAGCGACGCCAGGAGGATCCCGCGCTTGAACAGGACCTCCACGTCCATCAGCCGGTACTTGACGATGGCGTACGCGAAGGACAGCGGCACCAGGACCACCGGCACCAGGGAGAGCTCCATCTCCGCCGTCGTGGGCAGCCCGCCCAGATAGGGAACCGCGTAGATCAGCGCGAACGGCAGCATGCCCGCTCCCGTGCCCCAGACGATCCACTTGAGCTGTTTCGAGACCGTGACGCTTTCGGCGTTGCGGTACGCGTCCACGAACGCCGCGAAGGCGGCGAGGGAGTAGAGCGCCCACAGGACGGGCTCGAGGCGGTCCACCACGAACTCGCTGCCGGTGATGACCCCGCCCCCCGGACTGAACGGGGAGAAATAGAGGATGCGGGAACCGATCGAGAGCCCGAGCAGGGCGATGGACGGCGCGTACGCCCAGTGGAGCAGCCTTGGCCACCGCTCCAGGAATCGGCTGCGGTTCGGGAAGGTGAGCGCGAAGTGCAGGAACACCGGCGGGAAGAACAACACCCCGATCCGGTCGAGCCAGAAGAAGAGGTGATCGAAGAGATCCAGTTCTCCCGTGAACGAGAACGAGAACGCGAGCAGCCACAGGAGACACAGCCCGTAGAAGTGGGCCGACGCCGAAGCGCCGCGGCGGAAGGCGTAGACGAAGGTCCCGACCCCGCCGGCGAAGATCCCGACGGCCGCCAGGAACAGGTAGAGCGACACGTTCCCGGTCGGGAGAGGCACGACGGAGAGGGTCATCCCGCGGCGCTCCCCCTCCCGGATCAGGACGTAGCGCAGGCGCGAGCCTTCCGAAGCATCGTCGAGCACGGCGCGGACATCGGCCGCGCTGTCCACCTCGATCGTGGTGCCGCTGCTCCGGTCGGTGATGACCTGCAGCGCGTCGCCCACCGCGATACCGGCCCGGTCCCCGGCCCCGCCCTCTTCCACGCGCATGGCGACCACCCGGCCCAGCTCGTCGCCCCACAGCACCCCGTCGTCCATGACGCCGGAGACCACCTGGCGTGCGACGTTCGTCACCGCGAGGGCGAGCAGCAGCGCGGTCGCGGCTACGGCGAGGGTGGAGCGGGTGACGCCGCGGAAGAGGGGCATGCCGTCAGTCGCCGGTCAGTGGAAGAACTGCCGGACCCGCCATCTTATCCAATGTGACGGATCGGCGTCGGGAGATTCAATGAATTGGATGAAAGCAAGCCCAGAGGCCAGCGATCCAAGGCGTACTTGCCGTGAGCGCGGGTGGAGTCACGACGTGCGCGGCGCGGAGCGCCGCGGTGCCGGTCTGGAGACCGGCGTTCCAGGCCGGCCGCCGTCCCGCGGCTAGAAACGAACGGCGAGGCCGCCCACGACGCGCCGGGGCGCATGGGCCACCGCGATCTCGTCCAGCAGGGACCGTCCCAGCATCTCGCGGAAGAAGAGATCGCGAACCGCGAGCGACAGCTCCCACTCGGTCCCGCTCCAGTCGGCGAAGGGGATGAGCTGCACCAGCTCCACGTCGAACCGGGCCGTGTGCTCGTCGGCGGCCGACAGGGCCGGGTGCGCCGGCGTCAGGCCGGGGTGGCGGATCACGCGGTACGCCGCGGCCAGCCGGGTCCCCGAGGGACGGAGTCGCGCCACCATTTCGGCCGAGAGGTCATGGACCACGGCGCTGTCTCCGACCGGCAACAGGAAGCGCGTCGCGTTCGTGACGTCCGGGCCACCCGGGCCGACAAAGCCCAGCGGACCGGCGGGCCCTTCGAGCGATGCGTCGCCGCCCGGATTCCGGACGGCCGCCACCAGCCAGGACACCCGGCCGCCGAGATCGAGCCGCCGGGTGACCTCGCCCATCTCCCGAATCCAGTCGAAGGCGAACCCCGTCGTGGAATAGTCGCCGGCGTTCGAGACATCGAAGCGCCCTCCCGAAACCGGGCCCGATTCGAAGGTCCGCAGGAGCTGGTCGGTGGTGACCTCCCGGAACAGCCGGGCGGCGAGGACGTGGTTCGGAGACGCCTCGAACTGGACACCGGCCTGGTAGCGGGTGTTCCGCTGGGCGGCCTCCGAGCCGAACCAGGACGGATCGAGGGCGAGCAGGTCCCCGTGCGCCACCCGGGACAGGAGCGCGGAGTCCTCGCCGATCGGGCCGTCCACCCGGACCGCCACGCCGCCCATCAACGTCCAGTCCTCGGCTGCCCGGTATTCGAGGACCGCGCGCGGCGCGAGGCCCCGGTGTCCGGTCAGGTACGAGAAGCGGCGATAGGTCAGTCCCGTGCTCAGGCTGGCGCGGCCGAGCGTGAAGTCATCGGCGACGAACACCGCGCCGTCCCATTCGGCCTGCGGTTCCTGCAGGAGCGCCAGATTGAGGATCGGCGCCGCGGGCGGGCGGTAGTCGGGTGCGTCGCCGTAGACGTGCCGCTGGTAGGCGATCCCGGCAGCGAACTCGTGTCCGTCGAACTCCTCCATCGTGTAGGAGAGGTTCGCCGCCCAGGACGCGAAGGCCGACTCCATGAGGCGGGCTTCCGCCTCCCAGTTGCCGCGCGCCGTGGACGGCAGTTCGAACCGCGTGTAGGCGATCCCGGAATCCACCGCCCGGCTCTCGGGGAGCCCGAGCGAGCTGCCCGACGCCGCAAAGAAGCCAAACTCGCCCTCCAGGGAAGCAAGCGCCGGGAAGCGGGACCCGTCACTCCACGGACCCTCCCAGATGTCCGTGAAGTCGACTCCGGCGCGACGGTCCTTCAGGACGTTCCGCCCGCCGCGCTGCAGCAGCCAGCGGAGTTCCGAAAGCGTGCCGGTGCCCTGTTCCGCACCGATGGCGGCCATCTGGATCAGCAGCGTGTCCGCGAGCGACGCGCCGCTGCGAACCAGCACCTGCGCGCGCGGCGACGGGAGGAATCCCGCCAGGTAGGCGCGCAGGCTGTAGAGCCCGGGCGACGCCTCGCCGACCTCGAACCGGCCTTCCTCATCGGTGACCGCAAAGCGCGCCGCGCCGTCATCGCTGTCCGTCGCGAAGACCGAGACCAGGGCTCCCGGCAGCGGGTTCCCGTCCTCGCTCGCCACCACCCCGGAGATCTGCGCCAGGACGACGACGCCGGCAGACGCGGCGCCCGCCACGCTGGTCTCGCCCGGCTCCCAGCCAGCCGGCGGTTCCCCGAAGACGGAACCCGGGACGGCGAGGGCGGGGGCCGCGAGCAGCAACCCCACGTTCAGGCAGAGGACCAGACGCCCGCGCCCGCCGACAACCCGGGGATTCATACGCAGGTAGTCAATCGCGCCACCCCCCCTTTGTCAAACGGCAACCGAATGCCGCGCTGGCGGCCGAGATCGCGCCCGGGGACTGCTATGTTTCGTAACGTCATGAAGTTGCCGGACGAACGCCGTCTTCCCCGGATGCCGCGAGCGCCGCTCCGCGCCCCGGCCGAGGAGACAGGGACGGCGAACGTCGGTCCATGACGCGGCGGATGGACGAGAGCGCCACCTGGATCGACCGGATCGCGGCCCGGGAGATCCTCGATTCACGCGGGAATCCGACCGTGGAAGCCGAGGTGTGGCTCGCCGGGGGCGCCACGGGACGGGCCGCGGTCCCGTCCGGGGCCTCCACCGGCCGGCACGAAGCCGTCGAACGCCGGGACCGGGACGAAGGGCGCTACCGAGGACGAGGCGTGCTCGGGGCGATCGGCGCCATCGAGGAGCAGATCGGCCCCGAACTCGCCGGCGAGGATGCCGCGGACCAGGCGACCGTGGACCGGCTGATGATCGAGCTCGACGGTTCCGAAGATCGGTCGCGGCTCGGGGCGAACGCAATCCTGGCCGTGTCGCTCGCGAGCGCCCGGGCGGCGGCCGCGGCCGCGGGACTGCCGCTCTACCGGTCGCTCGGCGGCGCCATCGCCGACACCCTGCCGGTTCCCTACTTCAACGTGCTGAACGGCGGCGCGCACGCCGACAATGCCCTGCTGGTCCAGGAGTTCATGGTGGCTCCGCTCGGCTTCGACTGCTTTTCGGACGCGCTCCAGGCCGGGGTCGCCGTCTACCACGAACTGCGCGACGTGCTGGGCAAGCGCGGCCACTCGACGGCGGTGGGCGACGAAGGCGGGTTCGCCCCCGCGCTGACCGACGGGGGTGAGGCGCTGGAGCTGTTGACGGAGGCTGTCGAGAGCGCCGGCTTCGTCCCCGGGGAACAGATGGGACTGGCCCTCGACGTGGCGGCCACCGAGTTCGCGGACGAAGACGGCTACCGCTTTCCCACGGACGGCGCGGCGCAGCCCGCTTCCGCGATGATCGAGACCTACGCCGCCTGGCTGGACCGGTTTCCGGCCCTGCTCTCCATCGAGGACGGACTCGCCGAGGACGACTGGGAGGGCTGGGCGGAACTGACCGCGACGCTCGGGGACCGCGTGCAACTGGTCGGGGACGACCTCTTCGTCACCCAGAACGACCGGCTGCAGCGGGGGATTCGGGCGAAGGCCGCCAACGCCATCCTCATCAAGCCCAACCAGGTGGGCACCCTGACCGAGACGGTGCAGGTCGTCCAGGCGGCGCTCCGGGCCGGTTTCGGCGCCATGCTGAGCCACCGGTCGGGCGAGACCCCGGACACCGCGATCTCACACCTCGCCGTCGCTACCGGGGCCGGGCAGATCAAGGCCGGAGCGCCCTGCCGCGGGGAACGGGTCGCCAAGTACAACGAGCTCCTCCGCATCGAAGAGGAGCTGGAAGAACGCGGACGCCTGTGGCCGCACCCCGGCGCGCGGTAGTCGGCCTCTCCATGGACCAGCCCTTCCGGATCCGCCAGTACCCGCTGGAGAACGGCGCGCTCGAGATCCAGTTCATCGAGGAGTTCTTCGGCGAGTTCGACCGGAAGAAGTCCGCGATGGAGATCCGCGAACGCCTCGAGGGACGCGAACACGGAATCTTCATGGTGGAGGCGAGCCTGCCGGAAGAACCCACCCGTTTCGCCCCGGTCTCCTACCGGGTGGCCCACGAAATCCGGAACGAGGAGACCGACCCGGAACTGGCGGACCTCGTCGAACGCCTGCGCGAAGCGGTGCGGTTCTCGGGGCAGCGGGTCCTCTACGCCTGGCTCGGCGGGACGCGGAGCGACTGGCGGGGCCAGGGGCACTTCCGCGCCCTCGACGAATTCCAGGAGGAATGGGCCATCGAGCAGGGCTTTCGGGAGATCGTGGTCAAGACCAAGAACCGCTACTACGAGATGCGCAGCACGCTGACCCATCTGCACTTCGACGTGGTCAAGTACGAGCCGCACCCGATCCACAACGGCGATTCCAAGGTGTACCTGTCGAAGCGGCTCGGCGGCGGCATGCGCCGGCCGCGCCGGGCATCGCTGGCCCGCTATCTGGAAGTCTGATCAGACCAGTGGCGGAACGGCCCGGAACGCCGGCTTCAGCCGGCACAGCCCGCCGGAGGCGGGCGGGGGGAAGGACCCCATTCGCCGGAATGGCGCACGGAAGGGCCCTGCGGGTGCAGGGAGCAGCAATGCGCCCTTCCAGTGCGATCCGCGCAGCCGGTGCCGGCTGAAGCCGGCGTTCCAGGGCGGCAGCCCCAATTCACGAAACAGCCCCGCGCCCAGCGCTGCGCTGCGCCGCGGCGCGTGCCGGCTGAAGGCCGACCGCCCCGGCCCATTCTGTCCTCCGGAACACTGGCCGAAAGGCTGCGGTATCTTCGGCGTTCAGTCCTTCGGGAGGATTCGGGTATGTCAAGAGGAAACACGCGCACTGTCGTCGCGGCCCTGTGCCTGGTGGCCGCCTTCTCGCTCCCCGCCGCCGCCGAGGTCGTGGGGTTCGAGATCCGCGACCGCTCCGACGTGCTCGGAGGCAGGAGCTTCGGCCTGGCCGGCGCCTACGAGCAGATCATCGGGGTCGTCCACTTCGCGTTCGATCCCGAAAACGACGCCAACCGGATCGTCACCGACATCGCCCTCGCGCCGCGGAACGCCGACGGGAAGGTCGAGATGTCCGCCGACTTCCATCTGGTCCGCCCCAAGGTCATGGAAAAGAGCCGCGGCACCCTGCTGCACGAGGTGAACAACCGCGGGCGCAAGGGGATGCTCAGCTACTTCAACATGGCCGAGGGAAGCCTCGCCCCGACGACCGAGGCGCACTTCGGGGACGGGTTCCTGATGCGCCACGGGTTCACGCTGCTCTGGCTGGGCTGGCAGTGGGACGTGCCGGACGACGATCCGCTCCGGATGCGCATGCACCCGCCGATCGCCACCAACCCGGACGGCTCCGCCATCGAAGGGCTGGTGCGGGCCGACTTCGTGGTCCGGAGCGCGGCCGACCACCACACGCTGGCCGACCGCAACCACCGGCCCTACCGGGTCAAGGATCCGGACGACGCCGCGAACGTGCTGACGGTGCGGCACCGGGTCGAGGACGAGCGGGAGGTCATTCCGCGCGGCCAGTGGGGCTTCGGGCGGATCGAGAACGGCTCGGTGGTGTCCGACGACGGCGCCGTCTACCTCGAGGGCGGTTTCCAGCCGCACCGGATCTACGAGGTCGTGTACCGCTCGCACAACCCGCCGCTGGTGGGGCTCGGGCCGGCCGGCATCCGGGACTTCGTGACCCTGCTCCGGCACGATGGGTCCGAGGCACTGGGGATCGCCCGGGGCGACATCACGAGCGCCATCAGCTTCGGGATCTCGCAGAGTGGACGCTTCCTGCGCACGTTCATGTTCTACGGGTTCAACGGCGACGAGAAGGGCCGCCGGGTGCTCGACGGCATCATCTCGGACGTCGCGGGCGGCGGCCGCGGCAGCTTCAACCACCGCTTTGCGCAGGCCTCCCGGGACGCGCATCCCTACATGAACATGTTCCACCCGACCGACATCTTTCCGTTCACGGACGTGGAGCAGACCGATCCGGAGACCGGGCTCACGCTGGGACTGCTGACCCGGCAGCGCGAGGCGTTCTATCCGCGGGTGTTCTACACGAACTCCTCGTACGAGTACTGGGGCCGGGCCGCCAGCCTCATCCACACCACGATCGACGCCAGCGAGGACGCGCGCATCCCTGACCACGTGCGCGTCTACATGTACGCCGGCACCCAGCACGGCCCCGCGGGCTTCCCCCCGAGCGTGACGATCGGCCAGCAGCGCGCCAACCCCAACAACTTCCGCTGGGGACAGCGGGCGCTGCTGCTCGCCATGGACGGCTGGACCCGGGACGGCGGGTCGCCCCCGCCGAGCCAGTACCCGAGCATCGAGGACGGGACCGCGGTCGCGGCGGAGAACCTCGGATTCCCGGACATCCCCGGGGTGGAGTCCTCGGACCGCGTCCACTACGCCTACCGCGCGGACTACGGCCCGGACTTCCTGGCGAAGGGAGTGGTGACCCAGGAACCGCCGGCCATCGGCAACCGGTTCCCGATCCGGGTCTCGTCCGTGGACGCGGACGGGAACGAAGTCGCCGGCATCCGGATGCCCGAAGTCAGCGTTCCCCTGGCGACCTATACGGGCTGGAACCTGTTCAACGCCGAGTCCGGACCGCCGGACGAGATCTCCAGCATGGTCGGTTCCTTCCTGCCGTTCGCGAAGGACGCCGCCGCGGCGCAGGCCGCCGGAGACCCACGGAAATCCGTCATGGACCGCTATTCGAGCCGGGAGGACTACCTCGGGCAGTTCACCGAAGCCGCGCTCGAGCTGATCGAGGCCGGATACCTGCTCGGCGAGGACCTGCCCGCGCTCACCCGCCACGCCCTGGAGTTGTGGGACCACGTCACGGGAGGCTCCGCGGCAGCGGATTCACAGCCATAGAGGAAGCCCGCGAGGCCGTGCCGGTCCGGTACCGCGAGTTCGCCGTCCACGAGGCGCTGGCGCCGTACGTCCGGCTGATCTGGCTGCTCGAATGCGACGGGCCGGCGCTCTTCGGCGGACCGGAGCGCATCGTGGCCGACGGGGTTGTCGAGGCGATCTTCCACTACCGCACCCCGTTCACCATGCGGTTCGCGGACACCGAAGCCGCCGAACAGCCCGTCAGCCTGCTGGTTTCCCAGACGCGGCGATTCGTCGAGATCGAACCGGCCGGCGCCGGCGGCTTCGTCGCGGTGCGGTTTCATCCGTGGGGAGCCCACCAGTTCCTTCCGGTCCCGATGCTCGATGTTGCGGATCGCGCCACGCCGGCGGACGTGGTCTGGCGCCGTGCCGATGTCCGTGAAATCGAGGAGCGCATTGAAGCGGCTGCCACCGACGAAGAGCGGGTAGACGTGTTGCAGGCGTTTCTGCTCCGACGCCTCGAACGGCACCGGAAGCCCGATATCTCGGGTCTGGTCCGGGCGCTGTGGCGGACTCCGCCCCCGGTGCGGATCGATCGCATGGCCGATTCCCTGGGAATCGGCCAGCGGCGCCTCGAGCGCACGTTCGAAACCAGTCTCGGCATGACGCCGAAGCACCTGACGCGGCTCGCGCGCTTCCTCCGCGCCTGCCAGCGCCTGCGGGAAGCGCCCGAAGCCCGGCTCACCGGGATCGCCTACGACGCCGGGTTCTACGACCAGGCTCACTTCATCCACGAGTTCCGGACCTTCGCCGGCATGACGCCGGGGAAGTTCGCGGCCAACGCCCGCGTATCGGCGCTGGACATCGAATAGTCCGTCGGATCCTTACAAGCGCGCGCCCGGCAGGGGGGGTACGGTGGCTGGAGTCGGGCAGCCTCGGGGTGCCCGGGAGGACGCCATGAGAGCCATCTTCACCCTGCTGCTGGTCGTCAGCGCCGCCTTGCCGGCCGCTGGACAAACAGAACCCCCGGGACAGAACTGGAGCGGGTCGGAGCGCTGGGCCGCGTTCGAGTTCTTCGCCGGCGGGTGGGTCGGAGAGGAATCCGCCACCTTCGGCGAGGGCCGCGGCGAACGCACCTATGAGCTCGTTCTGCAGGACGCGTATCTGCTCAGCCGGAACCGGTCGGTGTTCCCTCCCCACGAAGGTCTTCCCGAGGGGGACGTGCACGACGACTGGACCGTGCTGAGCTTCGACCGGGACCGCGACACGTATGTCCTGCGCCAGTTCAACAGCGAGGGGTACGTGAACACGTTCGTCCTCGATGCCGCGTCATCGCCTGCGGAGCACCTGATCTTCATCCTCGAGGAGTCGGAGAACGCGCGGGGCACCCGCGCGACCCTCACCCTGACACGGGTCGATGCGGACACCTTTGACGAGGTGTTCGACCTGACGCTGCCGGGGGCGACGGAGAGCATCACAATCCGTAGCCGCTGGACGCGCAGCACTCCGTAGCGTCCGCCACGGGCGAACCGTGGTTCAATCCGCAGGATGCGCAGGTCCATCGCCGCGGCGGTCGCGCTGGCGCTCGGCGTCTCGTGCTCCCCGGACGGCGGGTCCGGCCCCACCGTCATCCGCCTCGGGCACATCGGGTTTCCCGATTCCCCCTTCGACCACGGCGCGCGGCACTTCAAGGAACTGGTCGAAGCGCGCTTCCCGGGACAGGTCGAGATCCGCATCTTCGGCACCGGCCAACTCGGCGAGGACAAGGAGATGCTCGAGGGGCTCCGCCTGGGGACGCTTGAGATGCACATCCCTTCCTCGGTGATGCATTCCGTGGCGCCCGAGTTCGGCATCTTCGATCTGCCCTTCCTGATCGAGGACCGGGACCACTTCGAGCGGATCGCCGCCAGCGAGATCGGCAGGGGTCTCGAGGAGACGCTCCGGCGGGATCACGGCCTCACGCTGCTCGCCTTCTGGGAGAACGGGTTCCGGGTCATCACGAACAACGTCCGCCCGGTGGTGACTCCCGCGGACCTGGAGGGAATCCGTCTCCGCACCCCGAAGGATCCGGAGCGCGTCCTCCTCTTCGAAGCCCTCGGCGCGAGCCCGGCGTCCATGAGCTTTGGAGAGGTGTTCTCGGCGCTCCGGCAGGGGGTCGTGGACGGGCAGGAGAACCCGCTTGCCCAGCTGACGGCGGCGCGGCTCCACGAGGTGCAGAGCTACCTGTCGCTCTCGAACCACGTCTACACGCCGGCGTATCCGGTGATGCAGACCGCGTGGCTCGAGAGCCTGCCGGCGGACCTGCAGACCGGACTTCGGGAAGCGGCGATCGAGACCGGCGACTGGCTCCGGGAGTTCCTGGCCCGGGAGGACACGCGCCTGCTGGCCGATCTCGAAAGCCAGCTCGCCGTGAACGAAGTGGACCTCCCGGCCTTCGCCGCCGCGGCGGCGCCGGTCTTCGAGCACTACGAGGAGCGATTCGGCGCCGGATGGATCGAAGCGGCGCGGGAACTGGCGAACTGATCACGGAGAACGAACGCCGGGATCCCCTGGCCATCGTCTGTTCGGTGCTGCTCGCCGGCATCGCGGCGCTCTGCCTCGTCGAGGTGACCCTGCGCTACGGGTTTGGCGGCGGGCTCGGCTTCTACGACGAACTCGCCGGCTTCGCCCTCGTCTGGCTCACCTTCCTGGGGGCGGTCCTGGCGCGCCGGGACGGGGCCCACATCGGCATCCGGGACCTGGTGAGCCGTCTTTCCCCCCGTCCGCGGCGGATCGCCCGGATCCTGGAACACACCGCCGTCCTCGCCCTCCACCTTGTCCTCGCCTGGTTCGGGACCGTCCTGATGCTCCGCTTCCTGGGCGAACGCTCGATCACCATGCCGATCCCGATGGGCGCCTTCTACCTGGTCCTGCCGCTCTTCGCATTGCTGACCGCCGCCATGGAAGCGCGCCGGCTGGTCGCGCTGATCCGGCAGCCGGAGAACTGACCGGCCTCCATGGAGATCCTGGTCGCCCTGATCGCCGCGGTGGCGTTCATCCTGGTCGGGATCCCGATCGGATACGTGCTGATCGCGGCGTCGGTGCTGGCGATCTGGCTCACCACGAACACGCCGCTGGTGGTGGTGCCGCTCCGCCTCTTCAACGGGACCGACTCCTTCCCGCTGGTGGCGATTCCGCTGTTCATCCTCGCCGGCGCGCTCATGAACCACGCCGGCATTTCCCGGCGCCTCACCGATTTCGCCGCGTCGGTGGTCGGCTGGATGCGGGGGGGCCTGGCGATGACGACCACGGCCTCCAGCATGCTGTTCTCCGAGATGTCCGGTTCGGCGGTGGCCGACGCGGCCGCGCTCGGAAGCGTGCTGATTCCCGCGATGAAGGAACGCGGTTACCCCGCCCCGTTCGCCGCCGCCGTGCTCTCTGCGTCGGCGACCATCGCGATCCTCATTCCGCCGTCCATCCCCATGATCCTCTTCGGAGCGGTGACCGGGGCCTCCATCGCGCGGCTCTTCCTTGCCGGATTCGTCCCGGGCGTGCTCGCCGGGGCCTTCATCATGCTGGTGAGCCGGTGGCTGGCCCGCCGAGGCGGTTTCGGCGACTCGGAACCCTTCCGTCTCCGGCGGGCCGGCGCCGCCGCCCGGGCGGCGGCCTGGCCGCTGCTCATCCCGGCGATCATCCTCGGCGGCATCTTCCTCGGCTGGTTCACCGCCACCGAGGCGGCCGCGGTCGCCGTGCTGCTGGCCCTGCTGATGGGAGTGGTCGGCTACCGCACCGTCCGGTTCACGGCGATCCGGGAGGCGTTCACCGAGTCGGCCCGGCAGACCGCGGTCGTGATGCTGCTGGTCGCCGGGTCGGCGATTCTCGGCTGGTATCTCGCCAACCAGCAGGCTCCGGATCGGTTGACGGCGTGGGTGCTGTCTCTCGCCGACGCCCCGTGGGCGGTCGCGCTGATCCTGAACGGCGTACTGCTTTTGGCCGGAACCATCCTCCACAGCGCCGCCGCCATCGTGCTTCTCGTGCCCATCCTGCTGCCGCTGGCCGAATCCGCCGGGATCGGCACCGTGCACTTCGGCATGATGGTCACCGTGAGCCTCGCGGTGGGCCAGCAGACCCCCCCGGTGGCCTCGGTGCTGATCACCACCTGCTCCATCGCCAAGACCGAGATCTCGGAGGTGATGAAGGTCAACGTGTTCTTCATCGCGGCGCTCCTGGTGGTGCTCGGGATCGTCACCTTCTGGCCGGAGGCGAGCCTCTTCCTCCCGGACCTGATCCTGGGGGAAGCCGGAGGCTGACGCCGCGCCGCGGCGCGTTGGCAGCCGGTGGGAAGAGTCCCACGGGCCCACCGACAGCCGTGATGACGCGGCCAGCCTGGAACGCCGGCTTCAGCCGGCACAGCGGCCCGGAGGGCCGCGGGCGGTTCGTGGGTAATTCGAGTGGACGGACGCGCAGGCGTGCGGGACGACAGCAGTCCGAACGGCCGTATCGCACCAGGTCGCTTCGAGGAATCATGGCGGCAGGCCTCGGTCAACCGGCGCTGCTGCCTTCCGCGCCCGACCCGGGATCGACGCCTGGAGGCGCGGTAGACTCCGCCAACTCCAGGCAACCTTGGGTTGGGGCTGTGGCGCAACTGGGAGCGCGCGTGAATGGCATTCACGAGGTCACGGGTTCGATCCCCGTCAGCTCCACCAGGGTCTCGCCCGGCGGGCCGGGACGTCCCGGCTCGCCTCTCCGGAAGCGCATGGGGTCTGGCGGCCTCCGCGGACTTCAAATCCGTTGATTCCGGGTTAGCCCCCGGGATGGTGGGTTCGATTCCCACACGCTTCCGCCAGGGTGGCGTGATTTGTCACCGGGGCCCGGTACAGTGCCGTTCCGTCGCGGGGTTCCTCCACCCTTCGGACATCTCGCGCACCTGATCCCAGACCATGAAATCGGCTGAACTGCAGGACGGTCCCGGAGGAGGCTCCGGCGCTTCCGGGGTCGCCCTCACCGCGCCGGAGCGGCGCGCCGCGATCCGGTCGCTGGTCGCCGAGCTGGACGCCGGCGCCGCGCTCCGGGGAGTCACCGCGCTCCGCCATTTCCCGGCGGAACCTGGCGACTACCGGGACTTCCCCGAGTACATCGACGCCCGCCTGCGCGACGCCTATCGCCGCCGGGGCGTCGAGGCGCTCTATTCCCACCAGCGGGAGGTGCTCGACCGGGTCGAAGCCGGGGAGGACGTCGCCGCGGTCACCCCGACCGCCTCCGGCAAGACGCTCTGCTACAACGCGCCGGTCCTCAACCGGATCCTCCGGGAGCCCGATGCGCGGGCGCTCTACCTCTTCCCCACCAAGGCGCTCTCTCAGGACCAGAAGAAGGAGATTCTGGACCTCAAGGACCTGCTCGGGGAAGACGTCCGCGCGGACGTCTACGACGGGGACACTCCGGGAGACGCCCGGCGCAGCATCCGCACCCGGGCGCACATCGTCGTCACGAATCCGGACATGCTCCATGCGGGCATCCTTCCCCACCACACGAAGTGGGCCAAGCTCTTCGAGAACCTGCGCTTCGTCGTCATCGACGAGATGCACACCTACCGCGGGGTGTTCGGCAGCCACCTGGCCAACCTGCTCCGCCGGCTCCGGAGGGTGTGCGCCCACTACGGCGCGGCGCCCCGGTTCATTCTCAGTTCGGCCACCATCGCGAATCCCCGCGAGCTGGCGGAGGGGCTCACCGAGCGCCCCATCTCGCTCGTGGACCGGAGCGGCGCTCCCCGTCCGGAACGCTTCTTCCTGTTCTACAACCCCCCGGTGGTGAACGCCGAACTCGGAATCCGCCGGTCGGCGATGGGCGAGACGCGCCGGATCGCCGGGGGTTTCCTGAAGGGCGACCTGCAGACGATCGTGTTCGCCCGCTCCCGGACCCAGACCGAGGTGCTCGTCAAGTACCTGAAGCAGGACATCGAGACCCGTCCCGACCGGAGCGACCGGATCCGCGGCTACCGCGGCGGCTACCTGCCGAAGAAGCGGCGGGAGATCGAGGACGGCATCAAGAACGGGAGCGTCCTCGGCGTCGTCTCCACGAACGCGCTGGAACTGGGGATCGACATCGGCAGCCTCGACGTCGCGGTGATCTCCGGCTATCCGGGAACCATCGCCTCCACCTGGCAGCAGGCGGGACGGGCGGGACG
>CAYUVU010000296.1:0-1608 GCA_964448205.1 uncultured Acidobacteriota bacterium
CCGCCTCGCCGCGGTAGCGCCCCGGCTGGAAGGTCCACTCCCGCACCGCGGCGACCGCCTTGGCGTCCAGCCCGGCGTCGAGGCTGCGGATCACCCGGGCCGGCCCGACGCGGCCGCTCTTCAGGATGACGACTTCGAGGATCACGATGCCCTCGATCTTCCGCGCCAGGGCGTCATCGGTGTATTCGGGCGTGACCCGCCGGCGAAGCCGGGGCGGATCGACGCCGCTGCCGATCCGGTAGGCGCCCCCGCCGAACCCGCCGCCGGTTCCTTCCCCGATCCCGTCGCCGTCTCCCTCACCGAGCCCGCCTCCGGCGCCGGTTCCCGCGCCGCTGTTGCGGCCGGGACCCCGGTAGGTCAGCAGGTCCGAGGCGTCGCGGATCAGTCCGGCCAGCGCTTCGGGATCCGGAGCGAAAGGAGCGTTGACGGCGTCCTCCAGGATCTCTTCCGCCACGTCCTCGGGATCCTGCAGGACCAGTTCCTCCGGTTCGGGAAGGTTCTGGGTGGCTACGGTCTGGACCTCGAGCGGTTCCGCCTCGGTCTCATCACCCCCGCCGCCACCGCCGCCGCCCGGGCCCGGCTGGACCACGAAGACGAGGCCCGGCAGATCGAATCCGGATTCCTCGATCTCGTCCGCCGCGAAGACCCCGAACAGGATCAGCGCCAGGATGCCGCTGTGAGCGGTCATCGCCGAGGCGAACCCGCGGCGCCCGGCCTGGGCGTCCAGGTGATCGACCGGCTGCCCGGAGATCGGACTGATCTCCGGTCCGGAGGGAGCAAAGGCCGTCCGCAGGTCCTCCAGCACACGGCGGAGGTACGAGGTGTCTGGAGAATCTGGGGCTGCCACGCTGGGAACGGCGGCGCGCAAGGGCCGTGCCGCATTGTAGCGATGCCGGAGGCCGGCCACCGCCGCGTGGTACCCTGCGCGCCGCTCCTGGCGTCCTGACGCGTTCGGCGCTGCGGCCGGGCGTCCGAAAGCGGTGTGTTCCCCCGACGCCGTCGGCCGGGCGGGTATTGCGGGCGGCGGTTTCCCGGTGGCCGATCAGCCCTCGCGCCGGCTCTGCATCGCTCTCGAAGGCGCCGGCTCTTCCCCTCGATTCCCCATGCTCTACCCGTTCGGCGGCCACGCTCCGGTCGTTCCCGAGACCGCGTTCGTCGCCCCCGGCGCCCGCGTGATCGGAGACGTGGTGCTCGGTGAGGACGTGTCGATCTGGTTCTCCGCCGTGCTCCGCGGTGATGTGAACTTCATCCGGGTCGGCGCCCGCTCCAACCTGCAGGACGGAGTGGTGGTGCACGTCAACGCCGGGGCCGAGTCCACCACGGTGGAGCAGGAGGTGACCGTCGGCCACCAGGCGATCCTCCACGGGTGCCATCTCGGACGGCGCAGCCTCATCGGCATGGGGTCGGTCGTGCTCGACGGCGTTTCGGTGGGCGAGGAAGCCATGGTGGCGGCGGGGGCGGTGGTGCCGCCTGGCCTGGAAGTTCCGCCGCGGGTCCTGGTACGCGGCGTGCCGGGCAGGGTCGCGCGCCCGCTGACCGATGCGGAGATCGCCCTCCTCGCCGATTCCGCGGCGCGCTACGTGGAGCTGAAGGACCAGTACCTTCGTG
>CAYUVU010000297.1:0-11574 GCA_964448205.1 uncultured Acidobacteriota bacterium
CATGACGACCGGGTTGCCGCAGGCGGGAGCGTAGGGCAGGAACCAGAACGGGATCATCGCCGGGAAGTTGAAGGGCGCGATCACCGCCACCACGCCGACCGGCTGGCGGATCATGAGCTCGTCGATGCCGCGGGCGATGTCCTCGAGCACGCGGCCCTGCATCAGGGAGGGGATCCCGCAGGCGACTTCGACGTTCTCGATGGCCCGCCGCATTTCGCCGCGCGACTCGGCGAGGGTCTTCCCGCATTCGGTCGTCACGCACCGCGAGAGCTCCTCGAAATCGCGCTCGAGGAGCGCCTTCAGCCGGAAGAGTGGCTGCACCCGATCGGTCGGCGGCGTCTCCCGCCAGTCGCGGAGCGCGTCCCTCGCGCTCGCCACCGCGCGGCCCACGTCCTCGGCGCCCGAGAGCGGAATCCGGGACAGGACTTCCCCCGTCGCCGGGTTGAAGACCGGCAGGGTTTCCGAGGCCGACGGGGGCAGGTAGCTCCCGCCGATGAAGTTGGGAAGGGTCGCGGTTTCGGCCATGCTCGTGGGCGCGTAGGATACGCCCGCCCCATGCGACGAATTCCTGTCAGTTTTTCCGGCCTCCTGCTGCTCGGGCCGCTCGCCGGGGCCGCCCCCGTTCCCCCGAACGACGGCGCGGTGCAGGCGCTCGGCGAAGGCGCGGAAGGCCCGGTCGTGGACGGGCTGGTGACCGACGAGCAGTGGGCGGGCGTCGAGCCCTTCACCGGGTTCATCCAGCAGGAACCGAACAACGGCGCGCCGGCCTCCGAGCGGACCGAGGTGCGCCTGCTCCTCTCGGACACCACCCTCTACGTGGGCGTCATCGCCTTCGACAGCGAGCCGGAGCAGGTCCTCGTGTCGGAGAGCCGGCGGGACGGCGACCTGAACGAGTCGGACTCGGTCCAGATCATCCTCGACACGTTCAACGACAGCCAGAACGCCTTCCTCTTCGGCACCAACCCGGAGGGCATCGAGTACGACGGCCAGATCGCCGGCGAGGGCGCGACCGGCGGCTACAACCCCCGTCCCGGCCAGCGCGGCTCCCAGCGCGGCGGCATCGCCGGCTTCAACGCCAACTGGGACGGCGACTGGGTCGTCCGCTCCCAGCGGACCGGCCGCGGCTGGGAGACCGAGTTCGCGATTCCCCTCCGGACGCTCCGCTACGAGGCCGGCCGGGACCGGACCTGGGGCATCAACGTGATGCGGAACATCCGCCGCAAGAACGAACAGGCGTTCCTGGCGCCGATCCCCCGCGGCTACAACATCTACCGGGTCTCGCTGGCGCGGAAGATCACCGGCCTGAACCTCCCCTCCCGGCGCGACCTCAAGGTCACGCCGTTCGCGCTGGGAGAGGCGAACCGGAACCCGCTCGCGGTCCGCGCCGAGAACCGCGAAACGGAAGGCCTCGACATCGGGCTCGACGTGAAGTGGGGCGTCACGCCGAACCTCACGGTCGATCTCACCGCGAACACCGATTTCGCCCAGGTGGAGGCCGACGACCAGCAGATCAACCTGACCCGCTTCCCGCTCTTCTTCCCCGAGAAGCGGCCCTTCTTCCTGGAGAACGCTTCCACCTTCCAGTTCGGCGCGCCGCAGGAGGTGGACCTGTTCTTCAGCCGCCGCATCGGGCTCTACGGCGGCCAGCCGGTGGGGATCGTCGGCGGCGCCCGGCTCTCCGGGAAGGTGGGCTCCACGAACATCGGTCTCATGAACATGCAGACCGACGACGCCTTCGACGCGGAGACGGGCGCCCTGGCGCTGGCGGCCAACAACTACACCGTCGCCCGGGTCCAGCGCGAGGTGGGGAGGTCCAACTTCGGCGGCATCCTGGTGAACCGGCAGGCCACCGGGGAATGGGCCGGGGAGGGCGACTACAACCGGGCCTTCGGCGCCGACGCGGCGATCCAGGTCGGCGAACACGCCCGCTTCTTCACCTTCCTGGCCAAGACCGCCTCGGACGGTGCGGACCCGGAGGCGAGCGCCTCGGACACCATCGCGGGCCGCGCCTTCCTGAACTACGCCGACCAGCTCCACCAGGGGCACGCGGGCTTCACCCAGGTGGGCGAGGACTTCAATCCCGAGGTCGGGTTCGTGCCGCGGCGCGGATTCCGGAAGTACCAATGGCGGTATTACCTGGACTGGCAGCCGACCCAGATTCCGGGCATGTCCTGGGTGCGGCGGTTCTCACCGCACGTGACGTGGAACGCGTACTACGGCTTCGACGGCGAGGTCCAGTCCGGCCGCGGGCACTGGCACCCGATCGAGTTCCAGCCCAACGGCGGGGGCCGCTTCGGGATGTTCATCGACCGGCACCGGGACCGGCCGCTCCACGACTTCGTCGTCTACTCGGGGGTGGACGGCCACCGGGTGGTGATCCCACCCGGGCTCTATCACTGGACGCAGGTGAGCTTCAACTACATCGGCAACGCCAGCGCCCGCCTGTATCCGACCTTCTATGTCCGGAACGGCGGCTTCTACGACGGCGACTACCGGGCCTTCACCTCCAGCCTGAACGGGCGCATCGGAGCGGCCTTCCAGGCCAGCGTCGGCTGGAACCGCGACGTGGTGGACCTTCCCGGCGGCAAGTTCACCACCAACCTGATCCCGATCCGGGTGAACTATTCGTTCACGCCGCTCCGCCGTCTCGAAGCGCTGATCCAGTACAACAGCCAGACCGCCTCGGTCTCCTCGAACATCCGGCTGGTGATGCTCGACCGGAGCGGGACCGGTCTCTTCCTGGTCTACAACGACCTGCGGAACACGGCCAACCTCGACCGCTTCGACGACGAGACCGGCTTTCTGGTGCCGAACGTGATGGGCCGGTCGCTGATCATCAAGTACACGCGTCTCTTCGACTTCTAGTCGAGGGGCCCGCGGAATCGGCCGCTATCGGCCGGACTGCGTCAGCTCGCGAGGACGGGGATCTTGTCGAGGATCTCTTCGTTCTCGGGGAACCGGCCGGTGTCGTACTTGGAGTAGACGAGTTCGCCGTCCACCGTGACGTCGAAGATGCCCTTGCCGCCTTCGATGAGCTCGGGTTCGATGCCCCGAGCCTCCCGGATTGCCGCCGCCAGACTGGAGGCGTTCGGAAGGTAGTTTCAAACGACGCAGTAGGTAATCGTGATCTTCATGAGCTGCCTCACGGAAGGGGCGCCGGAACGCGGTTGCGGGGAAAGCGATGATGGCGGGGCCGACGGGACTCGAACCCGCGACCTCCGGCGTGACAGGCCGGCGTTCTGGACCAACTGAACTACGACCCCATCTCTCGCCAGGACCGCGAATTCTAGCAGCCTTGCCGGGGTGAAATACAGGTGCCGGAGTCAGGGCATTCCGCGGGGTCCGGTTGGCGGTGGCCGTGCCTACGCCCGCTGTGTTAGCCTTTTGGGTTGCCTGCCCATGCGCCTGACCAAGAGCCAGATTCAGTTCCTCGGGTACCGGATCACCGACGACCTGCAGGTCGCCGGCTACATCGATCCGGAAGACCCGAACGCGCTGATGGACACCATCGTGGATCTCATCACCGAGGATCTGCGCCAGGAAGACGATCTCAACGAAGAGGTCCGGAAACTCCTCGACGGTTACGGCGAGGAGATCCGCACCGGCGGCGTCGAGTACCGGGAAATGTTCAAGCTGGTCAAGAAACGGCTCGCCCGCGAGCAGGGGATCATCCTCTAACTCCGCCATGCGCCTGACCAACGGGAAGATCAACCACCTCGCGAACCAGATCATGGATCTGCTGCGCGCGGACGAGACGGTCGAGTTCTACGCGGAGGACAGCGAGATCCGCCGCATGATCATGCGGATCATCAACTCCGAGCTCGAGGACGACGAGCGCATCGACCAGATCGTGCGCCGGAAGATCGACAGCCAGAGCCGCACGGTGCAGCAGGGCACCGAGACCTGGGACATCCTCTATCGCCGCTACTACGACGAGGAGATGGTCAAGAGCCGGCGGGTCATCCCCGGCCAGGAACGCGTCACCGAGTAGCACTCCGCGCGACGCCGCCCGCACGGGTCAACGTCGCGCCGTGCGCGGCGCGGAGCGCCGCGCGTGCCGGTCTGGAGGCCGGCGTTCCAAGCCGGAGCCGGCTGGCGCCGGCCCCGGCGGGTGTCTCGGTCGTCAGTTGACGCTGACGTCGATCTGGCGCGGCTGCGCCTTCTCGAGCTTCGGCAGGACGACCCGCAGGACGCCGTCCCTGGCCTCCGCCCGGATGGCGGAGGTGTCCACGCTCTCCGGCAGGTCGAAGGAGCGGTGGAACTGGCCGAGGACGCGCTCCCGGCGCACCCAGCTTCCGGAGCCGTTCGCGCCGTCGCCGGTCTCCTGGACATCCTCCCGGCGGCCCTCGAGGACCAGCCGGCCGTCGTGGTAGCGGACGGAGATGTCCTCGCGGGCGATGCCGGGCAGTTCAGCTTCGACGACGACCTCGGTGTCCGACTCGCGGACGTCCACCGGAGGCGTCCAGAGCGAGGCGCCGCTGCCCCGGCCGCTCGCACCCCCGGTGGTGCGGACCGGCAGGTCGAAGAACGGATCGGCAAAGAGACGCCGGAAGGAAGGGTTGAAGAGGGTCAGATGGGTCATGTCGTTTCTCCTTGAGTGTCTGGCGGGAAGCGTTTTGGGGCCGCCCCCTGTGCCCGCCAGGTGATCGATTTCGCCTGACGCAGGAAATATAGCGACGTTGACGACATATATCAAGTCGGCCAACTCCGATTATCTGATTGTTATCAACTCATATATCTAAGAACACCCGAATTCGTTGACCCTTCGACCGGCCCTCCCTATGATCCCGGCCATCGCGGGGATGGGGTGGCTATAGCGGGAAACCCGGCCATCCCCGGCACCCGGGGCACCAACGCAAAGGGGAACATCGTGCGCATCGGCATCAACGGATTCGGCAGGATCGGCCGCAACATCTTCCGCGCGGTCCAGGACGACCCGGACATCGAGATCGTCGCCGTCAACGACCTGACCGATCCGGGCACCCTGGCCCACCTGCTGAAGCACGACTCGGTCTCGGGAGCGCTCCCGGGGACCGTGCGCGCCGAGGGGAACGAGATCGTGGTCACCACGCCGGAAGGACAGGAGACCCGGGTCACGGTGCTGAGCGAACGCGACCCGGCGAAGCTGCCCTGGGGACGGCTGGGCGCGGAAATCGTCGTCGAGTCCACCGGGATCTTCACCGCGCGCGAGCACGCCGGAAAGCACCTCGCCGCCGGCGCCCGGAAGGTCATCATCTCCGCTCCCGCGAAGGGCGAGGACCTGACCGTCGTCATGGGGGTCAACGAGGACCGCTACGACGACGAGTCGCACCACATCCTGTCGAACGCCTCCTGCACCACGAACTGCCTGGCGCCGGTGGTCAAGGTCCTCCACGAGAAGTTCGGACTCAAGAAGGGCGTGATGACCACCGTCCACTCCTACACGAACGACCAGCGCCTGCTCGACCTCCCCCACTCGGACCTGCGCCGCGCCCGCGCCGCCGGAGTGAACATGATTCCGACTTCCACCGGCGCGGCAAAGGCAGTGACCAAGGTCCTCCCCGAACTGGAGGGACGGCTGGACGGGATCGCGGTCCGGGTACCCACCCCGAACGTCTCCCTCACCGATCTGACCGCGTTCCTCGAGCGGCCGGCGAGCGCCGAAGAGGTGAACGCCGCGCTCCGCGAGGCCGCCGGCGGCCCCCTGAACGGCGTGCTCGAGGTCTCCGACGAACCGCTGGTCTCGATCGATTTCCAGGGAAACCCGCACTCCTCGGTCGTCGACGCCCCGTTCACCAAGGTGGTGGACGGGGACGCCGTCAAGATCCTCGCCTGGTACGACAACGAATGGGGTTTCTCCTGCCGGGTCCGCGACCTGATCCACCACATCGCCTCGAACTGACGGGCTCCCGCCCGCCGGTCCTCACCGCGGACTCCACTCCAGGTTGACCCGGGCCACCCGCCCCAGCGGCCGAAACCCTCCGCTCTGGTAGGCCGCGTCGTCGAACGCGTCCTGAACGAGCGCGCGCAACGTCAACCCGCGCGCCACCTCGACGGAAAGCGCCACGTCGAGCCGGCGCATCCCGGCGAACCGGAACACGCGTGACGCGAAGGTGTCGGGGTCGAAGAGCGGGGCGTGGATGTCGGAGGAAAGCAGGAGGTCGGCGGTCCAGCGGAACCGCTCGGCAACGGCGCCCGACAGCAGCGTGCCTCCCTGGTGCCGCGGCACCAGCCAGTCCGATGCGAGTTCATCGGGCGCGTTCGCCGGCGGATCGGCGTCGGTGAACGTGTAGTGAAACTGCGCCCGGGTGCGGCCGGGGAGCGTCAGCCGGTGCGCCAGTTCCACGCCCCGGGCGACTCCCCCCTCGGTGTTCTCGTAGCCCGCGAACCGTCCGAACGGGTCGGAAGCGAAATCGAGGGACCCAAATGCGATGATCCGGCTTCTTTCCGACCAGAACCACGCTCCCCGCAACTCGTGACGGCCGGCCTCCGACGAAGCGGAAAAGCCGGCGTCCATCGTCGTGGTGTATTCCGGGTTCAGCCGCGGGTCCCCGAACACCGAGTAGCCGAAG
The DNA here is from genome assembly GCA_964448205.1 of uncultured Acidobacteriota bacterium. Taxonomy (GTDB): domain Bacteria; phylum Acidobacteriota; class Vicinamibacteria; order Marinacidobacterales; family Marinacidobacteraceae; genus Marinacidobacterium. The sequence goes on from CAYUVU010000297.1 coordinate 6,552, forward strand.
CTGGAGTACCAGGTCCCGAACCGCTCGTAGAGCGACGGGGCGCGGAACCCACGTCCCGCCGATGCCCGGAGCCGCAGCCCCGGAGCGAGCGCCAGCGAACCCGCTGCCTCGCCGGTGACGGCGCCCGCCTCCGGCGGCGGCGCGGTGTCCTGCCAGGGGCTCCCCTCCACGGGGATCAGGTCCGGCGACGCCGTCGAAAACCGCTGGGCCCGCACCGCGCCGCGCAGCGCCGCCCGCCCGTCGGCTGTTCCCCCCTCGGCCTGCACGAACGCGGCGCTGCTGGTCTGGCGAAGCCGGGTTTCGAAGCCGGGGTCGGTGGTCGCCGCCCGCTCGGCTTCGAACTCCCCGCCGGCCACCACTCGGACCGGCCCGCGGAAAAGCTCGACCCGGGCCGCGCCGCTCCGCACCTCGCCCTCGTATACCAGCGTCGAGGGCGACGGGGGATCGAACGGGTTGACCCCGGCCGGTCCGTCCTCGTTCTCGCGACGGGTGCGCAGGTCGTGGAGCCGGAGGTTCCAGACGAGGTCCGGACCGGCGGAGCCCCGTAGGGCGACCAGCGTCGAGAGAAACCTCGTCTCCTGGCTGTTGTCGGGATCGTTGATGGACGGCATGAAGTTGCCGCCCCCGAGGTCGAGGCTCTCGAGCGGGGTTCCCGCCTCGTAGCCACGGATCGCGGCTTCCGCCACCGGTTCGGCCTCCGTGACCCCGGGTCCGGCGGACCCGAGGGGGAACGGACTCTCGTTCAGACCCACCGCGGCGAGGGAGAAGAGCGAGCGCGCGGTCACCTGGAGGGAGTCCGTCAGGCGGAATCCGGCGCGCGCGATCCCCGTGTGGTTCGTAAACGGATCGTCCCCGTCCGCGCCCTCGCTCACCGCAAGCCGGCTGAACCCGGCGGAGATCCCGCCGCGAGGGCCGCCGGCGCCCGCTTCGCCGCTCGCCGCCGAGTGGCCGTACTCCCCGAGACCGGCGGAAAACCGCAGCGTGTCGGGGGCGGACTCCGAGCGGGTGACGATGTGCAGCACTCCTCCCATCCCGTTGGAGCCGTAGATGGTCGAGCCGCCGCCGCGACGGATCTCCACGCGGTCCACCCCGAGCACCGAGAGCGACGGCAACAGCGCGGTCGCGTCCGACTGGGGCGCCGCGGCGTCCCGGAGCGGCGCCCCGTCCACCACGACCGCAGTGGCCTGGGCCGGCAATCCGCGGAAGCGGAGGGCGAGTTGCTGTCCCTGGCTGCCGGTCTGATAAACGAGCGTGCCGGGCATTCCGCGGAGCCCCTCGAGCAGGAACCACTCGTCCCGGTCCCGGAGGGCGTCGGCGGAAAGCGTGTCCACGAAGGTGCCGGACTCCTCCTCGCGGCGTGCCCCGAGCGCGGCGGACACCACCACCGACTCCCGGACCGCGGTGAAACGAAGCGCCATCTCGACGGCGCCGATCGCTCCCTCGGCGAGCGTGACTTCGATCGGGGCCGCCGCGAGGTCGGCGGAACGGGCGGAAACCAGGTACCGCCCTTCGGGGACTGCCTCGATCAGTGCCCGCCCGTCGTCACCGGTGGTCGCGGTGACCCGGCTCTCGCCGGCGAGGGCGTCGGCGACGACCAGAGCGCCGGCCGCCGGTCCGCCGTCCGGATCCAGGACGAGGACCCGGAGGTCCGCCGCCGAGGCGGCCGGCGCCGAGAGAGTCGTGGCCGCGAGAGCGAGGGTTAGCGAGGTGATCCAGGGGATAGAAGAGAGAAAACGCATGAGCCGGCCCTCCTTGAGGCGCGGAGCGCTCCTCGGGGGCCGACATCGGTGCTGGAAGACGTGGCCGGCCGCCGTTCAGCCCGAACTCGGGAGTCGGTGTGGCGGCGGGCGAGTCTCAAGAACCAGTCCCTTCCCAACGAAGAGGGTTTCAAAGGTTCGGGCTCCCGGCAGGTCTCCTGACTTACGGACCGGACGCTCCGGCCCGGAGGCCGAGGCATCCACCCTTTCCACCTTCCCCCCGGCAGGCGCCGGGAGTGGTTGCCGTCCCGCCGAAGCGGGACCGCCCGGAAAGGGCATTCCGATCACAGTGGCGTGGGCCGTCCGGGAATGACACCCGGTTCCCTCTTCGTCCGGCCAGGCGGCGAACCGCCCGGCCGAAAACCTGAAGCCGCGTGTGGGCGGCGGAACATACCACCGCCCCGCCGAAGGTAAGGTTTGGCCGCCGTGCCCAGGACCGCCCGGAAGCTGACGCTCGCCGATCTCGACCTGCGCGGCCGGCGCCTTCTCCTGCGGGCCGACCTGAACGCACCGCTCGCGAACGGGCGGGTGGCGGACGACAGCCGCCTCCGGGCCGCCCTGCCCGCGATCCGCACCGCACGTGAGATGGGAGCGGCGGTCGTGGTCACCTCCCACCTGGGACGGCCCGGGGGAGAGCCGGACCCCACGCTCAGTCTGCGCCCGGTCGCCGAGCGGCTCCAGGAGCTCCTGGGCGGCGCGGTCGGCTTCGAGGCCAGGCCGGTCGGGGACCCAGGCGGCGGCCCCCCCGAACTCCGGCCCGGCGAGGTCCTCCTGCTGGAGAACCTCCGGTTCCACCCGGGCGAAACGCGGAACGCACCCGGGTTCGCGGCGGCGCTCGCGGCCTACGGGGACGAGTACGTCAACGACGCCTTCGGCGCGGCGCACCGGGCCCATGCTTCGGTGGACGCCTGCGCCCGCCGTTTTCCGCGCGCCGCGGCCGGCCCCCTGCTGGAGACGGAGCTCGAGGCGCTCGGCCTGGCGCTCGGGGACCCGCCCCGCCCCTTCGTGGCGATCCTCGGCGGCGCCAAGGTCTCGGACAAGCTGCCGGTCATCCTCTCGCTGCTCGGACACGCCGACCGCGTGCTGATCGGAGGAGCGATGACCTACACCTTCACGGCCGCGCAGGGACTCCCGACCGGCCGCTCCCTCGTCGAGCGCGACCGCGTCGCCGAGGCCGCGAAGCTCCTCGAGGACCATTCCGGCCGCCTGGTGCTGGCCACGGACCACTGCACGGCGCCGGCGCCGGACGCGGGTCCGGTGCGCACCCTGCCGATCGGAGAGATCGCGGCCGACTGGATGGGGCTCGACATCGGCCCGGAATCGCGCGCCGCCTTCGCCGCCCACCTCCGGGACGCGGCGACGATCGTCTGGAACGGACCCATGGGGCTCTTCGAGGACCCGCGCTTCGCCGAGGGGACGACCGCCGTGGCGCAGGCGGTGGCCGAAGCCACCGGCCGGGGCGCCACCAGCATCGTCGGCGGCGGAGACTCGCTCGCCGCCGTGCGGCGTGCCGGCCTGTCCGGCCGGATCAGCCACCTCTCCACCGGCGGCGGGGCGTCCCTCGCCTTTCTCGCCGAGCAGCCGCTCCCGGGGGTGGAGGCCCTCGCCGATGCCTGACCACGAATCAACCCGCCGCACCGTCGTCATCGGAAACTGGAAGATGCACAAGACCGGGGCCGAAGGGGCCGCGCTCGCCGCCGGAATCGTCGCCGGCCTGCGTCCGGGCCGGGCGGAGGTCGCCGTCGCTCCCCCGTTCACCGCCCTCGCGCCGGTCGCGGACGCGATCCGGGGAAGCTCCGTCGGGCTCGCGGCGCAGGACGTCTTCCACGAGCGGGAGGGCGCCTTCACCGGCGCGGTGTCGGCGCCCATGCTGGCGGCCGCCGGCTGCTCGATCGTGCTGGCCGGCCACTCCGAGCGGCGTCACGTCTTCGGCGACGGCGACGAGGATGTCCGCCGCAAGACGCTCGCGGTGCTCGACGGCGGGATGCGGCCGGTGGTCTGCGTCGGCGAGACCGCCGAAGCGCGGGACGCCGGGGCGGCCGAAGACGTGGTCCGGGGACAACTCGAAGCGGTCGTCCGCAGCCTTTCGGACACGCAGTTGCCTTCTCTCACGGTCGCCTACGAACCGGTCTGGGCCATCGGAACGGGCCGGGCCGCGACCCCGGACACCGCGGAGGCGATGCACCGCGTCATCCGTTCCAGTCTGGCCGCGCTCGCGGGGTCCGGGGCGGCCGAGCGGACGCCCATCCTTTACGGAGGGTCGGTGAAGGGCGATAATGCCCGCGCCATCCTTTCCGGGGCCAACGTGGATGGCCTGTTGGTGGGCGGAGCCAGTCTCCGCGCCGACTCGTTCCTCGACATCTGCCACGCCGCCGGCTGAGCGGCGAGCCGGACGCCGGGCCGCCGCGCCGCATCGGGACGAGCCCGCCCCTGAACCGGAAAAGCCAAACCCATGACCATTCTGCTCACGATCATCCACATCCTCGTCTGTCTCTTCCTCATCCTCGTCGTGCTCACCCAGCAGGGCAAGGGCCAGGACCTCGCGAGCGCCTTCGGCGGCGCCGGCAGCCAGGCGGCGTTCGGCGCCCGGGGAACCGCGACCCTGCTGACCAAGGTGACCGCGGTGGTCGCGGCCACCTTCATGGTCACCTCCCTCCTCCTCGGCTACGTGCAGGACGATCTGGAGTCCCAGAGCGTGGTGCCCGGAGGGGGCGTGGCGATTCCGGCGCCCGCGGCGGATACCCCGGCGCCTGTCGATGACCCGGCCGGAGAAGGCGGAGATCCGGAAGCTCCCGAATCCGGGGAAGAAAGCGGAGAGCCCGAGTCCGGATCCTGATCGGGTCCCGCCGCTCGCCCGAACCCTATAATTCCGAGCCCGGCGGCCAGCGAGTCCTGCCGGTCCTCACCGCTGCCGAAGTGGTGGAATGGTAGACACGTGCGCTTGAGGGGCGTATGGGAGTGATCCCGTGGGGGTTCGAGTCCCCCCTTCGGCACCAGGTCTGAGCGGACCGGGAACGGGGCGCCCCTGACGCCCTGTGGCTGGACGCGATCGGGCACAAGTAGGTCGCCCCGTTCCCGATCCGCCCAGGCGCTTCGCGCCGGCGTGCCGCAAGTGCGGCGTGAGCCGCACGCAGGCCCCGGAGCGGGCGGGGTTGGGGCCGGGGAACCCGGCTTCCAACCGCTCCTGGCTCGGGAATCGAAACTCCCTCGCGCGCTAGCGCGCACTTCGGCGAGTTCCGATTTGTCGTTACTTTCTTGTGAAAAGG
>CAYUVU010000298.1:0-2603 GCA_964448205.1 uncultured Acidobacteriota bacterium
CAGGTCGAGGTCCTCCCGAAGCAGCTCGAGGACCGCGTCCTGGCGCTCCTGGGTGGCGCTGCAGATGGTGTCGAAGGACCGGAACCGGCCGGCGAGTTCCTCCTCGCCGTAGCGGAGGGCCATCGAGTCGCGGAGCACCGCCGCGATCTCGAGCGATTCGCTGGCGAGCATGGTGGTCTGGTTCGCCAGTCCGATCCTTCCGAGGTCGCGGTCGGGATCGAAGCCCGGCGAACTGGCCGCGGCGAACTGCTCGATGAACCCGTCCCGGGTGAGTGGCGCCGCGCCGCCATTCGTCCCCCGGGTCTCGCCGGCCTCGATATAGCGGCAGACGTCCTGGGTCTCGGCCATGTCGCGGACGACCAGATAGGTTCCGGCGCGCGAGGTGGTCGCCCTCGTTTCCTCGTGGGCGTACTTTCCGTGGACCACCGACGTGAACCCGTCACGCTTGTAGCGGTCCACGTTTTTCCAGACGTTCATGACGGAGCCGCAGGTGGTGTCCACCAGGATGGAGCCCTTCCGGCGCAGCACGTCCAGTTCGGCGGTGGGAACCCCGAAGGCGGGCAGGAGCACCACGTCCTGCGGTCCCACCTCGGCGAATTTCTCCTCCGGCGACCCGGTCTCGAGGAACAGGATCCCGAACTCGGAGAGCCGGCGGTTCACGTAGGGGTTGTGGATGATCTCGCCCGTCAGGAAGATCCGGCGGTCGGGAAAGCGCAGGCGCGCCTCGTAGGCGTACTCGATCGCCCGGTCCACCCCGTAGCAGAAGCCGAATTCGTGGGCGATCAGGAACCGGAGTCCACCGGCTCGCAGCCGATAGTCGTGATCACGGGCGAAGCGGACCAGATGCCCCCGATAGTCCTCGGTCAGCGGCTCGATGATCTCTTTCCGCAGCCCGAGACCCCGGCGATAGTGGATGCCGGGCGGCGGCAGTTTCGCGCTCGGCGGGGAAAGCTCCGGGCCGCTGGCTTGGGCTACGGAATCCTCGGCGGTCGGCACGGTCCGAATGATACGCTTTCCGCCATGCAGGATGTCCTGATCACCGGACCCCGGAAGCGCCAGCCGAAGATCCTCGCCTACGTGGACGCCGGCAAGTGTTTCGGCCGCGGTTGCGAAATGTGCATCGCCGTCTGTCCGGTCAAGGACTGCATCACCCTGGTCCCCGATCCCGAGCCCCGGTCGATCGGCCAGGTGTGCGAGGTGAACGTGGAGACCTGCATCGGGTGTCAGCTCTGCGCCAAGTTCTGCCCGCCCGACTACGACGCAATCCACATGTTCCCCCACGACGAGGGGATGCGTCTCGCGGAAGAACGCGACCGGACCTACGAGTACCGGCAGTACCGCAAGAAGCCGGGCGAAGCCCTCGCAAGGTAGGAGCGGGGAGCGCCGGCCGGTTCTCGCGGTAGCGGCCTTCAGACCGGCGCCCGCGGCCCCATGGGCCGCGGAACCATGGTGCGCTGTGCGCCTGGATGGCGGGGCGGAAGGACCAGGCGACCGGCCGGCGCTCCAGCCGTCTGCTAACATTTTTTGGCCCCTTCCCTGATGACTCGGATCGCGTTTCTTCATACCCCGATGAAGGTTGCGGCCGGCTGGCGATCCGCTGACGTGTTGTCCCACTGATGTCCGACGAGCACCTCCCGGGTTCGAACGGCCGGGACTCCGGCGCCGTTTCCGAAGCGGCTTCCGGAGCCGCTGACGGGCTCCACGAGCGGACCGGCGAGGCCGCGAACGGAAACGGGCGCGACGCGGTCGTCGAGGGCGAACCCGAAGACACTCCCGCGCTTAGTCCGGAAGAACTGAAAGCCGCCTACCGGGTGATGCTCACCTCCCGGGAGGTGGACCAGCGGGAAATCGCCCTGAAGCGTCAGAACAAGGCGTTCTTCCAGGTCAGTTCGGCCGGCCACGAGGCCGTCACCGCGGCCGCCGCTGCCCTGCTCCGGCCGAAGACCGACTGGGTCTACGCCTACTACCGGGACCGCGCGCTCGCCACCGGGCTGGGCCTGACCGCTCTCGAGCAGCTCGCGGCTTCCTGGGGCGCCGAAGCCGATCCCTCCTCGGGCGGAAGGCAGATGCCTTCGCACTTCTCCAAGCGGTCGCTCGGCCTGACCGTCCACTCGAGCTGCGTGGGAACGCAGTTCCTGCACGCGGTCGGCACCGCGTACGCGGAGCGCTACCTGAGCCGCCACCGCATCCCGGGGCTTCCCGCCGCCCCGAACGGCGACGGGATCGTGCTGGTGAGCGGCGGCGACGGCGCGACCAGCGAGGGCGAGTTCTGGGAGTCGCTGAACAGCGCCTCGCTCCGCCGGCTGCCGGTCGTGTTCCTGATCCAGGACAACGGCTACGCCATCTCCGTGCCGGTCGAGCACCAGACCGCCGGCGGCTCGATCGCCCCGCTCGCCCGCGGCTTCCCCGACCTGAAGGTCCTCGAGTGCGACGGCTGCGACTACGAGGAGTCCTACCGCACCCTCGAGGAGGCGTTCGACTACGTCCGCGCGGGCGAGGGGCCGGCCCTCGTCCACGCCCGCGTGATCCGGCTGCAGCCCCACTCGCTTTCGGACGAGGACCGGGACTACAAGACGGCGGCGGAACGCGAGTCGGATCAGGAC
>CAYUVU010000299.1:0-23943 GCA_964448205.1 uncultured Acidobacteriota bacterium
TCCCTGCCCCCCGCGAGACTCCTCCTCCGACGAACCCTGCGATTCCGAGCCGGATTGGGGTTCCGACTGCTCTGCGCGGTCGGCGAGACGGTTCCGCAGGCCCTCGAGCCCGCGGACCAGATTCGCCGCCCGGTCGAGGACGTCGTCGCGGCCGGCGCGGTCGGAGCCTTCCACCACTTCCCGGGCCGCGGTGAGGTCCTGCTCCAGCGCTTCGAGATCGTTCGCGATCATGGACTCGAACTGGTCGGCGTAGTCCGGCGACCGCTGCGCCGCGACCCCGCGGGAGTAGTGGATCTTCTCCTTCAGCTTCCGGTCACGGATGCCGTCGGCGGCTTCGCCGACCGCCTCGGCGGCCTCCGGTTCATCGCGGCTCCAGTCACGGCTGACCTCGTCGAGTTGCTGCTCGAGCCGCTGGACCCGCTCCGCGAGGTCCTGTTTCTGTCCCGAAACACGGGTGATCGCCTCGCGGGTGCGTTCGGCTTCCAGATCTCCGACGGCGGCGCGAATCCGGTCCTGCGCGGCCCGGAGGCGCTTCGTCTCGTCGAGGGCGTTCTGGACGTCGCGCCCGAGGCGCTCCCGCCGCTGCCCGTCGAGATCGCGGCGCGCGTTCCGCAGCTCGTTCGCGGCCGACAGGCCGCTTTCCAGCCCCTCGGAGCTGTTGCTGGCCGACCGCATGTCCTGCGCCGCGTCGCGCAGCCTCCGGGAAACGGCCGCGAGGTCCGGGCTCGAACGCCTCGCCCGCGAGCTGGTTCTGGGCCGAGCCGGCGCCGCCCCCGGACTGGCGCACTCCGCGCCGGATCCGTTCGTTCTCCTGTTCCTGGCGGCGGGCAAGCTCCGCAAGGCGCTGGAGGAGTTCGTCCACTTCGTTGTCCGCGGACGAGCGGCGCTGCTGCTCCACCGTCTCGTACTGGTTGCGGAGCTTGTCCATCTCGAGTTCGAACAGACTCGCCAGATCCTCGGCCTGGGCGCGCGGACCGCCGCCCCCGCCACCGCCGCCCCCCTGGCCGAACGCGACCTGGACGTCACGGAACACCGCATCGGCGCGTTGCAGGTGGGTCAGCGCCTTCTGCTCCCGGGGAAGCGCATCCTCCGGATTGCCGGCAATGAGCAGTTCCTCGGCAACCGTCATCTCCACGAGCCCGGCATCGAGATGCTCCACGATCTCGGAGAACTCGGGGGTGGCCCCGATGCCGCGGTTGCGGAGGCGGCGGTTCAGGGTCGCCACCTGCTCCCGGAGCCGCCCCTGGGCAAGACCGATGGTGGCGACGGTCTCGGTGACCGCGCTGGCCGGCATTCCGTCGCGGTCGCGGAGGACCTTGAAGGTGGCGACGACGATCTGCTTCTGGCGCAGGCTGAGCGTGCCGTCGAGTCCGTCGCCCCCGCCGCCGGCGCCCGCACCCGGCATGGTGTCGCCCTGCCGGTAGGTCCGGTCGAACGGCCGCACCGCGATGAAGAAGATGTCGGTGGCGGCTTCGGCGCCGGCCCCGTCCCGGGCGACCGCGTAGTAGGAAACGAGATCGCCCGGCACCAGATCGTGTTCCTCGAGGAACAGGGTGTGCCCGGACTGGATCTCGTCCCGGGCCCCTCCCGAGGCGAGCACCTCTCGGGTCTCGGCGCCACCGTTGACGGAGACCCGCATCTCGACCCGCCGCAACGCATAGTCGTCCTCGGCGAGAACCTCGGTGAACACTTCTTCCACCGGGTTGGCCTGCGTGTCCCTGCCCGGCCGCAGGAACCGCACGATGGGAGGCAGATCCTCGAGCACCTCGATCAGGTAGTCGCGGGAGGCCGTGCGGAGATTCCCGTCCGGTCCGGCGAGCGCCACCCGGTAGGAGCCGGTCTCCGAGAGCCGCAGACTGGCCGTCAGCACCTCGGCGCCCGCACCGGTGGGCGAGTCTGCGGGCGCCTCGGGCGCTTCGAGAGGGATCTCGACCGGGCCCGGCTCCAGGCGCAGCACGCCGGCCGCCGCCGGCACCGTGGGGATCACCTGCACTTCCACGACCGTGCCGGCCACGGCGGCGATGTCTCCTCCGTCCTCGACCTCGCGGGGACCGAGTCCGGTGTGCGCCGGGTATCGGTAGACCAGGCCGATGCGCCCCACGTAGGGGACGTCCTCGACCTCGATGCGGAAGGTCGGGGAGAGCACCCCGTCCGCATCGACGTAGTAGTCCGTCGCTTCCGGAATCCCGAGCAGCAGGTGCCGGAACGCGCCGTCCTCCGGGTCGGGCAGCATGGGGACCGTCTCCCAGAGCGCGCTCCCCTCGATGCGGGTGCGGAGGTCCACGCGCTCCGCCGTGAACCCCTCCAGCCGGGCCGCGATCCACCGGTCCGAGTCGCGCGCCACGGCGGCGTCGCCCGGCTCCACCAGCACGCGGTAGGGGTTCGTGTCGCGGATGTCCCCCCACGGCGAAAGGAGGAGGGCGGCGCCGCGAAGCAGCGCGGGCGGGGCGAGCAGGGAAGCCACGACGGCCACCCCACCGACGGTGGCGAGGGCGCCGCCGGCCCGGCGGAGCGCCGAACTTTCGACCAGGCGGCCCTCGTTCAGCGTCTCGAGGCGCCGGATGGCCTCTTCCACGACCAGCCGCGTGAGGTCCGTGGAAATCCCGGCGGCGGCGGCGTCGTCCCGCGGATCCCGCTGCGCCAGCTCGACCCCGCTACTGACCGATTCCCGCAGCGTGGGATCGTGCTCCTCGACGTAGAGCGCCACCTGCTCGTCGGTCACCCGGGAGCGCAGCGGCCGGATGACGAAACGCCAGACGGCGGCGCCGAAGGTGAGCCACGCCGCCGCCTGCAGCCCGCGGACCACCCACGGCGCGTAGAGCAGCGCATCCATCGCCGCCGACGACACGCCGACGACGAGCACGGCGGCCGCCCCCACCATCGTGAAGCCGAGGATGAGACGCCGGGTGCGCCAGCGGTTCCGCACCCGCCGGATGACCCGGAGGAGGTCGCCACCGGAAGACCGTGGCGACGAGTGCAGCCCGAGTGTCGTCATGGGCGAGTGGTTGCCGGAGTATAGGCACCCCCGCAGCGGGCCGCCGCGCCGAGGCTCCTTCCGGCAGGAGTCATCCCGGGACTCCGGGCGCCGCGCTTCGGTTCGCGGCCCACGCCTCGCTCACCAGGAGCAGCAGGAGCCCGGCGAGCAGCAGCCATGAGGCGGCCCGCCCCGGCAGGTCCGGGGCGACCGGCGTTGCGGCCGCCTGAGCTTCCCCTGCCGCGGACGCCACCGCCGCGATCCGGACTTCGGCGGGGTCGAGCGCGCGAAGGTCCGATTCGGCGAGGGGAGGATTCACTCCGATCTGGCGGAACTCCGCCGCCCCGGGCCGCCGGGCCCGGTAGAAACCGGGTTCCGCCAGCCGCAGCGCGTCCATGCCGCTCAGGACGCTGCGCTCCCCCGAGGGTGCGTCGGCCAGCACTTCCTGTGCCTCGCCGCCCCGCCCGTCCGGCAACCGGAACGCGGCGCCGGGGTCCACGCTCTCGCCGACCCGATAGGCGATCGGGATCCGTTCATGCCCTGCGGCGACCTCCACCATCCGGTGCAGCAGCGGGACGAACGCGGCGCGCCGGGGGAGATCGGTCCACTCCGCGTCGAGCGAGGAAGCGAACAGCAGCGTCCTCCCTTCTCCCCACTCCGACTCCACGATGGCCGGCCTGCCGTCGTCGAAGCGGGCGAGGGTCGCTGCATCCGCCCGGACCGCGGCGAGCGCCCGGTAACGGAAGAAGGCGAGCGCGCCGAGTACCGCGGAGCCCTCGCCCGCGAAGGGCTCGAAGACCGGGTGACGGGCCGCCAGGTCTCCGAGACGGCCCGCCGGATCGCGGTCCACGAAACCCTCCGGCACCGCCGGGGCGAACGTTTCGAGTTCCTCGCGCGCCGCCCGTGACAGGCGGCGCGGCCCCGCTGCCATCACCAGACCCCCGCCCGCCTCGACAAAGTCCCCGAGCGCGCGCGCCGCACCGGCATCGAGGCGGCCCGGGTCGCGGACGAGGGCCACCCGGACGGCCTCGAGCGCACCCCGCACCGCGGACTCTCCCCGGGCCGGACCGCGGTCCAGCAGGAACCCGGGCGCCACGCCCACCCCGAGCGCCTCACTGACGTACACCGAGGGCGGACCGCCGCCAAGGTCCACGACCCGGATCGCCGACTCCGGATGGATCACCAGGTGAAAGCGGTCGTCCCCCGGAAAACCGTCTCCCGGCAGCCGCACCTCGGCGGCGAGCGGCTCGCTCGGGCGCAGGACCGGGTCGAAGCGGACGGTCGTCATCCGGTCGGCCGCCGCCGTCAGGTTCTTGCGGTCCACCTGGCGGCCGGAGAGCAGGAGCTCGATCTCGCCGCTCCATTCCGGGGCCGCCGGAGACGGCGCGAAGCCCACCTCGGCGGTCACGACGAGCTGCTCCCGGCCCTCGGACACCACCGAGACGTCGGCGATCCAGGCGTTGGCCGGTGGGTCCGCGCTCACCTGGCGCACCCGGAGTTCGACGCCGGGCGGCAGGCTGGGCTGCGGCCGGCCGTCCTCGAACCCGCTCCGCTGCAGATCCGAGATCAGCACCACTTCCCGCCTCCGGCCCGGGGAGGGGGGCAGCAGGCGCCCCGCAAGGCCGAGCGCGGGGGCATAGCTCGTGCCGCCGCCCCCCACCGTCAGGTTGGCCGCCGCCGGCGCGAGCACCCCCGGATCCCCGGTCAGCTCGGTGAGCGCCGCCGCCCGCCCGTCGAACCCGACCACGATGGCCCGATCGTCCCGGCCCAGCCCGCTCAGTTCCTCCTGCGCCGCCTCGAGGGCGGCCGCCATCCGGTTCCCCACCGTCATGCTGAGGGATCGATCCACGAGCACCGCCCGATCGAGCGCCGCTCCTTCCCCGCCGGCGAGCGCGGCTCCGCGCAGCACCGGCTCGGCAAACGCGGCGGCGAGCAGCAGCAGCGCCAGGCAGCGGAGGATCAGCAGGGGAATGTTCCGGAAGCGGCGCCGCTTGAAGCGCGCCGTCGCGCTCGTCAACCGGAGCAGCAGGAACGACGGGAACGGGACCGGCTCGCGGCGTCGGCGGGTGAGGTGCAGGACGATGGGCAGGGCGACGAGGAGGCCGCCGAGGAGGAACAGCGGGGCCAGGAAACTCATCGCCGGCGCCGGCGTCCTTCCCGTTCGCTGAGGTAGCGGAACAGCGCGAAGTCGAGCGGCGTGCTGGTGTCGGTCAGGACGTAGTCCACCTCACGCCGCACCAGGCCCGCCCGGAGCGCCCGGGAGCGCTACCGGGCCCGGGTGGGCGAGAGGTCGAGCAGGGCGCCCGACTCCAGGTCGCGGAACCGCGTACCCGATTCCTCGAAGCCGGGGACCCCGTCGAGATCGAGGTCCACCTCGGCCGGGTCGAGGACGTGGAACGCCATGACGTCGTGTCCGGTCACCAGCAGCCGGTCGAACGCCGCCAGGACCTGCTCGGGCGGCTCGTAGAAGTCCGAAACCACCGCCACCAGGCCCCGCCGTCCGAGCGCGGCGCCGAGCCGGGCCAGCGGCTGCCCCAGACCGGAGGCGGAGGTCTTCCCCCGCTGCGGGTCCGCCTCCGGTGGCGGGGTGGCCCGGGCGAGATGCTGGAGCACGGTCTCGAGGTGCCTGGCCGACGGCGGGACGAACTCCCGCAGCTCGTGGTCGAAGATGCCCAGCCCCACCCGGTCCCGCTGGGCGCGGGAGAAAGCGGCCAGGCTGCCGGCCAGGAAACGCGCGTAGTCCAGCTTGCGGATCCCGCGCCAGCCGAAGTCCATGGAGCGCGAGACGTCGACGGCGACCAGGAAGTTGGCGTTGGTGTCGGCTTCGAATTCCTTCACGTGGAAACGGTCGGAGCGCGCGAAGAGCCGCCAGTCGAGTCTCCGGATGTCGTCTCCGGGCATGTAGGGCCGGTGCTCGGCGAAATCGATGGAACGCCCCAGGAAGGTCGAACGGTGCAACCCGCTGATGAATCCCTGCACCACCATCTTCGCCACCAGCGACAGGTTGGAGATCCGGGCGAGCGCCACGGGATCGATGAATCTCGTCTGCGCCGCCGGCATCGCCCGATCCACCAGGTAGGTCCGGAGGGCTCGCTACATCCGCGAGGCGGGCGCCGGGACTTCCTCGATCAGCCGCCGCACGATGGCTTCCGAGTCCACCTTTTCGGACTGCGCCTGGAAGTTGGGCAGCACCCGGTGCCGGAAGATGGGTGGCGCCAGCGCCCGCACGTCCTCGATCGCCACGTGATGGCGGCCGTGCATCAACGCCCGGGCCTTCCCGCCGAGCACCGAGAACTGCGCGGCGCGCACGCTGGCCCCGTACTGGACCTGCTCGTTCACGAAATCAGGCGCGCCCTCCTCTCCCGGCCGGCTGCGCCGGGCCAGCTCGACGGCATAGGCGAGCACCGGTTCGGAGACCGGCACCCGGCGGACCAGCCGCTGGAACTCGAGGAGTTCTTCGCCCGAGAGGACGTTCTCCAGTTCCGGGTCCAGGTCGGAGGTCGTCGCGCGAACGACCTCGCGCTCCTGGTCCACCGGCAGGTAGTCGATGATGATGTTGAACAGGAAGCGGTCGAGCTGCGCCTCGGGAAGCGGGTAGGTTCCCTCGAGCTCGATCGGGTTCTGGGTGGCGAAGACGAAGTAGGGCTCGGGCAGCGGATAGGTGCGGCCCTGGACGGTCACCTGGTGTTCCTGCATCGCCTCCAGCAGGGCCGACTGGGTCTTCGGCGGGGTGCGGTTGATCTCGTCCGCCAGCACGATGTTGGCGAACACCGGCCCGGGAACGAACACCAGGTTGCGCTTCCCGGTCTCCGGGTTCTCCTGGATGATGTCCGTCCCGGTGATGTCCGAGGGCATCAGGTCCGGAGTGAACTGGATCCGCTGGAAACGCAGGGCGAGGACCTCGGAGAGGGTCTGGACGATCATCGTCTTGGCGAGTCCGGGGACGCCGGTGATGATGCTGTTGCCACCGACGAAGAGGCTGATCAGCACCTCCTCCACCGCCTGCTCCTGGCCGATGATCCGCTTCCGGATCTCGCTGGTGATGCGCTCGGCGGCCTCCCGCATCCGTTCGGCGAGATCGCCGTCGGAAAGCTCCGGCGGTTCGGCGACCGCGGCCGCGCCTCCACCGGGGTTCAGGTCCTGATCTGACAAGAGCTCCTCCGTTTCGACCACGCTCCGGTGGTCAGTGGATCATTCCGTAAATCACGTAGTTCACGCCGAGCTTGAACGCCTCGTTGGTGAGGTCCACCGGCCAGTAGGCGTTGCCCGACCACTCCCAGTAGTCGCCGATGTCGTGGTTGTAGTTGGCGATCACCATCAGGCGCTGGTCGGGATCGTCGTTCTCGAAGAACCCGTAGTACACGGGCACGAGGTCCGGACGGCCGACGTGCTCGAAGTCGAGCGTCTCGATGTGGAAGAAGGAATCGAAGACCGGGTGCGAAACGTCGAGTTCCACCGCCGTGTAGCCGGGAAGGACGCGCTCCATCTGGAAGAGGAAGTTGTCGAGCGCCCGGGACTGCACGAAGTCGTCCACCACCAGGAACCCGCCCTTGAGGAGCCACGCCCGCAGGTTCTCGGCCTCCTGATCGCTCGGATTCCAGTACCCGACTTCGCACAGGTAGGCGAAGGGGCGCTTGAAGAGGGCCGCCTCGTTCAGCGAGTAGATGTCGCCGCCGCCCTCGTTGAGGGTGAGCGAGGTGTATTCCCCCAGGATGCGGGTGAAGTTCTCCTCGCCCCACGGATAGTCGTGGTTCCACTTCAGGTCGAGGTCCCAGTAGAACGGCCCCCGGCGGTAGCGCGGGGGCTCGAAACGGATCCGGGCGAAGGTGAAGCGGTCGCTGTAGGGATAGTTGTCGTACTCGAGGGGAAGCTCGACGGCGTTCGGGTCCGGACGGAAGGTCGCGGTGAGATCGAACCGGTCCCGGGTCCCCGGGGAGTCCTCCGACACGCCCTCCAGCCGGCCGGCCGCGAACAGGCCCGCGGCCAGCGCACTCGCCAGCAGGGTGGCGGCGCCGGCGCGTCGCACGGTCCTCCAGCCTCGCTCCGGCGGTGACATTCAGCCCTCTCTCCTGAGATCCAGCAGCAACCGGAGGGCGGGGTCGAACGTCGGCGCGATCTCGAGCGCCTCGAGCACCCGGCGCCGCGCCGCGGTCCGGTCCCCGGCCCGGAAGTGCGCGAGCGCCAGCGAATAGAGGGCGCCGGCGCGGTCGGGCACGCCGCTGGCCAGCGCCGCCTGCCGTTCGCGGACCTCCAGATCGGCGAGGCCCTGCGCCGCCGCCGCCTCGGCGAGGCGTTCGTGCGGCTCGGGAAGCATGGGATACGCCTCGATGGCGGACGTCAACGCCGCTCCCGCCTCGCGGGGGTTTCCGGCCTCGGAGTAGGTGGCCGCCAGCCGGAGCCACTCATCGTATGCCGCCGGGAATCGCTTCAAGTGGTCGTGGAGGGAGAGCCGCGCCAGATCGGGCTGACCGGCGTCGGCGTACAGGCGGGAAAGATAGCGGTAGGGCCCGTCCGCGCCGCCGTATTCGGGGGCGAGCTCGGCGGCGCGCTCAAAACGTTCGGTGGCCTCGGCGTTCCGGCCGGCTTCGTGGAGCGCGATCCCGACCCGGATCTGCACCGCGAAGTTCGCCGGCGCCGCATCGGCGCGGGCCACGAGGGTGTCGATTCCGCGATCGGGCTCCGGCGGCGGGACGGGCGTTCCCCGCCCTGCGGGGCCGGATTCCTGCAGCCCGCGCGCCGTCTCCCCGAAACGGGCCTCCAGCACGGCGTCGACCGCCTGGTCCAGCGCCTCCGGGGTGACCTCCAGGACCTCTTCGATGACCCGCGAAGTGTCCATGCCCTGCCGGTAGCCCTCCAGCATCTCGAGGATGGCGGCAAACCCGTACTCCTGCTCCAGGTGCTCGAGGACGAGCGAGGCGTGGAAGTAGGAAACACCCACCTGCCCCGGCCAGGCCGGCCGCACGAACCCGTCGTCCAGGTGCGGGATGTCGAGCAGCCGTCCGTCCCGCAGCGCCAGGTAGAACGGAAGGCTCGCCCCGTCGCCGAAGCGCCAGCGCTCCTCGAGCAGACTGAGCCCTTCCGTGAACCAGCGCGGGACGCGGTTGTCGGTGAGCCCCATGGCCGCCGCGTGGGCGAGCTCGTGCCAGAGCGTGGAGGCCCAGTGGTAGGTCCCGATCTCCCGCGCCGAAGGGGACTCGAGGGCGATCACGTTCCCGAAGCAGACTCCGTGGGCGCCGATCCCGGGGATTCCCACCGTCCGTACCGAGAAGTCGGCGGAGCGGTCGTAGATCTCGATGCGAAGGGTTTCCGGGGGTTCGTACCGGTAGCGCTTCCGAAAGGAGTCCACCGCTTCCCGCGAGAGCGCCTCCACGTAGGGGCGGAGCACTTCCGCTTCGGCGGCCGGGAGGACGAACTCGAAGGGAGGCGCACTGACTCGCGCGAATCCGTCCAGCTCGTCCAGCAGATCGAGCGTGTTCTTGACGAGGGCGTCGAACGGATCGCGCCGGAAGGCGTCTTCCAGCACCTGCCGGCCTTCGGCGGCGTCCCCCAGCCGGAGCAGATTGAGACCCAGCAGCCGCAGGGCGGCGGCCGAGTCGGGGCTCCGCCGGAGCGCCGCGCGGCTCCGTTGGGCGGCCTCCCGGTACCAGCGGCGCCGCTCCGCAGCGGAGGCGAGCGCCAGATCGAAGAGCGGATCGCCCGCCCAGTTGTGCAGGTAGCGGTCCTCCAGCTCGAAGAGTGCGGACTCCTCGCCGGCGAGCAGGCGGACCGCCGCCAGGGCGGCGAGCGTCTCGGGGGCGTCCGGCAAGGCCTCCACGGCGGCGGCCGCGCGGCGCTCAGCCTCCTCGTGGCGGTCCTGCTCCAGCAGCCGCTGGACCTCGAGCGCCCGCGCCGGCGGAAGGTTCGGATTGACGGCCAGCGCCTGCGCCAGCGCGTCGACGAGCTCGCCGCCCTCGCCCAGGGCGGCGGCCGGACGGTCCTGGAGCCGGGCGGTCAGGAAGAGACCCCGGGGGTGCCGGGGATTGTTCCGGAGCACCGCCGTGATGCTCTCCGCGGCCTCGGCGGTATTGAACTTGTCGAGCAGGAGTTCCGCCGCCAGCAGCCGGGGCAGCGGATCGCCCGGGTCCAGCAGCGCCGCCTCGTCGAAGACCCGCAGGGCGTCGCGGAACAGTCCGGGACTCTGGAACCCGAGGGCGGCGGCGGCCCTCCCCGCCGCGGCGAGCTCGCGGGCTCCGAGCTCCCCCCCGGGCAGGGTGTTGTAGGCGTCGATCACGCCATCCAGGCGAGCAAGGCCCGCCTCCCGTTTCCCGCGGCGGAGCTCGAGCAGGCCGAGGAGCGTCTCCGCCTCGAGAGAACTCCCGTCGGACGCCGGACCCTCCCGTTCGATGTGCCGCCGCAGCAGTTTCTCCGCCGCCTCCGCCTCTCCGATCTCGAGATGGATGCCGGCCCGGGCCACGAGCTCCGCCCGCGGCCCCTTGCCGGTTCCCGCCTCCAGGACTTCGAGAGCCTCGCGGTAACGGCCGGTCAGCCGCAGCGTCTCGGCCAGCCCCAGCCGGGCGCCGGGCTCGGAGAGCGCGGCGCGATAGGCGGCCTCGGCTTCCGCATAGCTGCCCCCGCGGAGGGCGGCCGCGGCGCCGTCCGGTCCCGCGGGCCAACTCTCCGCGGCGGAGGTTTCCTCCTGCGCCGTGGACGAGGCGGCGGCCGGAAGCCCCGCGAGCAGCGGGGTCAGCGCCAGGACCGCCGCCGCGGCCCGCGCGGGGCCGGGCGACCACCTTCTCACCGCGTCCCCTCCCGGAGCGCGGCAATCCGTTCGGCGAGTTCGGCGATCTGGAGGAGGAGCGTCTCAAGTTCGGCCAGATAGGCCTCCTCCTCCATCCCTTCCCGGGCCTCGCGGAGAGCGTCCACGCGGGCGGCGAGAGCGTCCCGTTCAGCGACCAGCCGGCGGATCTCCGGCGCGTCGGTGGAGGCGTCCGCGACGGCTTCCGCGGTCCGGACGAGCAGTGTCCGCCGGCCGGCCAACACCCCGTCCATCCCCGCCGCCATCTCCGGCTCGAGGCTGCCGACCCCGTCGCCGTTGTCGTCGAGCAGCGCGTGCTCGGTACGCAGCAGACCCTCCTGCTCGTATTCCCGTTCCACTCCGCGGCGGGCGAAATCGAAGGCCTCCAGCATCGAGAGGCGGCCGTCCTTGTTCCGGTCGCCCTCCTCCCCGGCGAGAGCGGCAACGAAATGCCGGGGAAAGCGGGTCTCGTTCGTTTCGTTGGCGCGCGTCGCCGCGAGCACCACCCGTCCGGGTCCGGCGAGCGCCGGCAGGAAGGCCCCGGCGGCGCTTCCGAGGTGCGCGACGGTGACCGGCCCCGATCCGAAGCCGTTCAACATCTCGCCGAGGCGCTCCGGAGACAGGTCCGGTCCGGGGAGTTGAAAGCGCGGGCTGCTTCCCGCGCTCCCGTGGCCGATCAGGACCAGCACCAGTCCCGCCCCGGTAGCGTCCGTGTCGCCCGCCGCAGCGATTTCACGGGCGAGCTCTTCCTGGGTGCTCCGGGCGACGGGAGCGCAGGAGGCGTCCGGCGCTCCCTCCTCGGGAAGCCGCTCCACCAGCACCCGGACCCGGCCCGGCGCAGGCGCCTCCACCGCGGCGGCGCAGAGTTCCCGGGCCCATCCCGAGAACCGCTCCCGATGCTCGGGGGTGCCGCCGACACCGGCGACGATCAGCAACTGGGGGACATCCTCCGCGCCGCTTGCCCCCGCTTCCGCCCGGACTCCCGCCAGGGAGAGAGCACAGAGGAAGGCGGCTCCGAACCGCCGCCCGGTCCGGCGGCGGCAAGGACCGCCGCTCACGGAAGGCCCCGCGCGTGCCGGACGCCCCAGTCGGCCGCCAGCAACCCGAACAGCAGCAGGAACACCGCCGGCACGTTCCAGAGTTCCCGCCGCTCCACGACGGTGGTCCCCGATTCCGCGAGGCTCAGATCGGTCAGCAGCGCCTCCGCCTCGTCCGGCTCGAAGAGGCGCCCGCCGGTGGCCTCCGCGATGCGGGCGAGCAGCTCGGGATCCGCTTCGGCGTCGAAGAACTCGTCGTCCACGACCCCGGCCTCGAACAGGGTCGCGGCCCGGGGAGCTTCGGGCCCCTCTCCCAGCCCGGCCCCGCCGGCGCGGATCTCCACCTGATGCGTGCCGGGCCCCGCGGGGACGTAAACGCCCGAGTACTCACCGTCTCCCTGTCCGGTCCAGCGCAGCGGCACCCCCGAGATGACGCCGTCCGGCCCGGTGACCTCGGCCTCCACCAGAGCGTCGTTCACCGCGAGGAACCGTTCGTCCTCGACCCGGGCCCGCAGGGTCACCCGCTCGCCGACCAGGGACTTGGCCGGCGCCGCGGAGACTTCGAGCCGACGGGGCGCCTCCGACGCGAGCCAACGGAGCAGGCGCCGCGACAGCACCTCGTGCGTCTCGTCCTCGAGCGCAATGCTCGCGTCCATCTGCCACACCCACAGGTCCTGAACCGTCAGGCTCGCGGAGCGGCCGCGGCCGAATCGCTGGACCAGCAACACCGGTTCGGGTTCTTCCGCCGGGCCGAGTCCTTCGAGGAGCACTGTCGCCCCCGGTTTCGGCTGGCCCAGCCGGTTGACCGCCGAGAGCGGCGGCAGGTCCCGGTACCGGTCCGTGTTGGCGAGCGGGTCCGGGTCGAGCCGCGCGACCGGGTGGAACGAACCGGCGCGGGTGGGCAGGATCGAGAGCTCGCGGAAGGCCGCCGGAACCGCCCGGTCCGGGGCGCCGGCGGGGGCCCCCGCCACTTCCGGAAGCGCGAGCGGCAGGACTTCCGCCAGCGGGGTGTCGCGGTAGCCGCCCTCGCCGAAGGCGCTCGTTCCTCCGAGGGTCAGGAGGCCGCCCCCGCGCTGACTCACGAAGTCACGGAGCATGTTGAGCTGGTCCTGACTGAAGAAACTCGCTTCCACACTCCCCAGGATCACCCCGTCGTAGCCGAAGAGTTCTTCGCGCGTGTCCGGGAACCCTCCGGCCAGTTCCCGGGCGTCCGCGACGTCCACCCGGTAGAACTTCCCCTCCGCGGTGCGGATCAGGCAGGAGACGTGCAGCTCCGGATCGCCGGCGACCGCGCGCCGCAGGAACTTCAACTCCCAGCGCGGCTGTCCCTCGAAATAGAGCAGCCGGAGCGGCTGATCGTCCACCTCCATCAGCACGCTCTGCTCGTTGTTGCGGGTCAGGACTTCCCCGGCGAAGGGGGCCACCCGGAACCGCAACCGCCGCGCCCCGGCCGCTTCCGCGGGGGCCAGCAGCGTGACGGCGGTCTCGACCGAGTCGCCGGACAGGCGGACGGTCTCCGTGGCGATGATGCGTCCCTCGTCGAGGACCTCCACGCGCGCCGTCCGTCCGGCGAGTCCCGTGGCGCGGAGGGGCAGCCGGATTTCGAGGAGCGAACCCCGCAGCACCCGCGCCAGCACGTCCGGGACCCCCAGCTCGAGATCGGCATCGAACTCGGGACGGCCGACCGCCACCGGATAGACACGGATTCCGCGGGTCCTCAGGTCGAGGAGCGTCTGATCGAGATCGTCCTCCCGTCCTCCCGCCACGGTGTCCGCCCCGTCGCTCACCAGGACGATCCCGGCCACCGGCAGCGACGCGAGCTCGTCGGCGACCCGGGTGAGACTGCCGAGCAGGTCGGTGCGCGCCCCGGTGAAACCGAGCTCCGAGGCCTTTTCCACCCGCCGGGTCTCCTCGGCGAAACGGAAGAGCCGGGTTACGAACTTTTCCCGGAGGAGGTTGCCGAGCGGGGTCTCCCCGCGACCCGCCGCCGGCTCATCCGGAAAGGCCGCGAGCAGCGTCTCGCTCCGCGGCCGGCCCTCCTCCCCGTCGGCGATCTGCATGCTCCGGGAGTCGTCGAGAAGGACCCCGACGACGTTTTCCTGCGGTACGACGAGGGACAGCACCAGCTGCGGGCGAAGCAGGCAGAGCAGGACGAGGGCGATGGCGGCGAACCGCGCCGCCCCGAGCAGGAGGCGGCCCCGCTTCCCGAGCCGCCTTCCCAGCCGCCGATAGCCGAGCAGGAAGAAGACCAGCCCTCCGATCACCGCGGCCGCGATCCAGAAGATCCCCCAGGGAACGAGCAGTTCGATCTGCCCGCGCTCGAACGCGACCGGAGGACTGCCCAGCAGCCATTCGAAGGCGGAGAGGAACACGGGAGAGGGGCCGGGCGGGATCAGTGCGCCATCGCGTAGATGATGAAGTTGATTCCCATGGCGTAGGCGTAGTTCGAGAAGTGGAGCGGGTAGTAGGGGTTCTCGGCCCACTCCCAGGCGTCCCCGAGGTCGGTGTTCCAGTTCACGAGGACCATCAGCCGCCCCTCGTCGTCGAAGATGCCCCGCACCACCGGGTTGTACCCGTCTCTTTCCCAGGTCGGCCCGCCGCGGATCCCCTGACCCACGTTGGGCACCTGGACGATCTCGTTCACCTCGAAGAAGGCGCGGAACACGGGATGGTCCAGCGGCACGTCCTCGATCGGGCGGCCGGGCAGGACGCGGCCCATCTCGTGAGCGAAATTCACCCACTCCGCGGTGCCCCAGAAGTCGTCCACGACCAGGAAGCCGCCCTGATGCAGGTACCGCCGCAGGGCGAGCACTTCTTCCTCGGTCATGGCCATGTGGCCGACCTCGACCGTGTAGAGAAAGGGGTATCTCCCGAGCTCGGGGTCCGTCAGCAGGACACTGTTCTCGTTCTCGTAGGAATCGAGGTTGGTGATCCGCCGCAGCCCGATCAGGAACTGCACGTCCGCCTTGGGGTAGTCCACGCTCCAGCCGCGCCAGCCATAGCTCGTATAGGCGGCCCGGGTGAAATAGAAGTCATGGGCTGGCGGCGGTCCGAAACGCGGCCCTCCCAGGTCTTCCCGCATCGCCTCGGCGAGCATCTCCCGGATCTGCCGCGGGGTGCCCTGGGGCGCGGGGAGCAGATGGCGGACGAGCAGCGATCCTCCGAACAGGACCGAAGCAACGAGGACGAAGGCGGCGGCCAGAATTCCTCGGCGGGACACGTCGCCGGAGCCTATCGCGTCCCGGGGGCAGATGGTCCCCCCGGCCGGCGATCACTGCCGGGTCCTGCCGTCCCCGACGGTGGCAAAACGATCGGGGGGCGGCGCCGGCCGGCTGGTACCATCCGACCTCCCATTTCTGGCGTTTCCGAAGCGGGGTATTGCCATGCGGGTCTTCTCACTTCTCCTCGTTCTCGCTGCTTTCGCCGCCGCGCTCGCCTGTGCCCCGGCGGCCGAAGAGCCTGCCGAAGACGTGGCCCCGCCGCCCTTCGTGCCCGGGCCGCCCGCGGACTTCGAGAGCCCCGTCATCCCGGCCGACAATCCCCAGACTCCCGAAAAGGTCGCCCTCGGAAAGCAGCTCTATTTCGACACCCGCCTCTCGGCGGACGGCACTCGCTCCTGCTACACGTGCCACCTCGTCGAGAACGGCCTCACCGACGGCAAACCGGTTGCGGAAGGCGCCCTCGGCCGGGTGCTGACGCGCTCCAGCCCCACGCTCTGGAACATCGCGTACCACACCCAGTTCTACTGGGACGGACGCAGCGGTTCGCTCGAGGCCCAGGCGCGCGCGGCCTGGACCGGCGGCAACATGGGGGCCGACGCCGATGCGGTGGTGGCCGACCTGAATGCGATTCCCGGCTACGCGGAGCAGTTCGAAGCGGTCTTCGGGGGACCCGCAACTCCCGACAACGTGGTGCAGGCGATCGCGGCCTTCGAGCGGGACGCGTTCTATTGCGGCGACACCGCGTATGACGACTGGCGGCGCGGCGACGCGAGCGCCATCCCGGAAGCGGCCATGCGCGGAGCCGAACTCTTCACCGCCGGCGCCGGGTGCGCCACCTGTCACAGCGGCGTGCTCTTCACCGACATGAAGTTCCACAACGTGGGCATCGGGATGGACGCCGAGGAGCCGGACCTCGGGCGGGCCCGGGCCACCGAAGAGGACGTCTGCAGCACCACCGAGGACGAGCCCTGCCAGGGAGCCTTCAAGACGCCCACGCTCCGCGACATCTCGAAGAGCGCGCCGTACTTTCACGACGGAAGCGTCGCGACCCTCGAGGAAGCCGTCCGGCTGATGGCGAGCGGCGGCCTGGCCAATCCCTATCTGGACACGGACGAACTGATGGACCGGGAGTTGTCGGACGGGCAGATCGCCGACCTGGTGGCCTTCCTGCACACCCTCGACTGCAACAGCGGCCCCCGGATCTTCGAGCCGCCCACCCTCCCCTAGCACGTCACCGCTCCCCGGGCCACTAGAATCCCGCGCCATGCAGGTCAGCTTTGAAGGCCGCGGCGCCCGCTGGGAAGGCGCCGCGGAAATCGCCGAACGGGCCGAAACCGACAAGCACCAGCCCTGGTCCCTGAGGGTGGTGTCCGGGAGTGAAACGGTCGAGGGCACCATGCTGGTCACCGACCTGGCGTCCAGCGCCGCCGACGAACGGGCCGCGAGCAGCGGAGAAGACGTGAACGCCATCCTGGCGCACGCCTTCTCGCGTTCGCTGGTCGCGGAACTCGGCCTCCGCCCGCTGGCGTCCGGCTTCCGCTTCGTCGTGGATCACCGCTGGGTCACGGGGTACTAGCAGGAGCCCGGCGCAAGTACCGGGCCCCGTAGCGGAGGAGACCGGGATCGCATGCGCCGCTCCGAACTGGCGGCTTTCCTGCGGGAACGGCCGCGCGTCGGCGACGGGGCCCTGGGCACCGCCCTCTATGCCGGCGGCGTCGCCGCCCGGCGCTCCTTCGAGGATCTGAACCGGTCGGATCCCGACCGGGTCCGGGCGGTCCACGCCGCCCACCTCGCCGCCGGGGCCGAGGTGATCAGCACCAACACGTTCGGGGCCAACGCCTGGAAGCTGGGCCGGCACGGACTCGCCTCCGAAGTGGCGAAGATCAACGCGGCCGGCGCCCGAGTGGCGCGGAGCGCCATCCGGCCCGGCAACCTGGTGTTCGGATCGGTGGGGCCGAGCGGCGAGGTCGTAGGGCCGCTCGACGAGGAGAGAGCTCCCGGGTTCGCCGCCGGGTTCCGGGAGCAGATCGCCGCGCTGGTCGAGAGCGGCGTGGACGCGATCCTGATCGAGACCTTCACCAGCCTCGCGGAGGCCCGGCTGGCCCTCGCGGCGGCCCGGGACGTGGCCCCCGACATCGGCGTCATCGTGCTGATGACGTTCTCCGAGCAGGCCACGACGCTCTTCGGGGTGGCTGCGGACCAGGCGGCCGGAACGCTCGCGCGGAACGGGGCCGACGCGGTCGGCTCGAACTGCGGGGTGGG
Organism: uncultured Acidobacteriota bacterium; assembly: GCA_964448205.1. Taxonomy (GTDB): domain Bacteria; phylum Acidobacteriota; class Vicinamibacteria; order Marinacidobacterales; family Marinacidobacteraceae; genus Marinacidobacterium. The sequence goes on from CAYUVU010000299.1 coordinate 17,269, forward strand.
GCCGGACACCACCCTCACCGCGCTCGAGCGGATGCGGGACGCGGTGAGCCTGCCGCTGGTGGCCCAGCCGAACGCCGGCATTCCCGAGCGGACCGAAGGCCGTTTCCTCTACCCGTCGTCGCCGGACTACGTCGCCCACTACGCCAAGCGGTATCTGCGCCTCGGGGTCTCGCTCATCGGCGGCTGCTGCGGCACGGGCGCCGAGCACATCGGCGCGGTGGCCGGGGTGGTCCGGGCGGCATCCGCGGGCGCCCGCGCGGACCGGGTGAAGGCCCCGGAGCGCGCGGTTGCCGCGGCTCCGGAGGAAGAGGCGCCCGTCGAGGCGCCCGCGGTGCCGGTGCCGGAACGCTCCGGCCTCGCCCGTTGCCTGGCGGAGGGCCGGTTCGCGGTGTCCGTGGAGATGGACCCCCCGCGCGGCGCCGAACCGGGCAAGTTCCTGAGCAGGGTCCGCGACCTGGCGGACGCGGGGGTCCGCTTCGTGAACGTGGCGGACGGCCCGCGGGCCACCGCCCGCATGAGCGCCATCGCCTTCGCGGCGCTCCTCGAACGGGGCGGCGAGGTCGAGACCATCCTCCACTACCAGTGCCGGGACCGGAACCTCATCGGCATCCAGTCGGACCTGCTGGGCGCGCACGCCCTCGGCATCCGCAACCTGCTCGCGGTCACCGGCGACCCGCCGAAGCTCGGCGACTACCCCCACGCGACCCCGGTCTTCGACGTGGACTCGGTCGGTCTGGTGCGCATCCTGCGCGGCCTGAACCACGGGCTGGATCTCGCGGGGAATCCGCTGGGGGCCGCCCTCCCGTTCCATATCGGAGTGGGGGCGAACCCGGCCGCCGCCGATCTGGAAAGCGAGATGGGGAAGTTCGAGAAGAAGGCCGAAGCCGGCGCCCAGTACTGCCTCACCCAGCCGGTGTACGAGACTCGCCTCCTCGAGCGCTTCGTGAACGACGTCCGCGGCTACGGCATCCCGGTTCTGGCGGGGGTGCTGCCCCTGGTCAGCTCCCGGAACGCCGAGTTCCTCCACAACGAGGTCCCCGGAATGAGCGTCCCGCAGCCGGTCCGCGACCGGCTGGCGGCGGCGCCCACGCGGCAAGGAGCGCGCGACGTCGGCGTCGCGGTGGCGCGCGACATGGTTGCCGCGGCCCGGGACCTCGCCGCCGGGGTCTACGTGATGCCGCCCTTCAACCGCTTTGACCTGGCCATCCGGAGCGTGACCGGACTGATTTGATCGGTGGAGCGCCGGTTCCCGGCCGGCATCGCCAGCTGGGACTCCCGCCGCCAGCCGCGCACCCGGCCCGAACCCCGCCGGGAGCGTCGCACTGCGCTCGCGTCAACGTGCGGCCGGGTGGGACAATGGCGCGCATGATCCGCCTTCGGAGCCTGATGGGAGGCGGGGTGATCCTGTTCGCCGCTGCCGCCTCCGCCCAGGAGCCGGAGATCTTCCAGTTCGAGGGAGGTGTGGACCTGGTTTCGGTACCGGTGGCGGTCTCCACCGGAGATGGAGAGTTCGTCACCGGTCTCGGCGTCGAGAACTTCCGGGTCCTGGAGGACGGCGTGGAACAGGAGATCCTGGTGTTCGGGGCGGGACTCGAGGAGTCCTGGGTGGAGCTGCCCCCGGACCAGAAGGAAGAACTCTCCCGGAAACAGGTGATCGGCCTCCTCCTCGATTCCTCGGGCAGCATGGAGGAGGACCTGTCGCTCCTGCACGAAGCCGCGATCAAGTTCCTCACGAACATCCCCCGGACCGAGAACCTGTTCGTCATCAGCTTCGACGAGAACATCTGGCTCTCCGAGTACTCGAGCGACGACCAGCGCATCATCTCGAACCGGATCTACGACATCGAGGCGGAGGGCTGGACGGCGCTCTACGACGCGGTCGCCACCTTTCTGGATCGCGTCTACGACTACGACGGCAGGAAGACGCTCGCGGTGCTCAGCGACGGCGCCGACTCCCGCTCGACGCTGATGTTCTCGGAGGCGCTCGACCTCGTGAAACTCGGGGAAACCACGATCCACTCGATCCAGTTCGGGGATCGCGCGCGCCACGCCGCGGTCTTCGAGAACGGCCGTTTCCTGCGGGCCATCGCCGACGCCACCGGCGGATCCTACGCGCTGGCCTCGTCCCTCGACCAGCTCGACGAGCTCTACGACCGCATCCTCGACGAGCTCTACAGCCAGTACACGATCGGCTACGCCTCGTCGAACACCCGCCGGGAGGGACGCTACCGCCGCATCGAGGTGGAAGTGACGGCGCCGGGAGTCGACGACGTGGAAGTCAGGGCCCGCCGGGGTTACTACGGGCCCTACGAACCCTCAGGCGATCCGGAAGCAGACGACTAGACTCCGCGCCGATGTTCGCCGCGCTCGAGGAAGTCGTCCGGGAGACTGCCGCCAACGCCGGCGCCCCGGACTTCTCCGTGGTGTCTGAGATCCCGCCGTCGCCGGACCAGGGGGACCTTGCGTTCCCGGCGGCCTTCGGACTGGCGCGCCACCTGCGCCGGCCGCCCCGGGAGATCGCCGCGACGCTCGCCGAGGCGCTCTCCGGGCGTCCGGAAGTGCGGCGGGTGGAAGTGGCCGGCCCGGGGTACGTCAACGTCTTCCTGAACCGGGAAATGTGGGTCCGGCAGTCGCTCGCCGGAACGGCCGCCGACGCGCCCGAAGGCACCCACGTGGTCGAGCACACCAGCATCAACCCCAACAAGGCGGCTCACATCGGGCACCTGCGGAACGCCGCGCTCGGCGACTCCTTCGCCCGCATCCTGCGTTTCCTGGGGCGCCGGGTCGAGATCCAGACCTACACCGACGACACCGGCGTCCAGGTCGCGGACGTCGTCCTGGGATTCCTTCGGCTCCGGGGCGCGGATGCGAAGGAGGTGCGCCGGCTCGCCGGCGCGCCACGCTTCGACTACCTCTGCTGGGACCTCTACACCGAGGTGTCCCGCTGGATCGAGGAGGATCCGGAAGGGCCCGCCGCGCGCCAGCAGGCTCTCCACGGGCTCGAGCGCGGCGACGAACCGTGGGCCGGGATCGGGAAGATCGTGTCGAACGCCATCGCGCGCCGGCACCTCGAAACCATGGATCGGATCGGGGTCCGCTACGACCTCCTCCCGTGCGAGAAGTCGATCCTCCGCCTCCACTTCTGGGAGCGGGCCTTCGAGCTGCTCCGCGACACCGGCGCCATTCGCCTGAGCGAGTCCGGCCGGAACCGCGGCTGCTGGGTCATGGACACCGAACTCGCCCAGGACGGCGAGAAGGTCATCGTGCGCTCGAACGCCACGGTGACCTACGTGGGCAAGGACATCGCGTACCAGATGTGGCAACTCGGGCTGCTGGACCGCGATTTCCGGTGGCGCCGGTTCCACGAGTATCCCGACGGCAGCCGCGCGTGGATGAGCACGTCCGGGCCGGAGGAACCCGATACGCCCCGTTTCGGTTCCGCGGCGCTCGTCCATCACGTCATCGACGCCCGGCAGTCCTACACCCAGCAGGTCGTCCAGCAGGCGGTCGCCAGCCTGACTTCCGAGTCCGACCGGTCCCGGACCCGGCACCTCTCCTACGAGATGGTGGCCCTGACCCCGGGCACGGTCGCGGCGCTCGGTCTCGCCTCCGCCGCCGGGGACGGAGCGGTCGAGGTCTCCGGCCGGAAGGGCATCGGCGTCAAGGCCGACGACTTCCTCGACGCGCTCGTGGAGCGGGCCGCCGAAGAGGTCGCCGCGCGCAACCCGGACCTGCCGGCGGAAGAACGGCGGGCCGTGGCGCTCGCGATCGCCGTCGGGGCGCTCCGCTACCTGATGGTGCGGGTGACCAAGAACCAGCTCATCGTCTTCGACCTCGAAGAAGCGCTCAGCCTCGAAGGCGCAACGGGCCCCTACCTGCAGTACGCGGCGGTCCGGGCGGCCAAGATCCTGGCCCGCGTCGGACGCGCCCTTCCCGAGGAGGCGCCCCCTCCCCCCGAGGGTCTCGACGGCCTCCTCGCCGCACGGGACCCGGAAGAGGCCGCGGACCTCTGGGTCCTGATCCGGGGCGCCCTCGGCCTCCGGGAGGCGGCCGGGGCCGCCGCCGCCAGCGAAGACCCGCAGGTGCTCGCCCGCTGGGCCTACGAGGGGGCCCAGCGGTTCAACGGCTTCTACCACCGCTACCGCATCGCCGGCGAGCCGGACGCCGGCGCGCGCTCGCTCAGAACCTACGCGGTGGAGACCTTCTTTGCCCAGCACCGGCAGGGACTCGCCCTGCTGGGAATCCCGGTCCCGGAACGCATGTGATCCCGCAACCCCGTTTCCTGCGCCCCGCCCTGCGGTTCCTCCGTACCGCGGCGATCGCCGCGGCGGCCGCCTGGGTCCTCATGGCGTATGGCGCTCAGGTCTATCGGATCCAGGGGTCGAGCATGGCGCCCACGCTCCGCTCCGGGGAACGGGTGCTGGTCAACAAGCTGGGGATGCGCCTCGCGTCGGTCGCCCGTGACGAGGTTGTGCTGTTTCGGGACCCGTCGAATCAGGACACCGTCATGGTGAAACGCGTCATCGGCGTGCCGGGGGACACGGTCCGTTTCCTGGGCAACGAGGTGCAGGTGCTTGCCGGGTCCGGGACGGGGGCTCCCCTCCACGACGTGGTCACGCCGGTGGCGAATGCCGCCGGGAGCGCGGATCCCGGTGCGATCGGCGGGCCGGGTTCCGTCTCGATGACGCTCGCCGCGGGCGAGTACTTCGTGATCGGCGACAACCGTAGCGGCAGCAGCGACAGCCGGCACTGGGGCGCCGTTTCCAGGGACGACATCCTCGGGAGAGCCGTGTTCCGGGTGTTTCCGTGGCGCCGGATCGGGTTCGTGACCCCATGACCCCCGCGGGAACCCTTGACCGGCGCGGCAGCCGGGCCGCTCGGGAGGCTCCCTCCCCTCTCCTGCGCACCCTGCCCTTCCGCCCGGGAACCTTCTTCGACGCCTGGACCCGCAGCCCCGAACGTTTCTCCGAACTGCTTCCCGACCCGTTCGCGGCGGGGGCCTACGCCCGAATCGGAACCCCCAGGCCTCCCGACGACTCGCGGGCGGCCGCCGCCGAGGTGATCGCGGTGACCAACCGGGCCTGGGGCGCGGACCCCGCCGCGCTCCGTTCGGCGGAGCGGCTCCGCAGTCCGCAGACGCTGGCGGTCGTCACCGGTCAGCAACCGGGACTCTTCGGGGGCCCGCTCTATTCGCTCATCAAGGCGATGTCCACGGTCGCGGCCGCCGGCGAGCTCGAGGCGCGGAGCGGCCAGCCCGCGGTCCCGGTCTTCTGGATCGAGGGTGACGACCACGACTTCGAGGAGATCCGGGGCGTCTGGCTCCTGGACCGCGCGGGTTCTCCCCGCGCGCTTCGCTACGAGCCGGAGGACGAACACGTCGGGCTGCCGGCCTACCGCCGGGTACTGGACGACTCCATTCTCGACCTGCACGGGCAGTTGCCGGACATCTTTCCCGACACCGAATACACGAGCGATCTCCTGCTCGCCGCGCGGGACGCCTACGCGCCGGGCCGGTCGCTTTCGGAGGCGTTCGGCCGGCTGCTCCTCCACCTCACGCGGGGCTCCGGGCTCGTGGTGATGGACCCCACCACTCCGGAGCTGAAGCGGCTCGCCTTTCCGGTGTACGAGGCCGCGGTCCGGCACGAAGCCGAAGGCCGCCGGCAGATCACCGCCCGGACCCGCGAGATCGAGGCGATCGGATTCCAGGGACAGGCGGCGGCCGAGGGCTACGGGGTCTTCTGTACGGGACCGACCGGCGTGCGGGCGCGGGTTCGGACCGATTCCGCCGGCGACCCTCCGGAAGGGGTCCTCGACGGCTGCGTCGAGCGCCTCAGCGCCGCCGTGCTGCTCAGGCCGCTGGTCCAGGACTTCCTGCTGCCCACCGCGATCTACGTCGGCGGTCCTTCGGAAATCGCCTACCACGCCCAGATGGGCGATCTCTACGGCCTCCATGGGATCCCGCGTCCGCTCGTGATCCCCCGTCATCAGGTCGCCATCCTCACGAAGTCCCACCTTCGGGTGCTGGACCAGGACGAGATCGGCTTCGATGAACTCTCGGCCGGAGACGAGGCGGCCCTCAATCGGCGGGCCGCCGACCCCGCCGCCCAGGCGGCCTTCGCGCAGGCCAACGAAGTCGTGGATTCCTCACTCGCCCACGTCGAGCAGGCCGCCGGCGCCGTCGACGGAAGCCTGACGGCGGCGGTCCGGCGCGCCCGCGGCAAGGTGCACGCGATCCTGGAGGATCTCGAGGCCAAGAGCGTCCGCGCGGCGAAGCGCCGCGACGAGGAACGCCGCCAGCGCTTCCTGCGCGCCCGGAACGCGCTCTTCCCGGGCGGCGCGCCGCAGGAACGCCGGCTCAGTCCGCTGGTCTTCGCCAACCGCTACGGGCCGCACTTCGGCGCGTGGCTGCTCTCGGCGCTCGAGGACCCGGCCGTCGACCGGCGCGCCCGGAACCTGCTGATCCGCTGACTGGCGGCTAGCGCGCCTGCGGAGTCCGCTCGGGGAAGAAGCAGGCGACCGGTCCGGGCCGGGCTCCGGCCGCGGCGGCCGTCCCGCCGATGGCGAACCCCGGCGGGTCCACGTCCACGTCGGTGTTGCCCGGCGGCCGCGCGTACATCACCTGGGCGTGGAAGATGTCCCACTCGGTGAAGTGCGGTGGCTCGAGCTCCCCGGAGT
>CAYUVU010000300.1:0-11582 GCA_964448205.1 uncultured Acidobacteriota bacterium
CAGGCGGGCGGCGGGACGGACCTCGATCGCCTGGATGGCTCCGCGGACGCGCCAAGATATCCGGGGTAGCGACGAACCGCCCGCGGCTCTGCGGGCCGCTGTGCCGGCTGAAGCCGGCGTTCCAAGCGGCTCCGCCACGGACCCCGGCCGTTCCGGGTTACATCCGGCGCCAGCGGGGTCCCACGCCGCCTTCGCGCGGCGTCCAGCGGGGGCCGAAGACGTCGGCCGCGCGGCAGTCCACGCAGTTGGACGGGTTGACCGTCAGCCCGTCGCCGCGCGCCTCGTAGACGCCGGCCGGACAGATCCGTTCCCACAGCCCGGCGGTATCAGGCGGGACGTCGTCCGGCACCACGAGATGGGAGGGAATGTCATCCCGCGTGTTGTTGCCGGACCGGAAGACCCCGTCGAGCTTCGAGAAGGGCGGCGGAGGCGTGGGCGCGGGCGCTTCCCGCGGTCGCGCGACGTCGTCCTCCACCGGCAGGGTACCCGTGGGGAGCGCCCCGGCGCTCAGGGTGGCGACTACGGAGGTGAGCGCTCCGCGCCAGAAGCCGCGCTGGAACGCGGGCCGCATGTTCCGGTTGCGCTGCAGGTCGGCGAGGATCTCGCTGTCCTGCAGCGAGGCGTCGTAGAGCGACAGCGGCACTCCCGCCCGCAGGTGCGCGACCGCCGCATCGGCCGCGAGGATCCCCGAGAGCATCGCGTAGTGGATGCCCTTGAGCGACGGGACGTCCACGAAGCCGGCGGTGTCTCCGACGAGCAGCAGCCCGGCGCCCGACAGCCGTTCCGGGAGCGAGCCGATGCCGCCCTCCGGGATCAGGCGGGCGCCCCATTCGAGGCACTCGCCGCCCTCCAGGTGCGGCTGGATGCGGGGATGGGCCTTCAGCAACTGGAGCGCGCGGTGCGCGTCGAGCGCTTCGGCCGGCGCATCGAGCCCCACCACCATCCCCACCGCCGACAGCCCCTCGCCCATCGGATACAGGAAACCGCCTCCGAAGGCGGACCGCGGGAGGGGGTATCCGAGGGTATGGACTACCCGGTCCGGCGGGTTCTCCGACTGCCAGAGTTCCTTCACTCCCAGCGCAAAGATCGGGGGACTCGGCGAGGAGATCCCGAGCCGGGCGCGCCAGGCCTGTCCCAGCGGACCGCGGGCCCCCTCGGCGAGGATCACGATGCGGGCCGCCACCTCGGTCGCCGGTTCGAAGCCCGTTCCCGGCGAGCCGTCCCGCCGCCGCCCCGCCGGGACGGTCTCCAGCCCCAGCACCCGGTTCTCCCGCATCAGCAGCGACCCGATCGCGAATCCCGGGAACACCTCGACGCCGAGCGCTTCGGCCTGCTCTCCCAGCCACCGGGCCACCTCGGAGAGCGACGCCGTGAAGAAGCCGTGGTTCCGCATGGTGGGTGGGGTCGGCACCCGGATCCCCCGGCGCCCGCCGAGGAACCAGACGCTCTCGCGGGTGACCCGCGTCCGGAAGGGAAACGCGTCGTCCTCGGTTTCCGGGAAGAGCTTGTGGAACGCGACGGGGTTGACCACGGCCCCCGAAAGGCAGTGACCGCCGAGTTCCGCCGCCTTTTCGAAGACGCAGACGGCGATCTCCTCGCCGGCTGCTTTCGCGGTCTGCGCCAACCGGATCGCGGCCGCCAGGCCGGCCGGCCCGCCCCCCACGATCGCCACGTCGAACGGCAGCGCTTCCGGGCCGGGCGCCCGGTCGGCCAGCAGGCGGTCCGCCGGCAGCGGAGGCCGGGTTTCTCCGAGGCGAATCATCCGCCGAACCGTTCCGGGTCCCAGCGCAGCCCGAGTTCCGAAGGCGGCGCGATGTATCCGAGCAGCGCGGAGGCGGCCACCACCGCCGGGCTCGCCAGGTATCCCTCGCCGCCGCGGCCCATGCGGTTCTCCCAGTTCCGGTTGAACGAGGTGATCGCCCGCATCCCCGGCTGCAGGGCGTCCTCTCCCTGACCGAAGCAGGGTCCGCACCACGACGCCCGGATCTCGCCTCCCACCGAGCGCAGGACGGAAGCGACCGGTTCCCCCCCAAGGCGCGGCTCGGCCTCTTCGATCGCCTTCCGGACTCCCCCCGAGCCCGGAAAGATGACGAACTTCTCGCGCGTCCGGTCGTGTCCGCGTTCGCGCGCCGCGCGCACCACCTGGGCGGCGGCGAGCAGGTCCTCGTAGCTGCCGTTCGTGCAGGACCCGATGTAGGCGCGGTCGAACCCGAGGCGGCCTTCCGCCACTTCGGTCGCGGGGTGCGCGTTCCCGGGCGCCGACGGAAGCGCCACCAGCGGTTCCACGGCGGCGAGGTCGAAGACCTGTTCGGCGCTGAAACCGGCAGCGGCGCCGCTCGCGAGCGGGGGGTAGGGGAGATCCCCGGATTCGCGGTCCGCGTAGAAGCCCGCCGTGATCTCGTCGAACGGGAAGATCCCGTTCCAGGCCTCCGCCTCCGCCATCATGTTGCAGATGGTGTTCCGCCAGGTGATCGGCAGCGCGCCGCGCTCGTCGACGAACTCCACCGAGGCGCCCGCGGCGGCCCCGTTCCACCCCGCGATGAGCGCCAGGACGACGTCCTTGCCCGATGACCACGGAGGGACCTCGCCGGTGAGCACCACCCGACGGGCCGGCGGCGGGGTCAGCAGGACGCTGCCGGTCGCCCAGCCGAAGCCGAGCGCGCTCGATCCGATGCCGACGCCGAGCGCCCCGTAGGCGCCGTAGGCCCGGCTGTGGCTGTCGGCTCCCGGGATCACGGCGCCGGGGAACACGAGGCCCTGCTCGGGGAAGTAGAAGTGGAAGATGCCGTCTCCCGGGGTCGCGAACCAGGGCGCGCGCAGGCCCTCGGCCGCGGCGAAACTCCGGCTGATCTCCGTTTGCCGCTCGTCCGCTGCGCGCCCCGTGAAGACGAAGTGATCGTTGGCGATCGCGGCCTGCCGGGGATGGATGGCGCCCCCGGTGATCTCCTGGAAGGTGTGAATCGCGAAGGGCGCGGTGCCGTCGGAAGCGGGCAGCAGGTCCGCCGCCACCAGGATGCTCTCTCCTGTCGAGACGGGGGCCCGACGGTCTACCCGGTGCGCCCAGAGGATCTGCTCGGTCACGGTAAGGCGGTCGCGCTCCTCGGGACCGGGCCACTCGATCACCGGTTCGGCCGCGACCGACGCCAGGAACTCGCGGCGACCCGCCGCCAGGATGCCGCCGGATCTCCTGAGTTCCGCTTCCCGCGCGGTGAGGGGCTTCGGGTCGTAGGAGCGGCCGAGCGAGTCGTTCACGAGTCGCCGTGTCGCCGGATCGAAGGTGAACCGGTGTCCGTCCCGGGCGTCCTCGGCCGCCGCGGGGCATTCGAGCACCTCGAGCCCGAGGTTGAGGGCATTCCGGCGGAAGATGTCGCCGACGCCGGACCCGAGCACGAGCACCAGGGTGGTGCCCGCATCCCGGGCGATCCCGAGCAGCCCCGCCGGGCTCATTTCCCGCGAAGAGCCGATTCCGAACCGCTCGCCGGCGATCACGAAGTTCTGCCCGGCCTGCACGCGGGCCGCGAAATCCGGCATCAGGTGACGGAACGCCCCCGCCTTCCAGCGCGCGTCGAGCGCGTCCAGGCTCTCGGAAACGCAGTCCGCGGAGGGGGTGATCTGGTCGGTGTCGATCGCGTCCCGCTTCCGGCCCGGACGCTTCGAGTCCCAGAAGATGAGCGCCCGCCCGGTCACCGGAGCCGCGGGACGCGAGCCCCGCTCATCCGCCGGGGCGGGGGGCAGGGGAACCCCGGGCTTCCTCCGTCCGGGCTGGATGCGCACGGTTTTGAGTATAGAGAGGGCCAACGGTTCATCCGATCACTAGAATTCCCCTTCGTCTTGGCCCGTTTCTCTTTGCTGTTGCTGGCCGGGCTCGCGATTTCGCTGCCGGGCGCCGTGGCTCAGGGCCAGGAAACGGAGACGCCGCCCGCGACGCCGGACACCCCGCCCATCTTCCTGTTGACGATGGGCCCCGACCAGTCGGTGGTCTTCCGCAAGTGGGGGCATGCCGCGCTCTGCGTCGGGGACCGCTGCCTGAACTACGGAGTCACCGACTTCTCGCGGCCGGTCGGACTCGTCCAGGAGGTCCTCCGGGGCGAAGCGGTGTTCTGGATGGCGGTGTCGGCGTACGAGGACATGGTGCGGGTCTACTCCCGGGACGACCGGAGTGTGTTCCGCCAGGATCTCGACCTCGCTCCGGAGGCGCGCGACGCGCTGCTCGGCCGGATCGCGCAGGACCTGGTGCCCGGCGAGAGCGAGTACATCTACAACCACTTCGACGACAACTGCACGAGCCGCATTCGGGACTACCTCGATGACGCGACCTCGGGGAAGCTGCGCGAGCCGATCCCGCTGCCGCTGCCCTACGCGAGGCCGGAGAGCGAACCGACGTTTCGCGGGCACATCCGCCGCGGGCTATACGAGGACCCCGTGCTGCTCTGGCTTTCCGACGTCGGCATCGGTTCGGTGGCCGACGAGCCCATTTCTTCCTTCGACGCCATGTTCCTGCCCGGCGCGCTTCGTTACGGTGTGGAGCAGGCGTTCGACGCGCCGCCGCAGCGGCTGCACACCGGAAGCTACGGAGACCTGTTGCCGCCCGATCCGGGGGGCCGTCCCTATCTTCCCTGGCTCTTCGCGATCGCCGCGATCCTCGCGATGCTCATCGCGGTGCCGCGCGCGCCCGCACTCCGGCGCGCCGGGGTGGCAAGCGCGGCGGTCCTGATGACGCTCGTGGGAGCGCTGGGGACCGCGGTGCTGATCCTGAGCCCGCTTCCCGAGTTCCGGACGAGTCTCATTGCCCTCGCGGTACCGCCCACCGACTTCCTTCTCGCGACCCGGCACGCCCGCTGGTACGGCCCGGCGCGGCTCGTCTGGGGAGCGGGCTTCCTGCTGGCGATCCTTGCGGGGGTCCTTCGCCAGCCGCTCGGCTGGACCGTTCTGGCCGCCCTGCTGCCGGTGGCGGCGATCGTCTGGCGGCGCCGGCAGGCCGCGGAGACCGCATGACCCTGAACGCGGCGTCCGCGATCGAGGCGGTGCTGCGCGGCCGGGGAATGCCCGGAGCGTTTCGACGCGGGTTCCTGGAGGGCGTTGCGGCGGCGTTCCGGGGGCCCTGCCACCTTCCGGAGACCACCCTCGGCCCCGTGACCGACCTGCCCGCGTTCGTCGGGTCTGCCGAAGCCGCCTCCCCGGAAGACCGCGCCCGCACCGTCGCGATCACCCTGAACGGCGGACTCGGCACCACCATGGGCATGCGGGCTCCGAAGGCCCTCCTCTACGCCACCGAGGGCATGACCTTTCTCGACATCGCCCTGAAGCAGGCGGAGACGGCCGGGGTGCGTTCGGTCCTCATGAACAGCTTCGCGACCGACGCGGCGGTCCAGGAAGCCCTCGGGGAGCGGGACGTCCGGAGCTTCCTCCAGCACGAGGCGCCCAAGCTCCGCCGCGCCGACTTCGTTCCCGTGCGGGTTCCCGACCGGCCGGATCTCGAGTGGTGCCCGCCGGGCCATGGCGATCTCTACACCGCACTCGGCACCAGCGGCTTGCTCGCCGATCTTCTGGGAAAGGGCTTCCGCTACGCCTTCGTCTCGAACGTGGACAACGTGGGCGGGTGTCCCGATCCGTCGTTGCTGGCCTGGTTCATCCGATCGGGCGCGCCGTTCCTCATGGAGGTCGTCCGGCGCGCGCCGGAGGACTGGAAGGGCGGCCACCTGGCGCGCCGGCGCCGCGACGGACGGCTCGTGCTGCGCGAGACGGCGCAGTGCGCCCCCGGAGACCGGGACGCCTTCCGGGACCACGAGCGGTATTGCTATTTCAACGCCAACAACCTGTGGTTGCGCCTCCCGGCCCTCCAGGAAGCGCTGGATCGGGGCGGGGGTTTCCTTCCGCTGCCGACGATCGCGAACCCGAAGACGGCGGATCCGCGCGACCCGGGATCCGAGCCGGTGTTCCACCTCGAGCAGGCCGCGGGAACCGCGCTCGAGGTCTTCGACGGAGCGCAGGCCGTCGAGGTCCCGAGGCGGCGGTTTGCGCCGGTGAAGACCACCGAGAACCTGCTGGTCCTGCGCTCGGACATCTACGCGATCGACGAGAACGGCCTGGTCGAACCCGCCCGCGAGCCGCCGCCGGTCGCGCTCGACCGGGAGCGCTACCGGTTCATCAGCGACCTCGAGGCCCGCTTTCCCCATGGGCCCCCGTCGCTGCTCGCCTGCGACCGCCTGCAGGTCAGCGGCGATGTCCGGTTCGGGCGGCAGGTCGCCTGCGAGGGAGAGGTAACCGTCGTGGGCCGCCGCGACCGGCCCGCGCGGATCCCGGACGGCGCCCGCCTCCGGGGCGTGGTGCGGGTCTAGCCGCCCCGGTCGGAATGGTGGCCGGTTCCGGGGTCGGTCGCGGCTAGAATTCCGCGCTTCCCAAACCCATGCGCGGCGAAGAACGGCACAAGCTCGAAACCGACGCCCTCATTCTGCGGGTCGAGCGGGCGGTTGACTGGGCCCAGGAGAACCGCCGTTCCCTGGTCACCATCATTGCGGCGACCGTGGGGGTCGCGCTTCTGGCCGGCGCCTTCCTGGTGAACCGTGCGAACCGCAAGGACGCGGCGCGGACCCGGCTCGGGGTGCTCACGACGGAAATCCAGCAGGTGACCGGCGGAGCGGAAGGTCCCTGCGAGGCCTCGCTGTCGGAGCTCGAGCGGCTCGCCGAGAGCGAAGGCAGCTCGCTCGAGGGCAGGACCGCGCGGTACTACGCCGGGGTCTGCCAGCGGGCATTGGCCGACTACGAAGCGGCGGCGGCGAGCTTCGAGCAGGTGCGCGGCCGGAACGACCTGTTGGCGGAACTCGCCACCCTCGGGCTCGCCGGCGTCCAGCGAACCTCCGGCAAGGGAGAAGAGGCGGCCCTCGCCTACCGGAGCCTCCTCGACGGGAGCGGCGAACTGCCGCTCGATCCGGTGCTGTTCGAGCTGGGAGTGCTCGAAGAGGAACAGGGCCGGCCGGAAGCGGCGGTTTCCCTCTACGAACGGATCGTCGAGGAGTACCCCGCCTCCGCCTTTCGGGATCTCGCGGAGACCCGCAAGGAGCGCCTTCCTGACCCGTCCCGCTGAGCTGGAACGCCGGCTTCAGCCGGCACAGCCCGCCGCAGGCGGGCGGCGGGACGGATTTCATTCGCCGGGATGGCTCGGCCGCGCGCGCCAGGGCCCCCGGGGTAGCGACGAACCGCCCGCGGCCCTCTGGGCTGCCGTGCCGGCTGAAGCCGGCCCAGTTCTCCCGGTGGGGGCTCCAAGCCGGCGGCGCCATCACGGCCGTTGGCCGACCCGCGGGACCACATTCTCACGGCACCGGGGCCTAGTGTCCCGGGACACCCAAGCCTGAACCGATGACCGAGCCGTTTGCCAGCCGCGTGGCACCGCCGCCCCCGCCGCCGGCAGCGCGCCGCCGAACCGGCGCCGGCTGCCTGCTCACCGCCATGCTGGTGCTCGCCGTGTTCCTGGGGCTGGGCTTCCTGGGACTCGCGTTCACCTTCTTCCTCGGGGGCGACCCGCCCGTCCCGGAGGACGCCATCCTGCTTGTCGGTACGGAGGGGGAGTATCCGGAGACGCTTCCCTACGCCCCGTTCCTGTTCGCCGATGCCGGACCCAGCTTCAGCGAGCTGATCCAGGGCATGTCGCGGGCCGCCGGTGACCCCCGCATCGGCGCCCTCCATCTCCGCGTCGGAGATACCCGGATCGGCTGGGCTCGCGCGCGCGAACTCCGGGACGCCGCCCTCCGCTTCCGCGAGGCCGGCAAGCGGGTCACCGCCTCGCTCGAGTACGCCGGGCTCATGGACTACTACCTGGCGAGCGCCGCCGATCGGATCCACATGCACCCGCGGGGGCAGTTGGGCCTCTACGGGATCTCGATGGAGGTCATGTTCTTCGCCGGGCTCTTCGAGAAGCTGGGAATCGAGGCGCAGTTCGAGGCGATCGGTCCCTACAAGAACGCGCCGGACGTGTTCACGGCGTCCGGGATGAGCCCCGAGCATCGCGAGCAACTGGAATCGCTCGGCGAGGAGTTCCGGTCCGGGACGGCGGGCGCGGTGGCCGAGGGGCGGGGGATGACGCCGGACGAGGCCGACCGGCTGCTGTCCGATGGCCCCTACACCGCGAGCCGCGCGCTGGAGAACGGCCTGGTGGACGCGCTCAGCTACCTGGACGAGATCAAGGAGGACGTCGAGCAGGCGAAGCTCGTGAACGTCGCGGACTACGTCGCGTCGTCGCGGTGGGACTCCCGAACGGCCGAAGCGCGGGTCGCGGTCGTCCACGTGGACGGCGCGATCCTCCCCGGCAAGAGCCGCGAGGACCTGTCCGTGGGACCCGTCGCCGGCGCCACGACGGTCGCGGAGGCGCTGTCCTGGGCGGAAGACGAAGAGTCCGTCGACGCGGTGGTCCTGCGCGTTTCGAGTCCCGGGGGAAGCGATTCCGCCTCGGACACGATCTGGCGGGCCGCCGACCGGGTACGCGCGGTGAAACCTCTGGTTGCCTCGTTCGGCGACACGGCGGCGTCGGGCGGCTACTGGGTCTCGACGGCCGCACGACGGGTGGTCGCCCAGCCGCTCTCCATCACCGGCTCCATCGGCGTCTACGTCGGGAAGTTCAGCATCGGGGAACTCCTCGAGAAGATCGGGATCGCCGCGGACCTGGTCTCCGCCGGCGGCCGGCCGAACTGGCTCAGCCCCTCGCGGCCGCTGGACGAGCAGGACCTCGAGCGGCTGCGCGAGGGCGCCGCCGAGATCTACGGGGTCTTCCTCGAGCGCGTGTCCACCGCCCGGAACCTGACCACGTCCGAGGTGGACGCCATCGGCCAGGGCCGGGTCTTCACCGGCGGGCAAGCGATGGCGGTGGGCCTCGTGGACCAGGTGGGAGGCATCGAGGATGCGGTCCGCCTGGCGGCGACGGAGGCCGGTTTCCCGGACGACGCGGCCATCGAATGGGTCTCCCTGCCGGAGCCACAAAGCCTCGCCGAGGCGATCGAGGCCGAACTCCGGGCCGGTGGCCTGCGGGAGCGGCTCCCGGTTCTCGACGCGGCGCTCCGGGGCACCCGGATGGCGCTCCTGCCCTTCGTCCCCGAGTTCCGCTAGCCCGAACCCGCCCGCCGGTCAGAGGCCGCTCAGGTAGCCGGCGCCCCCGAGCTGCGCCACGGCCTCCTGGATCTCGCGGGTCCGGCGCAGCACGTATTCGGAGGGGCTGGCGGCCGACATGCGCTTGGGACTCGGCAGCACCGCGACCAGGGTCGCAGACTGGTGCGGCGTCAGGTCCCCCGGTTCGCGGCGGAAGGCGTGCCGGCTCGCCGCCAGGACGCCGAAGGTGCCGGGGCCGAACTCGGCGACGTTCAGATACACCTCGAGGATGCGGCGCTTGGGCCACATCAGCTCGATCGCGACCGCGAAGTACGCCTCCAGTCCCTTGCGCAAGAGGTTCTGCCCGGGCCACAGGTAGAGATTCTTCGCGACCTGCTGCGTGATCGTGCTCGCCCCCCGGAGACCTCCGCCCCGCCGGTTCCGCTCGAGCGCCTTGCCGATCTCGTCGAAATCGAAACCGAAGTGCGCGGGAAACTTCTGGTCCTCGGCCGCCACCGCCGCGATGGGCAGGTGCGGCGAGATGCCGTCCCATGGCACCCACTGGTAGTGAATCGTGCCCTCGCCCGCGATCCGCTCCCGGAGCATGAACGCGGTGGTCGGCGGCGGGATCCAGCGCCACGGCAGCACGAGGAGGACCGTCACGGCGATCCACGCGAGAACCGCCGCCACGGCGAGACGGGCGAGTCGCTGCTTGCCGCTCATGGGACCGGGCGGCTCGGAGCCGCTATCGGCCGGGCGGTTCCGCGGGGAACGAGTCGCCGTCACCCGGCGGGTGTTCGAGCGCCAGCGTGCGGGTCGGGAACGCGAAGTCCACGCCGATCTCCTTCGCGAGCCGCAGGATGGAGAGCAGGAAGTTGTGCCGCTCGCTCAGCTCCTCGTGCCAGTTGGGAACCCGGAAGAAGCAGTAGACGAGGACATCCACCGACGAGTCCGCGAACCGGTTCAGGTGGATCTCGAAGTAGTCGTGGCGCATCGCCGGGTTCTTGAGGATCAGGCCCCGGATCCCGTCCACGAACGCCTGGATCCGGTCGGGATCGGTGTCGTAGCGGAGCGCCAGCATGTGTTTCATCCGCCGGAACTTGCGCTGGCCCATGTTGTCCACGAC
Source organism: uncultured Acidobacteriota bacterium (assembly GCA_964448205.1). GTDB lineage: Bacteria > Acidobacteriota > Vicinamibacteria > Marinacidobacterales > Marinacidobacteraceae > Marinacidobacterium. The sequence goes on from CAYUVU010000300.1 coordinate 10,202, forward strand.
AGAGTTGGCGACCTTGCTGTTCGGAACGCTGACCACGGAGTCGTAGAACGTCCGCACCCGGGTTGACCGGAGCCCGACGCGCTCCACGGTGCCTTCGTGGCCGTCCACGAGCACCCAGTCCCCGACCTGGAACGGCCGGTCGCCGACAATCGCCAGCGAGCCGAGCACGTTGGCGAGGGTCTCCTGCGCCGCGAGCGCGATGGCGAGGCCACCGAGACCCAGCCCGGCGATCAGGGTGGTGATCGAGTATCCCTGGCTCTGGGCGATCAGCAGGAAGGCCAGGATCACCGAGCCCACCCGCAGCGCGGTCCGGGCCAGGGGCACCAGGTGGTCGTCCACGCTGGTCTCGGTCCGGGCGGCGATCGCCTCCAGTTTCGAGCAGATCGCTTCGATCGCGCGGAACGCCAACCAGACGGTGATTCCGGCGAGGACGAGATCGAGCAGGACATTGAGGACCTGGTTCACCAGTACGGGAAAGCGCAGGTCGGCCAGGAACCGGTGAAAGACCCAGAAGGAGACGAGCCACGACGCCGGAAGCGCCGCGGACTCGAGCTCCGGTCCGGCCCATTCGGTGTGCCGGCGGGCGAACCGCACCAGGAAGCCGTGAAAGAAGATCCTGAGCAGCCACTGCGCCAGCCAGGCGAGTCCGGCGAGGATGGCGAGCCCGATGAACTGCCAGAGGGTGAACCCCAGGAACGAACGCTCGACCACCGGTGGGAGGACCTCCAGCAGCCGGCGGGCGTACCAGGAGAAGGTCTCGTCGTAGAGGCTTTCGGTGGCGCGCACCGTGCTCGCGGAGATTCGCCACCCCAGGTCGTCGCCGCGCCGGAGCTCGAACGCCGGCAGCCGGATGGGGAAGGGCGCGAACACCGCCTGGCGGGAATCCGGATCGAGGTAGTCGGGATCGGCGGGGACGCTGTTCATCCGCACGAAGAGCCCTCGCCCGTCGAGCACCGACTTCAACTGCCCGGCGGTGAGGCGTTGTTCGTCCGGAGAGACCCCCGCCTCGAAGTCGAGCGTGGCGGTGACGCGGTCCCAGGGGACGTCCGGCTGCAGTTGACCGCCGAGGAAGGTGTCGAGCGTCGTCCGGGGACTGCGGAGGTTCTCGGCCGCCGGCGTCTGGGCGTGGGCCGCTGCGCCGAGGGCGAGCAGCGCCGCCAGCGCCAAACGGAAGGTCATGCGGGCTTGGTCACTCATTCGTGTTTCAGGGGGGGTGCGACGGGCGGCGTACGCCTGGCAGGACTCGAACCTGCGACCTACGGATTAGGAATCCGTCGCTCTATCCACCTGAGCTACAGGCGCATCGGACTGCCGGACGACGCCCGGGGGAATCGTACTCCGCGGGACGGCCGGCGAGCGGTCCCTACGGGTACTCCAGCAC
>CAYUVU010000301.1:0-1690 GCA_964448205.1 uncultured Acidobacteriota bacterium
GACTCTGGGAATGAAAGGGTCCGGCGCGGACTCCGGCGCCCGAGGGGCCGCGCAGCACCAGGGGAACCGCCGCGCCGGTCCGGTAGCGGCTCTTGGCGGCGAAGTTCGTGACCATGTTGAAGGCGCTCGCGATGAAGTCCACGAACTGGAACTCCACCACCGGACGCAGCCCGGCCAGCGCGGCCCCCACCGCCATCCCGGTGAATCCTTCCTCGCTGATCGGGGTGTCCATGACCCGGTCCGGGCCGAACTCATCGAGGAACCCGTCGGTCAGGCGGAACGCTCCCCCGTAGATGCCGATGTCCTCGCCGAGCAGGATCACCCGCGGGTCGCGCTCCATTTCCGAGCGGAGGGCCCGGCGAACGGCCTCGAAGTAGGTGACCGGCACGGCGCCAGGCCCGTCAGGAAGCGGCGGGGCCGGCGACCGGGCCCCACAGGTCCTCCGGCGCCGGGACGAGCCGGCGGCCCAGGACCTCCGCGAACGAGTCCGCCAGCCGGTCGGCGACCGCGTCCACCGATACGGCGCGGCCGGTCTCCGCTTCGAGCGAAGTGGCCGCCGCGTCGCGGATGCCGCAGGCCACGATGTGCGAGAACCAGCCCAGCTCGGTGGTCACGTTGAACGCCAGTCCGTGCGACGCCACCCACCGGGAGACCCGAACCCCGATGGAGGCCAGTTTGCGGGGACGTCCGCCGGCGCCGCACCACACGCCGGTCAACCCCTCGCGGCGGCCGGCCGCCGTCCCGAACCGCGCCGCCGTGGCGATGGCCGCCGCCTCGAGCGCCCGCAGGTAGGCGTGGACGTCCTTCCGCCAGCCGCCCAGATGCACGATCGGATAGGCGACCAGCTGGCCGGGGCCGTGGAACGTCACGTCCCCGCCGCGATCCGTCTCCACGACCTCGGCGCCGCGTCCGGCGAGCGCTTCCGGCGGCTCCAGCAGGTTCTCGCGGTGGGCGCTCCTGCCGAGCGTGAAGACCGGCGGGTGCTCGGTGAGCAGGAGGACGTCGGGGATCTCGCCGCGCTGGCGGCGCTCGACCAGACCCCGCTGGAAATCCCAGGCGGCCCGGTAGCCGAGCGGCCGGAGATCGAGCCGCCAGAGCGGCGGCGCCGCGGTCCCGGCTTCGGAATCCACCGGCGGCTACGCGTGGAGCGGGGCGCCGGAGGCGGCGAGCGCCGCTTCGGCCACCGCTTCGGAGAGCGTGGGATGCGGGTGGACGCTGCGCGCGAGCGACTCCAGGGTCGCCTCGTGGTCGAGCGCCACCACCGCTTCCGCGATCAGGTCGGTGGCGTGCGGGCCGACGATGTGGACGCCGAGCACCTCGCCGTAGCCGGCCTCCGCCACCACCTTCACGAAGCCGGTCGGATCCCCGAGAATGTTGGCCTTGCTGTTCGCGGCGAAGGGGAAGCGGCCGACCTTGAGTTCGTGGCCGGCGGCGGCGGCCGCTTCCTCGGTGAGCCCCACCGAACCCACCTCCGGCACGCAGTAGGTGGCCGCGGGCATCCGGTCCCGGCGGAGCGGCGGCACGTCGCGGCCGGCGATGGTGGCCACCGCCACGTCCGCCTCCGCGGAAGCCACGTGCGCGAGCTGCGCGGTCCCGACCACGTCGCCGATGCCGAAGACCCCCGGCGCCCCTGTTCGGCACAGCCCGTCCACCGGGACGAAGCCGCCTCGCTCGAGTTCGATGCCGACGG
>CAYUVU010000302.1:0-4361 GCA_964448205.1 uncultured Acidobacteriota bacterium
GATCCGCTCACCGCTGGCGTCGCTGCCGATCGTCGCCCCCAGCGGTGAGCGGATCCCGCTGGGCGGGATCGCGGAGATCGGCGCCGCGCCCACCCCGGAGGCGATCAACCACGAGAACGGGGAGCGCCGGCTGGTGGTTCAGACGAACGTCCGGGGTCGGGACATCGGCAGCTTCGTCGCCGAGGCGGAAGACCGGATCGGGGAGGCGGTCGCGCTGCCCTCCGGCTACTACCTGACCTGGGGCGGCCAGTTCGAGAACCAGCAGCGCGCCATGTCCCGGCTCACGCTGGTCGTGCCGCTCTCGATCGCCATCATCTTCGGCCTGCTCTACGTCACCTTCCGGCGGGTGCGCTGGGCGCTCCTGATCCTCCTGAACGTCCCGTTCGCCGCCGTGGGCGGGATCGCCGCGCTGTGGATCCGGGGCCTGACGCTCAACCTGTCCGCCTCGGTGGGCCTGATCGCGCTCTTCGGGATCGCGACGCTGAACGGCATCGTGATGCTGGCCGCAATCCGGGCGCTCAGGGAGGACGAGGGGCTCGGGCTCCGCGAGGCGATCGTCGCGGGGGCCGGCTCGCGGCTGAAGCCGGTGCTGATGACCGCCACCGTGGCCTCCATCGGGTTCCTGCCGATGGCGCTGTCGCAGGGCGCCGGCGCCGAGGTGCAGCGGCCGCTGGCGACGGTCGTGATCGGGGGCATCGTCACCTCGACGCTGCTGACGCTCGTGGTGCTGCCGACGCTCTATGAGCGGATGGAGGCGTGGGTGGCGGCGCGGGCCGGGTAGGGGCCGGCGGCCCGGGGCCTACTCCGCGACGGGGCGCAGCACAACCCGGGCGTCCACCGGGACTGCCCGGTCCGGGTACACGAACAGCGGGTTCACCTCGGCCTCCGCGACCTCCGGGTGGCGGAGCAGGCAGCCGCCCACCGCGGCGGCGGCATCCACGATCGGGGCCCGCTCCACGGCGGGGCCTCCGCGCGCGCCGTCGAGCAGGGCCGCGACCCGCAGCTCCCCGAGGGCGGCCTCGATCTCCGCGGGCTCGACGGGCAGCACCCGGTGCACGGCGTCGCCGAGCAGCTCGGTGAAGACCCCGCCGGCGGCGATCGTCAGCACCGGACCGAGTTGCGGGTCGTGGATCGCGCCGACGAGCAGTTCGAGCACCGGGGCAGGCAGCATCGGCGAAACGGTGGCGGCCACGGTTTCGTCCGGGACGGCGTGGGCCAGCGCGTAGGCCCGGGCGTTTTCCACGATCCGCTCGAAGGCGTCCGCGGCCGCGCGGCCGTCGCGCCCCGCCGCCACGGCCAGCGCCACGCCCCCGCAGTCCGACTTGTGCACCAGGTAGCGGGAGAGGAGCTTCAGGGCGACCGGGTGTCCGGCGCGAGCCGCGGCCGCCGCGGCCTCGGCGGCATTCCCCACGACCTCCATGGGACCGAGCCGGAGCCCGGCTTCGCCCAGCAGCATCCGGGACTCGACCTCGGTGAGCGTGATCCGGCTCTCGGCCCGGGCGGCGGCGACTACCGGATGCGGACCGATGCCCGCGCGGACCCCGAGTCCGGCCTTGGCGAAGCCGGGCCGGGTGGCGAGCGTCCCCCGGCGATGGAGCTCGGCAGCCGTCCGGCAGGCGATCTCGAGCGACTCGATTACGGGGACATGGGCGTCCCGGAGCACTTCGAGCGGCGGGCTCCGGTGGGAGGCGTACTGCGAATGGAGGACCAGCCCCTTGCCGAGCCGCCGCATCGTCCCGGCGAGGGCGTCCGCCGCGGCGGCCTCGGCGGGAGTCAGCGTGTCCGAGAACCGCAGGGCGTAGCCGCCGAAGATGCCGACCACCAGCAGGACGCCCACGGCCGGATCGGCGGCCAGCACCTCGGCCGCGCGGGGGAACACCCCGGGGTCGGCGTCGGCGGCGCCCGCGACGTCCACCGGAGTGCGGACCACCGCGGCCGGCCCGAGGAGCCGCCGGAGCGCGGCGGAGGTCTCGGGAGCGAGTTGCGCGAGCGGGGCCCCGAGTTGGGACAGCGCATCCACCACCAGGGTGCTCTGGCCGCCGCCGTCGGACAGGACGCCGATCCCCGTTCCCGGCGGGGCGGGCGGTTGGGACGCCAGCGCCTCCGCGACCGGCAGCAACTCGTCGGACCGGGTCACCTCGACCACGCCCGCCTGGCGGAACCCGGCCCGCAGCCGGTCGTAGGGTCCCGCGATCGCTCCGGTGTGGGAACGGGCGGCGCGCGCCCCGGCCGTGGTCCGGCCCGTCTTGAGGACGACTACGGGCTTCGACGGGGTGACCGCGGCCGCCGCGGAGAGGAGCCGGCGCGCGTCCTTCGTGCCTTCCAGATGGACGACCACCGCGCGGGTGTCCGGGTGCGCGCCTAGAAACTCCAGGACCTCCCCGAAGCCCACGTCCACCTCGTTGCCGAGCCCGCAGGCGACCGAGACCCCGAGCTGCGACGAGGCGGTCAGCCCGTTCATGAGCCCGAGGAGGATGTTCCCCGACTGGGCGAGAAGGGCGATGCCGCCGGGACGGACCCCGCGGGCCCCGATCAGGTTGACGCCGAGCGACAGGTTCAGCAGGCCCGAGGTGTTCGGCCCGACGACCCGAATCCCCGACCCGGCGGCGGCCCGCCGGAGTTCGGCCTCCAACCTCGCGCCCTCTGGACCCGACTCCCCGAATCCCACGGCCAGCACGATCGCGGCCGCCACCCCGTTCTCGCCGCACTCCCGGACCGCTCCCGGCGCGGCGTGCGCCGGCAGGCAGACGACCGCGAGGTCCACGGGTTCGGGCAGTTCGCGGACCGAAGCGAAGGCGTGACGCCCGAGGATCCGTCCTCCGGCCCGGTTCACCGCATGGACGCGGCCGGCGTACCCGGATTCGTCGAGCGCCCGGAGGATCTGGTGCCCGCGCTTCTCGGGGTTCGCGCTCGCGCCCACGATGGCGATGGAGCGGGGCGCGAAGACCGCGGCGAGGCCGCGCCCGGCCGTCCTCCCGGAAAGCAGCCACGGCGGGGCCCCGCCGGGGCCGGGCGCCGCCGGGCCCGCCGGGGGTAGAGGAGCCGTCACGCGCCCCGGAAGCGGGCCGGCCGCCCTTCGTGGAAGGCGGCGAGCCCTTCCTTCCAGTCAGCCGTCCCGAGAATCTCCTCGAGAGCGGCCCGTTCCCGTTCCATCGCTTCCTCGCGCGGCAGCGCGGAAGCCGCCCGGAGGAGCTTCTTGGCGGCGGCCATCGGGACTGGGGCCCGCCGGGCCAGTTGCGCGGCCAGCGCGGTTGCCTCGCGAAGGACCTCGGCGGCCGGGAACGCCCGGTTCACGAGACCCATCGCGGCGGCTTCGGCGCCGGTGAAGAAGTCGCCGAGCAGGATGATCTCGCGCGCGCGAAGCGCCCCGACCCGTTCGGCCACGGTGTAGACCGCCCCCCCGCCCACGAAGGTGCCGAGGGCGATCTCGGGAAGGCGCAGCCGGGCGTCCTCGGCGGCGACGGCGAAATCCGCCGACAGCGCGAGCTCCAGTCCGGCGCCGACCGCGGGCCCGTTCACCGCGGCGACCACCGGGACGCCGATCGTCTGGAGCAGGTGGTTCGCGCGCTGGCCGGCCGCCGTGTACCGCTCGCGCGCCTCGCCACTCGGCGGGGCGTCACGGTGCGCCTTGAGGTCGGCTCCGGCGCAGAAGGCGCGTCCCCGGCCGGTGAGCACCACGGCCCGGATCTCGGGGTTCCGGTCCGCCTCCTCGATCGCGGCGGCGAGCCGTTCGTAGAGCCCGAGACTGACCGCGTTGAGCCGCTCGGGGCGGTTCAGGGTGAGAACGAGCAGGGGACCGTCGCGGGTGGCGAGGACTTCGCTGCCGGCCGGGTTCGGCATGGTGGGGCGGGGGAGTTTAGGCGCGAATCGAGATCCGGCGAGCGCCAGGGGCCCGCGCCGGAAGACGGCTGCCCCGCCCTATCGGTCGCTGACGTCGTAGGCGACCAGCACGTCCTGGTCGCGCAGGTAGAGGAGCCCGTTCGCGACCACCGGGTGACTCCAGGTGTTCTCCCCGGACCGGTCCCGCTGGCGGAGCTCGAAGCGGCCGCGCTGCTGGTAGCCGGCGCGCGACGGTTCCACGAGGGCCACGTCCCCGCGTTCGCTGAACACGTAGAGCCGGTTGTCGGCGAAGGTGAGCGAACCCTTCCGGATGGAGCGGTCGCGCCAGAAGAGCGCGCCGGTCTCGATGTCGAGCGCGCTGAAGATGGACCCGGAGAAGCCGTAGAGCACCCCTTCGTGCAGGACCGGGGTCGCGTGGTGGGCCCGCATGTTCCGCGTGAAGTACTTCTCGGTGGCGGTGACTCCGCCGGCGCCGTCGGCCTGCAGCTCGAGCAGGGCGCCGCCGGTGCCGTAGTCCGAGG
>CAYUVU010000303.1:0-9206 GCA_964448205.1 uncultured Acidobacteriota bacterium
GCTCCCGCCGCCGACCGGACGACAAGACACAAACGTAGTGCCAAGCTGCTGGCACCCGCTTTTCCAACGGGCGAACTGTCAGTGACTTACAGATCCCGATACGTCAAAAGTGGCGAAGTCGGGTGAAGACCGGCGGTCCCCGCCGGAACGGCGTTTTCCTCTGCTAGAGTCGCGCGCCGAAGGCTCGGTCCTCTGGCGCAGCGCGTAGCCGGCCCCGTGCCGGCGTTCCTGCTTGATTCTCCTCGCCTGCGTCTTCGCGCTCCTCGGGTTTGCCGGACTCGCCTACGGGGCGGACTGGTTCGTGGACGGGGCTTCGGGCCTCGCGCGGCGATTCCACATCAGCCCCTTGGTGATCGGGCTGACGGTGGTTGCCTACGGCACTTCGGCGCCGGAGATCGGCACCTGCCTGGTGGCCGTGCTCGGCGACAGCCCGGGGCTCGCGGTGGGGAACGTGATCGGGAGCAACGCCGCCAACCTGGGACTGATTCTGGGGATCACCGCGGTCATGACCCCGTTCGCGGTGCCGCGCGGCCTGCTGCGGCGCGAGTTCTGGTTCATGCTCGGCGCCACCGTTCTCCTCTGGCCGCTGGCCTCCGCGGGCGTGGTTTCGAGGCCGGTCGGGCTCGTGCTCGCGGCGTTGCTCATTCTGTTCAACGTCCTTTCCGTGCGTTGGGGCCGCAGCGCGGAGCCGCGCCCGGACGGTGCGACGGAGGAGCCGCCCCTGGGGCGGAACCTGACGACTACCGGCGTCGGCCTCGTGGCGCTGCTCGTGGGCGCCGAACTGCTCGTCAGGGGAGCGAGCGACATCGCCCGGACGCTCGGCGCCTCCGAGACGGTCATCGGGCTCACCCTGGTGGCGATCGGGACCTCGCTTCCGGAACTCGCGACCTCGGTGGCCGCCGGCAGGCGTGGTCAGATCCAGATCGTCGCGGGCAACGTGATCGGGAGCAACCTGTTCAACGTGCTCGGGGCGCTCGGAATCTCGGCTGCCGTGGTGCCGGTAGCGATGGAACCGAGCCTGGCGACTGCCGAGGTTCCCGGCGTGGTCGTGCTCACCCTGCTCGCCGGGGTGTTCATGCTCACCGGTCGCCGCGTCGCCCGCGTTGAAGGCGTGATCCTGCTCGCCGGCTACGCCGCATACCTGATCTTCGTGGTGCTTTGAACCAGTGATGACCGATTCCGCGGCCTTGGCCGTCGCCTTCGCCGAACGGCCCCCCGACTTCGTCCACCAGATGGCGACGCAGGCGCTCGCCGGGTTCGACCTCCGGATCCCCGACAGCAACGCACCGGCGGCCGTCGAGTCCGCGATTCGGGACACCGACGTCCTGATCGCCCGGAAACGGCCGGTCGGAGGCCGGGAGCTGGATGCCGCCAAGCCGTCGCTCGTGATCTCGCTCGGCCGGAATCCCATCCCGGTGAGCCTGAGGGCGGCCCGCAGCCGCGGGGTGCCGGTGAACGCTATCCCGCATCCCGGGGCCATCGCGGTCGCCGACCACACGCTCGGACTGCTCCTCGCGGTGGCCCGCCGCATCGTGGAGGGGCACGAGGGAGTGCGCTCCGGCGCCTACCGGGAACGCGGCCTCGAACCGGCCGTCACCACCGAGCGACTCTTCGCCTTCAACTGGCTGGGCCGGAAGGACGCCTTCATCCTCGACGGCCTCGAACTCGGCCTCGTCGGCTTCGGGGCGATCGGTCAGGAGGTTGCCCGCCGGGCGGCCGGCTTCGGAATGCGGATCCGCTACCACCAGCGGCGGCCGCTGCCGGCCGCCTGGAACCGCCGCCTCGGCGTAGAGCCGGCCCCCTCGCTCGAAACGCTGCTCGAAAACGCGGACGTGCTGAGCCTCCACCTTCCCCACACGCCCGAAACCGAGAACATGCTGGACGGCCCGGCGCTCGACCGGATGAAGCCGGGGGCGATCCTCGTGAACACCGCGCGCGGGGGCCACGTGGACGAGGCCGCGCTCGCCGAGCGCCTCCGAGACGGCAGGCTCGGCGGCGCCGGACTCGACGTGTTCCGGGAAGAACCCCTTCCCGCGGGCCATCCCTTCGTGAACACTCCCCGGCTGGTGCTCGCCCCGCATACCGGCGGGGCCGGCGCGGGTGGCCAGCGCGAACTCTTCGTCCGCGTCGCCACCGCCGTCAGGAATCATGCCGCCCAGGCGGCCTCGCCACAGTGAGCGACCCAACATGACGAAACAGGAACTCTCCGTCGGCCCCGTGAGCTGCGCTCCGGGCAGCCGCGCTTCCGGCTTCGTACCGGCCGTGCGACGCGTAGACGGGACTTCTCTCGGATTCCCGGTGCTCATCGCGAACGGCGCCCGGCCCGGGCCGGTACTGCTGATCGACGGCGGCATCCATGGGGACGAACAGGAAGGGACGCTGGCGGTCGCCGAGTTCGTCCGCGAGACGGACCCCGCTCAGCTCACCGGCGCGGTGGTCGCGGTGCCGCTGATGAACGTCGGCGCCTTCGAGGCCATGGCCCGCGGCAACCCCCGCGACACCCACAGCCACGACATGAACCGCATCTATCCGGGGAACCCGTCGGGCTACCTGACGGACCGGATCGCCGCCACCCACGCGGAGACGGCGGGGGCGGCCTGTGACATCGAGATCACCTTCCACTCCGGCGGCAACATCTGCTACCTCGGCGAGACGATCTTCACCACCTCGAACGACCCGCTGGGGCTCGAACTCGCCCAGGCCATGGGGCCCGACTGGACCATCGTGCTCGACACCCCGCACCCGGCCGGCTCCCCGATGGCGGCCATGACCCCCCGGGGCAAGGCGGCCATCACGGTGGAACTCGGCGGGAGCGCCGGGACGATGCCGAACATGTTCCGCGAGAACGTGGACATCCTGAAGCGCGCCATCGGGAACGTCTGCCGGCACTACGGGATGCTGGAAGGCGAAGCCGAGTACGCGCCGAAGCTCTGGCGCGGCCGGCAGAACGTGGTCCGCGCCAGCGGCAGCGGGATCCTGAGCCCGGCGGCCGGCGAAGCGGGAGACCACCTGAAAAAGCCCATCCGCAAGGGACAGACGCTGCTCCGCATCCTCGACCTGCTCGGCAACCCGGTCGAGGACCTGAACGCTCCCTGCGACGGGGTGCTCTTCGGGTTCCGCACCCATCCCTCCACCACCGCCGGCGACTGGACGCTCTTCTGCGGCGAGGCGGAGTTCGTCGAAGTCGCGGCGCCTCCAAGCCGGAAACAAAGGTCGCGTGAGCCGGGGAGCACTCCGTGATCGCCCAGCCGCTGCTGCTGCTCGCCTTCCTGCTGCTGATCATCGCGGCGGCGCGGCAGGCGGAGGAGCGCTTCCCCGTCATCCAGAAGATCAGCTCCGCGGTCGTCTGCACCCTGCTCGGGATCCTGCTCGCCAACATCGGGCTCATCCCGCGCGGCGGCGAGTTCATGAGCTCCCTGTCGCGCTACGCGATCCCCTACGCGATCGTGCTCTTCGTGCTCTCCACCCGGCTGGCCGACCTGAAGACCGCCGGACCTCGCATGGTCGTGGGGTTCGGGATCGCGGGGTTCGGCACCTTTGTGGGAGCGTTCACCGCGAGCCTGCTCTTCGCGGGATTGCTCGGCCCCGAGACCTGGAAGCTCGGGGGGACGTTCGCCGGCGCCTTCTGGGGAGGTGGCCTCAACTTCGCCGCGGTCGGCCAGGGTCTCGAGATGACCCCCAGCCTCTTCGCGGGCGCCTTCGTGGTGGACAACCTCTCGACGGTGCCGTGGATGCTCGGGCAGGTCGCGCTCGCCTCGGCCCTCGCCGGGGTCTTCCTCCGCCGGGCGAAACCGGACGCGCTGGACGCCGCGGCCGACGACTCCGAGGTGGACACCGACGCGCTGCGCCGCACCTGGACCGAGGGCTCGATCTCGATCACTCACCTCGCGATCCTGGCGGCCATCCCGCTGCTCGCGCTGGTCGCCGCGGGACAGTTCGCCCGGGTGCTGCCCGGCGTGCCGGAAGTCCTGTGGCTGACGACCCTCGCCCTGATCCTGGGGCAGGTCCCGGCGATCCAGCGGCTGAAGGGCTCGGCGATGCTGTCCTATTTCGCCCTCCACCTCTTCTTCATCGTGATCGGCGCCGGTTCCGACGTGCGGGAAGTGGTGGCGGCGGGCCCCTGGCTCTTCTTCTACATGATCCTGATCATCCTGATCCACGCGGCCGTCCTCTACGGGATCGGCTGGCTCCTGCGGTTCGACCTGGCAACCATCACCCTGTCGAGCCAGGCCGCGGTGGGGGGGCCGGGATCGGCCCTCGCCCTCGGGATGGCGCTCAAGTGGAAGCACCGCATCGCTCCCGCGGTGATCATGGGGATCTTCGGCTACGGCTTCGGCAACTACCTCGGATTTGGGGTGGCCTACCTGCTGCGGGGGGTGCTCCCGTCGTGAGGCGGAGTGAGGTTGCGACGTGCGCGGCGCGGAGCGCCGCGCGTGCCGGTCTGGAGACCGGCGTTCCAAGCCGTACCTGCTGCCGGGGGATCTTGCCGGGCTGATGGGCGAAAGACTCCGGGGCCGCCGCGTCCTGGTGACCGGCGCGGCGCGCGGACTCGGCGCTTCGGCGGCCTGGGGCCTCGCCGAGGAGGGCGCCGAGTGCATCCTGCTCGATCGATCGGGTGACGAACTCCGGGCGACGGTCGAAACGGCGGCCGAGCGGGGGCCCGGCCCCTTCCATCCCGTGGTGTGCGATCTCGCCAGCCGGGAAGCGACGCTCGACGCGGCGGCCCGCGCCCGGAAGGCCGCCGGGGGGGACCTCACCCTGCTCGTTCACTGCGCGGCGGTGTTCCACGTCCGGCCCGTCGAGGAGACGACGGACGCGCAGTGGGACGAGATGGTGGCCGTGAACCTGCGGTCCGCGTTCCTGCTCGTTCGGGAACTCATGCCCGAGCTCCGGGCGGGAGCCGGCGGTTCGGTCCTGCTGACCAGCTCGCAGGCCGCCATCATGGGTTTCGCCCGCGAGAGCGTCTACTGCGCCACCAAGTTCGGAACCGAGGGCCTCGCGAAGGCGGTCGCCGAAGAGTGCGGGGAGGCCGGACTGCTGGCGAACACGATCACGCCGGGGTCCCGCCGCATCAAACCCACCGGGATCTCCCGCGCCGAGGAAGCGGCGATCCCCGAGGCGGAGCGGGCATGGGGGTCTTCGGAAGCGCTCGGTCCTGCGTTCGCAGCCTTCGCCCTCCTTCCCGCCAACCCGGACGGAGCACCCAACGGATGCCGCTTCGAGGCCGACCGGGTCGCCGACACGGTCAGGGAAAAGGGCCTTCCCCTTCCCGGTGCGGCGTGGGAAGCACTCACCACATGAACCACTTCTGCCCGATTCCGGTTTCGGACCGGTCGCACGCACTCGGAGCCGGCCGGACCCTCCCCGACCCCGGGGCCGCACTCGCTCCCGAGCCCGCCGCCGCGCTCCGGTCGGCCCTCCTCGCCGGAGAGACGCACTACACGCCGCGCCCCGGCCTGCCGGAACTGCAGGACGCGATCGGCCGGCGGCTCGAGGCGGCCGGGGCGCCGCCCGGAGGGACGGTGGTCATCACCGGTGGACGGCAGGAAGCGCTCTTCGTCGCGCTCGCCGGGGCGCGGGCGGAAGCCGGCGACGCGCCCGGAAGCGTCGCCCTGGCTCCGGCAGTCGAGGGCGACCCGGGCGTCCTCGCCGCCTGCGCCCTCCTCGATCTGATTCCGGTGGGTGATGCCGGCGACGGCGCCGTAGCGCGGATCGTCACCCCGGAGGAGGCCGGCGGCGCGACTCCCGTCGAGATCGTGGATTGCGGCGACCGGCTCCTGCCCGGCGATGCGCAGGGCGCCTTCCTCGCCGGGGTGGGAGAAGAAGCGGTGCTCGTCGGCTCCCTCGACGGCCTCCCCGAACTCGCCTCGTTCCGGGTCGGCTTCTTCCGGGCGCCGCCCCGGCTGCTGGGCCGCCTCCGGAGCCTCAAGCAGGCCGTCTCGGTCTGCACCGCGGCCCCCTCGCAGCGGACCGCGGCGCTGCTCCTGGGAGCCGGGCCGGCGAAGCCGCCGCCGCGTCCCACGCTCGCCAAACCCGGCAAGGACGACTCGCGCTACTCCCTTATGGAGCTCGCCGCGCACCTCGACGGAGTGGTCAGCCTCGGCCGGGGGGATCCGGACGCGGACGCCCCCGAGGCGGTGCTGGAAGCCGCCTGCGCGCAGATCGGTGAGACTGAACCGCTCGATCCGCTCGGCCAGCGCTGGCTCCGCGAGCGGATCGTCGAGCGCGAGGAGGCCCGCACCGGCATCCGCCGGGACCCGGACACCGAGACCCTGGTCACCGGCGGCGCCCAGGAGGGCATCGCTCTGGCCATGCTGGCGCTGGTGGGCGAGCGCGAGGAAGTGTTGCTCGCCGACCCGCGGTACACCTCCTACGTGCAGGCCATCGCGCTCGCCCGCGGGCGGATGGCCCCCGTGTCGTGCGGAGGAGTCGAGGGCGAGGACGGTGAGGACTTCGGGATGCGCGCCGCTGCCACCGCGGAGGTGCTCGGCGGGTGCGAGCGGCCCCGGCTGCTTTCGATCGTGAACTTCTCCAACCCGACCGGCGCCCGAACCCGCGCGGAAGAGGTCGAGGAACTCTGCCGGCTCGCGGACCGCCACCACCTCTGGGTGCTCTCCGACGAGGTCTACGCCGACATGGCGCTCGACGGCGGTGGGCCGATCCTCTCGCCGGCCACGCTCCCCGGGATGCGGAACCGGACGCTGACCATGAGTAGCGTCTCCAAGACCTACGCGATGACCGGTTTCCGCGTCGGTTACCTCACCGGCCCCGCGGACGCGATCGCCGCCTGCGCCCGCGCCAAGGCGGCACTTTCCGGACCGGGGCCGCTGTTCTCCCAGCGCGCGGCGGCGGCCGCGCTCGCCGGCGGCGAGGCGTTCCCGGCCCGGCTCCGGGAGATCTACGCGCCCCGAAGGAAATTGCTGCTCGACGGGTTCGCGCGCCTCGGCATCCCCACCGCGGCGCAGGGGGGCGGGTTCTTCGTCTGGGCGGACATCTCCCGCTTCGGCCTGTCGGCGGAGTCGTTCTGCCGGCGCCTGCTCACCGAGGCGCGGGTGCTGATCTTCCCGGGGACCGCCTTCGGGGAGCGCTGGGACCGCTACGCGCGGGTTTCGATGCTCCAGTCGGAGGAACTGATCACGGAGGCGCTCCGCCGGATGGACGGCTTTTCGGGCTGACGCCATGACGGCGAGCGGCAGGGGCGCCGTCCTGACCGCCGCGGCCCTGGCCGCAGTCGCCCGGCCGGGAGCGCTCCCGGCCCAGACCGAGCCGGAGGGCGGCCCGAACGAACCGGCCCGGATCATCTTCGAGGGCGCGACCGTCATCGACGGGACCGGCGCCGGGGCGCGGGCCGGCCTGGCCATCCTCGTCGAGGGAGAAGAGATCTCGGCCATCGTGCCCGGCGGCGAACTCGGACCGGAGGCGCGCGAGGGGGCGGAGATCGTGGATGCGAGCGCCTGGTTCGCGATTCCCGGCCTCGTCGAAGCGCACACCCACGTGGCGACCTCGGCCAACCGCGCGAGAGCCGAGTTCCTCCTCAACCGCCAGCTCTACGGCGGCGTCACCGCGGCGCGCGACATGGCGGGGGACGTGCGCTCCCTCATGGACCTGCAGCGCGCCTCGCTGGTCAAGGAGATCCCCGCTCCCGACCTCCACTTCTCCGCGCTCATGGCGGGGCCCGAGTTCTTCACCGATCCGCGAACGGTCTCCTCGGCGGCCGGGGAGACGCCCGGAGAGGTGTCCTGGATGCAGGCGGTCACCGGAGACACCGACGTCGCGGAGGCCGTGACCCTGGCGAGAGGGACCTGGGCGGCCGGCATCAAGACCTACGCGGCCATCGACGGCGAACTGCTGGCGGCCATCGCAGCCGAGGCCGGCAGGCAGGGCATCCCGGTCTGGTCGCATACCCACGTCGGGCCGGCGCGCGCCCTCGAGGTGGCGAATGCGAGCGTACGGTCGATGTCCCACGTCTGCAGCGTCGGCAGCGCCGCGATCCCGGACGACGTCTACCGCGAGGGACAGGAGGGGCAACGCACCGGGTTCGTTGACGTGGACCTGGACGATCCGGCGGTGGACGCGGTGTTCGCGCTGATGGAGCGCAACCGCACGGTGCTCGACGCGACTATTCGGGTCATCGTCGAGATCGGACAGCGGCGCATGGCGGAGATCGACGACGTCAACCTTCCCTCGCCTCCCCGGCGCGGTCCACCCATCGACCGGCGCCGGCGCGGCGTGCGCCCCCGGTGCGAGACGGCGGACGCGGTCGCGCTCACCCGCCGCGCGTACGAGGCGGGCGTCATGGTCGCGACCGGCACCGACGGGATGACGCCGCCCGAAGCCGTGTTTCCGGCGCTCCACGAGGAGATCCGCCTGTTCCACGACGACGTCGGCATGCCGATGCTGGACGTGCTCAGGGCCGCAAGCTTCCACGGCGCTGTCGCGCTCGGGATGGAAGACGCGATCGGGACCCTCGAGGCCGGGAAACACGCCAACATCGTCTTCCTGCGGGAGGATCCGCTCACCGGTCCGGACAGCCTGCAGTCGGTGGAACTCACGGTGAAGCGCGGTACGCGCTACTACCGGCGCGACTTTGTGCTGGGCGAGCCGCCACCGGGGACCGGGCCGCCCGGCGACTGACAGCCAAGGGGCCACACGGCTCTGCGGGCCGGCCGATTTCCGGTCCCGTAGAATCGAATCGACGGGAGGGACGCCCGATGATGGAACCACGGAACTGGCGCTTGATACTCGCTCTCGGGATCGCACTGGTGATCCTGGCCGCCTGCGGTGGCGGAGGCGGTGAACCGGCCGAAGAGGCCGACGCCGATCGATTCCGGAAGTACGCCGCCGGGATCAATGCCCACCACCTGTGTTCCGGCACCTTCGTGGTCGGGCGGGTCACCGCGCGCTCGCCGGAGACCGTCCTTGCCGAGGACATCAAACCCTTCGTCGGTTTCGCCTGGCAGGACGACTTCGAGTGGGACGTGGACATGGAGGCGAAGAGCGCCACCGTGTGGGCCGCCGACGTGGCGCCGCGCACCGCGAAGTACCACGGGGATCAGGGCTGCACGCTGCTGGAGGACGGCGCCGACTCCGTGCGGTTCACGCCGGTGCCCGTCCCGCGTGACCAGCCTCCCGCGGACGAGCAGGACTGGCCGCTCGGGGACATCGGCGCCGAGGAACCCGACCAGGCCGGCGTGGACCGGGCGGCG
>CAYUVU010000304.1:0-3708 GCA_964448205.1 uncultured Acidobacteriota bacterium
CATGGCCCGTCGGGACCTGTCGAGCGCGTTCTATCCCTGGGGCGTCGACGCCGACCCGGGTTCGCTGACCGTCGAGGTCCGGGGCGAGCTCGCCACCTGGATCGGGCGCGAGGAGTCCGCGCGCGAGCGCAAGACCTACCGGATTGCCTTCCGCATCGACGGCGGACGGCTGGGATTGCTGCGGTTCGAGGACCTGGAGGACGAGGAATGACAACGAATCGTACGAGGCGGGGCCGCGCGGGTGCGCGGGCCGTCGCCTTCGCGCTGAGTGTGTGCACCGGGATGGCCGCGGCGCAGCCGCCGCGCATACTGGACGCCGCCGACCACGCCGAACTGGCCGCCGAGATGTCGGCCGATGGCGTGGTCCGCGTGGCGCTGCTCGGCGACCGGATCGAGCGGGTGATCCGCCCCCCTGGGGAGGGGTTTGCGGTGGAGCACGACCCGGCGGCGGGCGATCTGTATCTCCATCCCGTTGCGGAATCTACTGGTCCGCAAGTGTCCGGCACGACGCAAACCCCTGCCGTCCCGCAGGGGCCTGCCGCGCCGCAGGCGCTGTTCGTCGGCTCGGAGACGGGTTCGACCTACCGGCTGAATTTGATTCCGGTTCCCGGCGGGCCGTCGCAGATCCTCATCCGCAATGCGGACCTGGTAACGGGGGATCGGGCCGCGCCGGTCCCTGAAACCGGTCGTGTCGCGGCCATCGCCGGACTGCTCCGGGCGCTGGCAGGCGGAGAGCCGTCTCCGAACTACCGGGCCGAACCGGCCGATCAGGATTCCGCCGCCGACATGGACCTCGTTCCGGTCGAGGTTTGGCGCGGACCGCGCTTCGAGGCGCTGGTGCTCGCGCTGGGCGTTGGTGCCCCCGCGGACGCTCCGGACCTGGCCGCGGCGCTGGGCCCGAATGTCATGGCGGTGTGGATCCCGGAACACGGCGCCCACCGCCACGCGGGGGGACGCCTGGCGGTGGCCGTGCGCGAGGCGCGGGCGCAATGAGCGGGGGCAACGGCAACCCGCAGGCGCAGCGCCGGACCGGATCGGACGCGCCCGACGGCGGCGCCCGGCAGGTGCGCAACCGCCAGCTCCTCCTGTTCTCGGCGGTCGCGGCCGTGGCGCTGCTCGCGCTCGCCGCGTGGCTTTCCGGCTCCGGCGGCGGCGCGTCCACGCCGGGCGCGCGGATCGCCGCGGAGTTGGCGGGGCCGGACACGGCGGAGGACACCTGGACGCGACGCTCGGAGGCCCGGATCGGCCGTCTTGAGGCGGATCTGCGCGACGTGCGCAACGACAACCGGCAACTCGCCGAGGAGAACCGCCGGCTGCTGGAGGAAATCCGCGGCAACGCCGACGAAGCGAAGGGCATCATCGACCGCCTCACGGCGGCGCTTGGCGAAGCTGCGAGCGGCGCAACAGCGAACGAGCCCGGCCTCGACGATCCCTTCGCCGGCACCGACGTGTTTACGCCCGCCAGCGGCGGCAGCGTAACGACACCGGGCGGCTTGCCGAACGCGTCCGCCGTCCCGCGGGGACCTGCCGCCCCGGAGGGACTGATCGAGCGTTTCCCGCTCGACGCGCCGCTGTTCCCGGAGGCCGGGGGCGAGGACGCCCAGCAACTGTCGGCATGGCTGCCCGCCGGCAGCCATGCCGAGGCGGTGGTGATCGCCGGGGTGGACGCCTCCGCCGGGGTCGCCTCCCAGGGCGATCCGCGCCCGGTGCTGCTCAGGATCACGGGCCCCGCGTGGACGGCGGCCGAGGACGGGACGGCGCAGGCCGTCGATCTGGATGGCTGCACCGTCACCGGAGCGGCCTACGGCGACCTGTCGTCCGAGAAGGTCTATGCGCGGCTGCGCACGCTCACCTGTTCGGGTTCCGAGCCGGGCACGGTGGTCGAGACCGAGGTGGCCGGGTTCGTCGCCGGCGCCGGCAAGGCCGGCGTGCGCGGACCCGTCGTGAGCCGCGAGGGCGCACTGGTGCAGAAGGCGTTTTTCGCGGGGCTCGTCTCCGGCATCGGCCAGGGCGTCTCCAGCGCGTTCGCGCCCCAGGCTATCGCGACCGGGACCAACACGGCGGCGGTCGCCAACACCGGGCTCGACGAGATCGGCCGGGCCGGCATCGGCGCGGGCGCCGCCTCGGCGGGCCGGCGCGTCTCGGACTACCTGATCCGCCGCGCCGAGCAGTACCAGCCGGTGATCCAGCTCCAGGCCGGCACCGCGGTCACCGTCGTGTTCCTGGAGGGCACGCGGCTCGACGGGCGGCCCGGCGACCAACCCACACGGAGAACGAACAATGACGGTTAAGAATTTGAACGGGAACCATCGTGCGTTCGTGCTGGTGACGGCGGCCCTGGCCGCGCTGGCGCTGGCTGGTTGCGCGGCGACACACGTCGGCGAGGACTGGCAGTGCCCGCTTGCCCAGGGCGCGCACTGCGCCAGCGTCGCCGCCGCCGATCCCATGGTCCCCCTTGCGGACGCCGGGCATTTGGCGCGCGGCGAACCCCTAGCGGGGATTGAACCGCTCGCCGGGGGCGGCCCCCTGGCGGGGGACGGACATCGGCTGGACGCACGCATCGAATCCAGGCCGCCCATTCCGGCGACGAGAGCCCGGCGCCATTCTGCGTCCCGCAGAGCCGTGGAAGATGTCGGCGACGGGCGCGGGCGGGACTGCCCCGTGTTCTGCCGCCCCTTCGGCTGGATCGCCCGGGTGCTGGCGCGCGGCGGGGACGAGGCGGATGCATCCGCATCGCCGAACGGTGCACCGGACACTGCCAATGAGGCCGCGAAAAGCGGCGATCAGGCAGACGTCCATCCGGCCCCCTCGGGCGCCGACGAACCGCCGCCGAACGCCCGCGTGCGCCTGCCCGAGACCATCGGGCGCGTCTGGATCGCGCCCTACGTGGACGCGAACGGCGTCTACCGCGAGGCGTCCTGGGTGCGCATCGTGATCGCGCCCGCCGCCTGGAAGCGTCCGCGATGATGGCGCGGCTCAAGGACCTGTTCGAGGGTCCGGCGGGGCTGGAACCGTGGACGCCGCCGGAGGTTCCCGCGGCGCTGCACGGGCTGCTGCCCTGGCGCGCCTTCGACGAGACTTCCGAACTCTACTTCAACGCGTCCAGTGTCGGGTTCTCGATCGAGATCCCGCCGTTCGCGGGGATCGATGCGGAGACGCTGGGCGCGCTGTCGGGCACGCTGGCCGACGCGGCGCCCGAGCGCTGCGTGGTGCAGGTCGTCCACTGGGCGAGCCCGCGGTTCGGCGCGGCGGTTCAGGCCTGGGGCGCGCCCCGGCGCAATGCCGGTGAAGTGCAGGCAGCGATGCGCGAGCGCCGCGGGCGGCTGTTCTCGCACGCCGGCTGGCGTCCCCTGCACGCCGGCGGCCCGCCGTTCACGCTGTCCGATTACCGGGTGTTCCTCTGCGCGGCGCTGTCCGGTCCGCCGGGTCCGGCGCCCGAGACGGCGCTCGGCGGGTTCCGCCGGGCGCTCGAGGGCACGCTCGCGTCCGCGGGCGCGGCGGCAAGGCGTCTGAATCCCGACGACCTGCTCTCGCTGGCGGCCGAGCTGACTGCGCCGGACATGACGGAATGCCGCGACAGCAGCCTCGGCCGCCCGCACCGGCGCTGGTCGCCGCGCGATCCGCTGCATCTACAGTGCGCCGCTCCCGGCCGCGCGCTCACGGTCGCCCCGACCGGCCTGGTGTTCCACGATACCGACGGAACCGACG
>CAYUVU010000305.1:0-7801 GCA_964448205.1 uncultured Acidobacteriota bacterium
CGGACGCGGCGGGCGCCGCGTCCGACTGTCCGGCTGGCGCGGCGGCCCCCGAAGCCCCGGGCGCCGGACCGGCGGATCCGGGCATCAGGGGCTGTCCCTGGTAGAGCCGGAACCCGATCCAGACCAGCAGGAGGGGCCAGAACCTCAGGGCCCACTCGAGGTCGGGAATGAGCGCGAGCGTCGCGAGCACGCCCACCGCCATGAGTCCGGTGGCCCAGTGCCGATCCAGGGAGACGGCCGCCGGCCGGCCCTCGGCGTGCGCCCGCACGATCTCTTCCGCGGTCCGGATCGCGTTCACGATGCCGAAGATCCACACGGCGAGCACGAAGGGGACCAGTTCCTCCTGCAGGAGGGCGATGAACGCCCCGGCGAGCGCCAGCCCGCGGGCCGTGGCTCCCGCATAGAGATGACCGAGGCCGGGGAACAACACGGAGAGGACTCCGGCGAGTCCCGGTGAACGGTTCATGGGGCGGCTCCTCCTTGCCGGTCGCCGCTGGAGGCCGGGTCGGCATCCGATTCGGGAGCGGACAACAGTTGGTCACGGTGGCGGGTGGCGCGTTCCAGATCCCGGAGCCGGTCTCCCAGTTGGTCCATCCGGTCTTCCAGCGCGAAGGAAACCGAGGCGCGGAGCACGCCGAACTCGGCCAGCGCCCGGTCGGTGTGACGATTCGCGGCTGCCCGCAGGCTGCTGACCCCGTCCGAGGCCCGGGGAAGCGACTCGAGCGCCCCCCGGACCAGCGGAGGCTGGAAGAACAGCAGCATGGCCGCCGCGGCGGCCGCCGCGAGCCAGGTCGGCCAGTAGTGCGTGCGCCGTACGTAGAGCGAGCGGAACGCCGGCAGCGTCGCGGCCAGGATGCGTCCATCGAGCCCCGGGGGTGGCGCCGCCGCCCCGGCGGCGACGTCGCCGAGACTCCGGCGCACCGCCCGGATCTCGCCGTAGAGACGGGCGAGTTCGGGGTCTTCCGCCAGCCGGGTCCGCACCCGTTCCGCCTCGGCCCGGTCGAGTTCTCCGGCGGCGAGGGCGGACACCAGGTCGCGGAAGCGGTCGTCCGCACGAGCGGCCGTCATCGGTCGCCTCCCCGGCTGACCCGGACGGGTTTACCGCGCCCCAGAGCGCGCCGGGCCCGGGCGAGAGTCTGGCGGGCCCGGTGGATGCGGGACTTCACGGTCCCGAGCGGGATGGCCAGCCGCTCCGCGATCTCGGGATAGTCGCAGTCCATCAGGTCGCGCAGGATGAGCGGCTCCGACAACTCGGGCGGCAACCGGTCCAGAAGCGCCCTGACCCTCGCGGCTTCCTCACGCCGTTCGGCGATCGCGTCCGGCTGCCAGGCTGCCGGCACGGGAGCTTCCGGGATCTCCTCGTCGGGCAGCAGCAGCGGTGTCCGCCGACGGCGCCGGTAGGCGTCGATGGCCACGTTGGTGGCCACCTGCCGCACCCAGGCGCCCAGCGCTCCGCTCGGCCGATAGCTGGGCAGGACGTTCACGAGCCGCATGAAGACATCCTGGGTGAGTTCGTCGGCGTCGTCCGGCGTTGCCGCGAAGCGATAGGCGATGTGCCAGACCGGCGTCCGGAAACGGTCCACGAAACTGCGCCACCCGTCCTCATGGCCGGACAGGCACTGGCGGACGAGTTGGGCATCGGAGATCTGTACGGGGGAATCCAATGGCGGCGCTTCGGTCTTCTCCCCGTCAACCGAACATAACGAATCCAGGCGTTCGCCGGTTCTCGATTCCCGCGGGGGTGAGGATTTCGCCAGATTCCGGGTTCAGCGGGCTGTTTGAACCTTCTTCCGCCGCTTTGCGGGCGCCCGTTTCCGCAGCAGGGACTGAACCTCCTTCACGAAATCGCGGGTGTCCTGGAAGTCGCGGTACACCGACGCGAAGCGGACGAAGGACACGTGGTCCTCCCGCTTCAGCTCCTCCATCAGGACTTCCCCGATTTCGGCGGCGCCGAGTTCCCGGTCGGGACTCTTGGCCACCAGCGCCCCCACCCGGTCGGCGATCGCCCCGATCTTCTCCTCGGCGACCCGCGCTCCGCACGCCTTCTTCAGTCCCGACAGCACCTTGTCCCGGTCGAACACCTCGCGGTCGCCGTTCTTCTTGACGACCATGCACGGGATCTCCTCGACCGCTTCGTAGCTGGTGAACCGCTTCCCGCACCGGATGCACTCGCGCCGGCGGCGAATGACCTCTCCTTCGCGGCTCTCCCGGGAATCCACCACCCGGTCTTCGGGATTGCCGCAGTACGGGCACTTCACGATGGTCGCTCCAGGGAGTGCGCAGCGTACACGCCCTCAATCGTCCGGGCCGGCTCCCGCAGAGCGATGTCCATTTCCATCCCGGGCCAGGTCGCCGCGCGGGGCACGAGTCCGACGATCTCGGAATGGACGACGCCGGTACCGGCCGCGCCCGCCTCCAGCAGGACGCGGCGGAACGCGTCCGCCAGCGAGGTTCGGCGCCAGTCCAGCAGGTTCATCGAGACCTGGGCGAGGACCCGCCGGCTGACGGGATCGGCCTGCCGCACCCCGAGCGCCCTGAGCGCGGGAAGACCTCCCCCGCTCGTCCTGATCCGCCCGGCGATGCCGCGCGCCACTCCGGCGTCGGACGTATCGAGGTTGACGTTGAAGGCGATGAGCGGCCGCCTCGCGCCCACGGCGATGCCCCCGGCCGACGGGTGCAGGGCGGGGGGGCCGTAGTCCGGCCGAATCTCCCCCCGGGCGAGACGGTCCGCGAGGCCACGAAGCCCCCCTCGCCGAATCTGCGGCAGGGTGCGCCGGCCGGCGTCGGCTTCCCCGTAGAGGAAGACGGGCACCGATCGGTCGGCGCCGATCTCCTCGGCCAGCGAGACGGCGAGCCGCGCGGCCCGCTCCATCGTGGTGTCTCCCAGAGGCACGATCGGGAGGACGTCGAGGGCGCCGATGCGCGGGTGCTCGCCGCGGTGGCGCCGCAGGTCGATGCGGTCGATGGCCGTGTCGAAGAGGGAATGCGCGG
Source organism: uncultured Acidobacteriota bacterium (assembly GCA_964448205.1). Taxonomy (GTDB): domain Bacteria; phylum Acidobacteriota; class Vicinamibacteria; order Marinacidobacterales; family Marinacidobacteraceae; genus Marinacidobacterium. The sequence goes on from CAYUVU010000305.1 coordinate 2,992, forward strand.
ACGCCCGCAGTTGCGACGCGCTTCCCGCCAGGGTCAGGACCGAGCGATGGTGGGACGGGTCCGCGTGCAGGTCGAGGAGCGCACTTCCCGCCGCTCCCGCCAGGCAGCGGAGGGTCTCCCGGGATCGCCCCTCACTGCAGTTCGGGACCGCTTCCAGCAGTTCGTTCGGCGCCGGTGAGTCGTGGCCCATCCAGCTCTCCTCGCCGGGCCCGTTCGGGGAGAAATCCGACCGTTCCGTCCCGGAAGCCGGCAGTATAGTTTCGCTACTCCGCACCACCTCCGGTGCGGGATTCGACCCATGATCCGCCTTTTCCCCGGTCCCGCTCCGTGAGCTCGGACGATCGGGGAGAGGGCGCGACCGGATCCGTTCCGGAAGAAAGAGCCGGCGTCACGACGCCCGACCCGCAATCGGGCGAAGCCTGGGACGCCGGCCCGGCGGGGAAGGCGGACGGAGGTCGGGAGCCGGGTACGCGCGAGCGTGTGGAGGAGGCGCTCCGCCGCCGGGCCGCGGGCGGCGCGGACGAACCCGATCCCGCCCGCGATCGGGAACGGACCTCCGCGGCGCACCCTTCTCCGGGGCCCTCGGCCGGGGAACACTGGAGTTCGACCATCCGCCGGCGCGTAGCCGAAGGACGTGCGGCGCCGGACGCCGGCACACCGGACGCGGAGGACGAGAATGCGCCCTCCCCGGACGCGGAGGCTCCGGGAGTCCGCGAACGGGTAGAGCGCCGCCTTCAGGAGGTCGAGGATCGTCGGAGCCGGAGCGCCCCGCCGCCGGGTGCTTCGCCGAAGCCGGCTCCGCCGGATCCGCAGCGAGGCGTCGCCGCCGGCCCCGGGTCGGAGGAAATGCCCCTCCGTCCGGAAGGTGCGCCCGATTGGGACGACCACTGGACCGAGGACGAGGAGGCGCCGGGGCCAGCCGGACAAACCCTGCCGGCCAGCCCGCCCTCGCGGCTCGCCGCCTTCATCGCGACCTGCGCGTTCATCGGGAAGGTCCCCATCGCGCCGGGAACCGCCGGCGCGGCCGCCGGCCTGGTCGCCTTTCTGCTGACGCGGAACCTGCCGGGCAGCCTGCCCGTGGCCCTGTTTGCCGTGGCCGTGGCGGTCGGCCTCTGGGCCGGTGCGCGCCACGCCAGGGATCTCCGGCAGCCGGACCCGCGGTCGGTGGTGGTGGACGAGTTCTGCGGGATGTGGCTTGCGCTCGTCGGCACCAATCCGTCGGTCCTCGTGATGGTGGCCGCTTTCGTGGCCTTCCGTTTCCTGGATATCGTGAAACCGCCTCCCATACGGCAGGTCGAGAGGCTTCCCGGCGGCATCGGCATCATGGCCGACGACCTGGTCGCGGGCGGCGTCGTGCGGATCGTCCTGCTGCTCGCCCTGGGCATGTGACGGTCCGTGGAGCTGGCGGCGGCGGGAGTCGAATCCCCCGCCGTGTGGACCCCGCTCGTCCCGCGTCTGGGTGAGGCGGTCCTTCGGGAGCCGGTCTTCTGACCGCCGGAGGGAGTCCGCCGTCCGGCGCCGCCGTGATCGCGGTCGGCACCGAACTCCTCGCCGCCGGCCGCCCGGACCGCAACACGCCGCTGCTGAAGGAGCGGCTCTCGGACCTGGGAGTGGCGGTTCGCTTCTCGGCGGTCGTTCCCGACGAACAGTCGCTCATGGAGGGGACCTTCCGCGTGGCCCTGGCTCGCTGCCGGTACGTGCTGGTCTGCGGTGGGCTCGGTCCCACGACCGACGACCTGACGCGTTTCGCGGCGGCGGGCGTCCTCGGGGCCCGGCTGGTCGAGGACGCGACCTCGCTGGCCAGCATCGAATCGCGGTTCCGGGAGCGTGGCATCGAGATGCCGGAACTCAACCGGCGGCAGGCCCTCATTCCCGAGGGAGCGGCGGCGCTGCCCAATCCCGCCGGGACCGCACCGGGAGTCCTGGCGCGCACCGGCGCCGGCGGGTGGCTCGTGCTCCTCCCGGGGCCGCCGTCGGAACTGGCCGCGATGTTCGACGCGGAGGTGCGCCCGCGCCTCGAGGCGGAGACCGAACGGACGGCGGGCAGCGTGCGCGAGACGCTGATGGTGGCCGGATTGCCGGAATCGGTCCTGCAGGAACGGATCCTGGATCTCACGCCGGCGCCGGATGCGCCGGACGACCTCGCGATCCTCGCTTCCCGCGGCGAGATCGAACTCCGGGTCACCGGACCCGCCGGACGGGCCGTGGAAGTCCGGGGGCTTGCGGACCGGATGGCGGAACGGCTGGGACCTGCGGTGTTCAGCCGGACGGCGGGCGACCATCTGGAGCATGCGGTGGGACGCCTGCTCGAGCGGCGGGGAGAGCGGGCCGCGTTCGCCGAATCACTCACCGGAGGGCTGATCACCGAGCGGTTGACCCGCGTTCCGGGATCGTCCGCGTGGTTCGATCTGGGAGTCGTGGCCTATGCCAACGAGGCCAAGCGGGACCTGCTGGCGGTGCCCGAAACGGCGCTTTTCGAGCACGGCGCCGTCAGCGAACCGGTAGCGGTGGCAATGGCCGAGGGTGCGCGCCGCCGTTCCGGCAACGCCTGGGGAGTCGCGGTTACCGGGATCGCCGGCCCGGGGGGAGGGAGCGCGGAAAAACCGGTGGGCCTCGTCTGGATCGCGGTCAGCGGCCCGGTCTCCCGCGCGAGGCGGTTCCGCCTTCCGGGAGACCGGTCGCTCGTTCGGCAACTCACCGCGACGGCGGCGCTCGACCTGCTGCGCCAGGGCCTGCTGGCGGCCGGCGAATAACGTGGCGTGAGGGCCGCGGTGGGCGAGACGTCCGGCCGTTGAGGCCGGTAGCTGCAATGCCGGGGTCGGGGCCGGTCCGGCGAGAGCGCGAAGCGGCGGGCCGGGCGCCGCGGCTCTTCGCCGCGCTGCCGCTCCCCGAATCGCTGCGCCGGGAACTCTTTGCCGCCTCGGGGGCGATCGCCCGCCTGCTCCCGTCTTCCGTCTTCCGCCGGGTTCCTCCCGAGAACCTCCATCTCACCCTGCGCTTCTTCGGCCCGGAAGGAGGTCCGGTTGACCGCGGGCGCATCGCGGCGCGCCTCCGTGAGCGCCTCGAGACCTGCCGCCCGGGGCCCCTGACGCTGAAGGCCACCGAGGTCTCGGCATTCGGCTCGCTCCGCCGCGCCCGGATCGTCTGGGTGGGGCTCGCCGAGGAGGGCGTTCCGGAGGCGGAGCCCGGACGGCTCCTGTCCCTCCAGCGGGAGGTGGAGGCGGTGGCGCGCGACCTCGGCCTGGCTCCCGAAACGCGGCCCTTCGTTCCCCACGTGACGCTCGGCCGGCTGCGTGTCCCTTCGCGTCTTGCGGCAGGGGACCTGAACGCCGCCCGGCCTCCGGTACCGGATGCCGCCTGGTCATCCGCGTTCCCCGTGCGGGAGTTCGGCCTGTTCGCCAGCTTCCTCGGCCCCGGCGGGGCGGTGTACGAACGTCTCGACCGTTTCTCTCTGACCGGGGGCTGACCGGACATCCGCGCCCAACGGCTGCTACCCCCGTCGCTCAACCAGCCGGAAGTCGGCGAGGAGGTCGGGGCCGAGGCGGGCGTAGCGCGCCGAGCGAGGCTCGGGCTGAGCCGGTGGCAACTCGCGGCGGCCGCCGGCCGGAGCCCGGGTGGCGTCGAAGAGCCCGGTCCCTTCGGCGCGGCCCAGGAAACGCGGCGCCAGGTAGAGCACCAGCCGGTCGGCCAGCCCCTGCTGCAGGAATGCCGACGTGAGTCGGGGGCCGGCCTCCACCAGGAGGGTGTGCGCGCCGCGGCGAGCGACCTCCGCCAGCACCGCTGCGAGCGCAATCGGCTGGGTGACCCCCTCACTCGGGGAGGCCGGGGCGCTGTCCACCGTGGCCTCGACCACTTCGACCCCCAGGTTCTCGAGGCGGTGGCGAGGCGCGGCCGGCGCGCCGGGCGCGCAGATGACGAGCACCGGGTCCCGGTCGAGGCCGCGCAGGACGCGCGCTGCGGGGGAGATCCGCAGGCTGGGATCGAGGACCACGCGGAGCAGGGGGCGGGATCCGCGCCGGGGCCGGGGCGTCAGCAGGGGATCGTCGGCCGTCACGGTGGCGATCCCGGTGAGGATGGCGTCGTTCTCCCGGCGCAGCACTCGCCCGTGGCGGCGGCTCCGGGGTCGGGTGATCCACCGGGTCCCGGGCGGGGCCATGACCCCGTCCACGGAGATCGCGGCCTTCACCGTCACCCAGGGGGTGCCGGTCAGGAGGAACTTGAAGAACGACGGATTCAGGTCCTGCGCCTCCTCGCGGAGGACGCCCGTCGTCACTTCCACGCCCGCGGACCGAAGACGGTCGAAACCTCCGCCGCGGACTCTCGGGTCGGGATCGGGATGGGAGGCGACGACGCGCCGCACTCCCGAGGCGATGATCCGTTCGGCGCACGGTGGGGTTCGCCCGACGTGGCAGCACGGCTCGAGGTTGACGTAGAGCGTCGCGCCCCGCGCCGCGCGCCCCACCTTGAGCACCTGCGCCTCCGCGTGTGGCCGTCCGGCGCGGGCGTGGAAGCCCTCGGCAAGGACCCGCCCGTCGCGGACCAGGACGGCGCCCACCGCCGGATTGGGCGGGGCGGTGTACTGGCCGAGCCGGGCGAGTTCGAGGGCCCGCCGCAGGAAGCGATCGTCCACGGAGGGGATCGTATGGTGAGTGTGGCGCCGCCGGCCGGTAGCCCCCACCCGCGAGAACTGAGTCGGCTTCAGCCGGCACGGCGGCCCGCAGGGCCGCGGCGGTTGGTCGCTACCCGGGTGCATTGGCGCGCAGCCGAGCTATCCCGGCGAATGAGGTCCATCTCGCCGCCCGCCTTCGGC
>CAYUVU010000306.1:0-9629 GCA_964448205.1 uncultured Acidobacteriota bacterium
CCTCCGCCTCGGGTTGATCATCGTCCGCCACATGTGCGCCGTGGGGCTGTTGTCGTAGCCGAGCCCCTCCTTCGGCTGCTTGAAGTGCCGGCCGATGATGTCCACGAACGGATCGATCGAGACCTCGACGCCCCGTTCGAAGCTGTAGTCGTCGTGCATGGTGATCGACCGCGCTTCCATGTACCACTTGTGGTTCCGGGCGTACTCGGCGGCGGCCTTGATGTAAGGCTCCGGTTCGTGGTCGGCGCCGAACATCCGCACGTACATCTCGGGGTACTCGTAGCCCACCGACGGGTCGGGGAAGAAGCGCAGCGCCTGGTGGTAGCGGATGGCCCACGAGACCTTCTCGGGCACGTAGGGCGCGAGCATCTGCGCGCCCCACCAGCCGTGGTCCGCCCGCACCAGGTTCATCACCGAGAGGTCGTGGAGCAGGCAGGCCAGGATGATCTCTTCGCTCATTCCGTGCTTCATGGCCCGGGTCGCGCTCTGCAGCACGTGGGAAGCCGGCGCGAACCGGTGCTCGAAGAAGTCGAGGAGCGTCGGCTTCGCCGGCATGACCGAGAGCGGTTCCTCGTCCTCCGACTTCGCGAGCGGCGGACGCTCGGGGGCCTCGAGCAGGTGCATCATCTCGTGCTCGAGCGCTTCGGCGCGGTCGTTCACGCCCACGATCCCGGCGCCGCTCACCGTGGCGGCGGCCTTCAGAAAGAGTCTGCGATCCATGTCGTTCGCCTCCTGGCGGGCCGGCGAACTCCCGATTCCGTCGTCCGGCGGGGCGTTCGGCGGGCCTTGCTGACCTAGTATAAAAAACCCGTTGCCGCCCCTACCGATCACTCCGCCCGGACCCGGCCAAACGGAGCGTCTGCCGTCCCGCCGCCGGGTGCTCGGGGTCGCTGCGAAGCTCGGTTCCGGCCTCGCCGCCGGCGCCGCCGCGGCGTGCGCCGGCCGGCCGGTTCCCGCCTCCCGGACCGCGCCCGACCCGCTTCCCGACCCCGGCTTCCGCCTCCCGGCGGTCCACGTCTCCCGGGACCGGGTCATCCGCACGGTGGTCGGGCTCCGGCCGTACCGCCCCTCGGGTTTTCGGGTGGAGCGGGAGGACCTCGGCGGTGGACGGCTGCTGGTCCACAACTACGGCCACGGCGGGGCCGGGGTGACCCTTTCCTGGGGCAGCGCCTGGCTGGCCGTCGAGGAATTGGTCGGCGACGCTCCGCCTCCGGCGCGAGCGGCGGTGATCGGCTGCGGCGCCGTCGGGCTCGCGACCGCCCGCCTGCTCCAGCGCCGCGGCGTGGAGGTGACCATCTACACGAAGGAGCTCCCGCCGGAAACCACCTCGAACGTAGCCTGCGCCCAGTGGGGCCCCTACTCGGTGTCGGACGCCCGCGTGCACACCGAGGCGTTCCAGGACCGGCTGGAACGGGCGGCCCGAATCTCCCATCGCATCTTCCAGGAAATGGTGGGGGTTCGCTACGGCGTCCACTGGCTCCCGAACTATCCCCTGAGCGACGTGCCCTTCGGAGGTCCGGGCCAGCCCGACCGGCTCGCGGACCTCTTCCCCGGGACCCGCGATCTCGAACCCGGGACGCATCCGTTCCCGGTCCGCCACGCCCGCGAGTACACGACCATGATGATCGAGCCGCCGGTGTACCTGCGCGCGGTCATGCGGGACTTCCAGCTCGCCGGCGGCCGGATCCGGACCCGCGACTTCGCCTCCCTCGACGAGCTCGCCGGCCTCGCGGAACGGCGCGTGGTGAACTGCACCGGCATCGGCGCCCGGAACCTGGTCGGCGACGAGGAACTCGTGCCGCTCAAGGGACAGTTGACCGTCCTGCTCCCGCAGCCCGAGATCCGCTACATCGCGCTCTACCAGGGGCTCTACATGATGCCGCGCGCCGACGGCATCCTGCTGGGCGGAACCCGGGAGCGGGGGGAGTGGTCGCTCGAGCTGAATCGGGAGGCCGAGGAGCGCATCCTGGCCGGCCACGCCGATTTCTTCGGCCGCATGGCGGGGACCGCCGGCGCCTGACCAGGGCCGCGGGTCCGTACTGAACCGTGCGCGACACTTGTGATACTTCGAACGCAGCCGAAGGAATCTGATTTGTCGTATTTCCTTCGGTTTCTTGAACGGGCGCGCTTCATCGCCCGCGGGGTCAAAGAGCACCAGGAAAGGGCACAAGAGCTAATGGAGTCAACAACTTGTGATGCAAACTGGCAGCCCGTGCCTCGGCGGCCCGACCCTTGCCCCCCGTGACAGTGGAGAAACAGGTCCGGATCGCCTAAAGTTCCACGATCTACCGCGTGGATTTGTCGTTTCGGCTCTTCGCCAATCAAATGTCTTGGACCGCCCGCCCGCTCGGGCGTCAGCTCATGGACTCATACGACCTCAGGAGGGACTCATGAGATCGCTTTTGTTTAGGACCGCCGCGGTGCTCGGCGTTCTGGGACTCGCGTCGGGCGCCTTCGCCCAGACGTTCCAGGGCGGCATCCGTGGCGTGATTCAGGACGCCGATGGGGGCGTCCTTCCCGGCGTCACGGTGACCATCGAGAACGAGGGCACCGGCGTCTCGCGGACCGCGGTTGCGAACGCGGTCGGCGAGTACAACTTCGCCAACGTCCAACCGGGCACCTACACCCTGCGCGCCGAACTCAGCGGGTTCGCGCCGTACGTGAGCGAGGGGCTCATCGTGGGTGTCTCGTCGTTCCTGGTGGTGGACGCCACCCTGGTGATCGGCGGCATCGAGGAGACGGTGACGGTCATCGGCGAGACGCCGCTGATCGAGACCGCGACCGCCTCGGTGTCCTCGGCGGTGAGCCGCTCCGAACTCGAGGTGCTTCCCACCCCGGGCCGGAACGTGTTCATCCTCGGCGTCGGAACGCCGAACGTGGTCCACACCGGAAACCCGGTGTGGGTGAAGCAGTCCGACCAGACGAACTCGTCCCTGCTCTCGCTGGGCGGCGGACCGCTCCGCGGCAACAACTACACCGTGGACGGCGTCTCGACCACCGACCTCCGGAACCGCACCGTCATCATCCCGGTGTTCGAGGCGGTCCAGGAGTTGAAGGTGCAGGTCAACACCTACGACGCCGAGATGGGCCGCACCGGAGGCGGCGTGTTCAACGTGATCCACCGCACCGGCACGAACAACTGGGCGGGCAGCGCGCTCTACCAGCGGCGTCCGGGGAAGGTGAACACGTTCTGGCGCGCCCTCTCCTACACGGACCAGTTGGCGTACGACGCCGACAACTCGAGGACGTTCGCCGACCGTCCCTTCTGGCTCTGGGGAGGCTCCTTCGGCGGCCCCATCCTGTCGGACCGCACCTTCTTCTGGTTGTCGGCCGAAGGGAACAACGACGTCCTCGCGGAGAACACCGAGGTGATCCTGCCCAGCGCCGCCGAGGCGTCCGGTGACTTCTCGGCGAGCGGGACGACGATCTACAACCCGTTCGACCTCGACGCGAACGGGAACCGGCGGCCGTTCCCCGGGAACGTGATCCCGGCCAACATGATGGATCCGGCGGGCCGCGGGCTCGCGCAGTTGCTGACGACGCTGGGACCCGGCGGCGGCGCCAGCGTGTCCGGCGCCCAGACGACGACCGCGCTCCAGTCCACCGCGAACGTGAGCCACACCTTCTCGGACGCGTGGCAGTCGTCGCTGACCTATCTCTACTACACCTCGAAGGAAGGCGCCTTCCAGCAGTACACGGACCTGCTGGGCTCGGATGGCCCTCCGGCGTTCGGTATCGGCTCGGCGGACCTGCTGCGCGACGTGCACGCCGTCGCCTTCAACAACACCTTCATCACCGGGGATGCCTCGGTGCTGACGCTGCGCTACGGCCAGACGTACTTCAACGACTCGAACATCAACCCGGAGTACGGGATCGACCAGGTCCGCAGCGAGCTCGGGATCCAGGGCAGTTTCCTCGACCAGATCTATGCCCAGGACGGCTACGCGGGTCAGTTCCCCTCGATCAGCATCGCCAACTTCGGCGACGGCGGCACCACCCACGGCTCCTGGCAGAACACGGACATCCAGTGGACGTCGCGCGAGGTCAGCGGGACGTACTCCCAGTTCCTCGGCAACCACACGCTGAAGTACGGCGGACAGTGGCGGCGGATGGGCCTTCACTCCGCCGCGTTCGGGAACGGCTTCTCGATGAGCTTCGCGCAGAGCTTCACGCAGGGGCCGAGTCCCACTGCCCCGGACAGCGGCTCCGGAAGCGCGATGGCCGACCTGCTGCTCGGGATCCCGAGCGGCGGCAGCGCGACGCTCGTCCAGCCCGCGGACGTCTTCATCGACTACTTCGGCGGTTTCGTCCAGGACGACTGGCGCCCCAGCCAGAACCTGGTCCTGAACCTCGGCCTCCGGCTGGAGCACGAGACGGGCCTCATGGAGGACGACAACGGCTTCGCGGTCGGCTGGGACCGGACCAACCCGTTCCCGATGCAGGTCTCGCTCGATCCGGCGATCGAAGGCTCGCTTCCCGGCTTCCCGCTGCGCGGCGGGCTCATGTATGCCGGCCTTGACGGCAACCCGACCCACCAGTGGGATCCTCCGGGGATCAAGCTGGGACCGCGCCTGGGCTTCGCCTACACGGTGAACCCCGAGACCGTGGTCCGCGGCGGCTACGCGGTGTTCTGGGCGCCCTACGCGATTCCGTCGGGCACCGGCGCCAGCCACCTCGGCACCTACGGCTACACGAACGTCACCTCGCTCAATACGAGCACGGACGGCATCACGCCGCCGGTCGCCACCGCCTCGAACCCGTTCCCGAATGGAATCGAGGCCCCGATCGGGAACGCCAACGGCCGTCTCCAGAACATCGGCAGCGACGTGTACTTCAACGAGCAGTTCCGCGCTTCGCCCTACATCAACAAGTGGTCGCTCGACATCCAGCGCGACATCGGGAACGACCTCGCGCTGAAGATCGGCTATGTGGGCAGCCAGGGCGCCGACATCCCGCTCGGCGGCACGAACAACTCCTCGGTCAACATCAACCAGCTCGCCGACCAGTACCTGTCGCTCGGCGACCGGCTGAACGACCAGTATCCCAACCCGTTCCACGGCGATTCGCGCTTCGGCAGCTTCGCTGGTGAGGAAACCCTCCCACTCGGCCAGCTGCTGCGGCCGTACCCGCACTTCCGGAACGTCTTCGCCCGCCACGTGAGTTCCGGGAAGTCGCTCTACAACGCCCTCCGGGTCGAGTTCGAGAAGCGCTTCCGGGGCAACTGGGGCGCGCGGATCAACTACACCTTCACGCAACACGACGACAACATCTACGAGAACAACCAGTTGCTGGAGAACGAGACGGGCACGGTCTACAACACGCCGGACGAGTGCGCGTTCGCCAAGTGCGGACCGCTGTCGGACGCCGACTACGGCCCGTCGCGGGTCCATGTCCCGCACCAGCTCAACGTCAACGGCACCTGGCGCACGCCTGGCGACAACCCGATCTTCGGCGGTTGGGCCGTTTCCGCGGTTGCGATCATGCGGAGCGGCTTCCCGCTGGTCGTGACCCAGAACTCGAACCCGCTGAGCGCCTACGGTTTCGCGAACCAGCGGCCGACGAGCGCGAACCTGAGCGGCGGCGGCAACCCGCGGGGCAACCACACGACCTACCTGTCGGCTGGTGACGCGCAGCTCACCCAGGGACTCACTCTGAGCAACTCGCCGAACACCACGGACTCGGTGCGCAGCCCGGTGCTGATCAACTGGGACGTCGCGCTCGAGAAGACCACGCGGGTCTACGAGGACATGAACCTGACCCTGCGGTTCGAGTTCATCGACGCGTTCAACCACGTGAACTGGCGCGGACCCCGCACGGTCCTCGGCGCCAGCACCTTCGGAAGCATCCCGGGCACCCGCGGGTACCCGAGGACCTTCCAGTTCATGGGCAAGATCACCTTCTAGGCGATCCCGGACCCTGAACACGGGGGGGCGGGCCTTCGGGCCCGCCCCCTTTTTCTTGGAACGCCGGCTTCAGCCGGCACGCGCGGTGCTCGGCACCGCGCACGTCGTAACTCCCCCCGGCCCCGGCGGCACCGCCCGCTTGGAACGCCGGCTTCAGCCGGCACGCGCGGTGCTCCGCACCGCGCACGGCCCCCCCCCCGGCCCCGGCGGCACCGCCGGCTTGGAACGCCGGCTTCAGCCGGCACGCGCGGTGCTCCGCACCGCGCACGGCACAACCCCACGTGGACAGGCGGCTCCCACCCCGGCGCGGAGCCCAAGCGTCCAGGCGGCGCCAACGCCCCCACGCACCGGAGTACGATCGAGCCGTGATCCCGACCGCCCGGCGCTGCGCCCTCCCTGCCGGCCTCGTCGTCGCATTCGCCGCCACCACGGCCTTCGCCCAGACCCCGGAGCCTCCCGTACCGCACGCCCGCAACATGGAACCGCAGGTCGCCCTGCTCCTCGACCGGCTCGCGGAGGAGTTGCGAACCCGGCCCGAAGACCCGGCCCACTGGCTCGAGTACGGCGAAACTCTCCACGCCCACGGCCTCGTCAACGAGGCGGCGGAGTGCTACCGGGCGGCCCTCCAACTCCTGCCCCCCGGAGACGTGACGCGCCTCACCGCGCGCTATCTGCTCGCCCACGCCCTGCGGGGGACCGACCGTCCGGGCGCTGCCACGGCGCTCGAAGCGGCAGTGGCGGAGCACCCGGGATACCCGCCAAGCCTCCTGTTCCTTGGCGAACTACGGGAAGAACTCGGTGACCGGTCCGCGGCCGGGGCCATCTACCGGCAGGCGCTCGAACTCGATCCCGGATCGGCGCTCGCGCTCTTTCGGCTCGGCTCGATCGAGCTGGCGCTCGGAGAGGCGCGCGAGGCGATCGCTCTCCTCGAGCGGGCGCTGGCGCTGGCGCCGGACGCGGGCGGAGTCCGGGCGGCGCTCGTGCGCGCCTGGAATGCGGCTGGGGACCGGGAGCGCGGCCGCGAGGTGCTCGGCGCCGGAGCGGAGCGGCCGGACGCCGGTTTCCCTCCGATCGAGGACCCGATCCACTTCCGCATGAGCGAGCGGGACGTTTCGTCCCCGCGCCTCCTTGAGCGAGCCCGGACGGCGCGGGGCGCGGCCCGCCTCGACGACGCCGAGACTCTCTATCGGGACCTGGCCCGGATCCGCCCCCGGGACGCCGGCGTGCTCGCGGAGTTCGGCGCGGTGCTCGATCAGCGGGGCCGGCCCGGCGAGGCGGAGCCCTTGTATCGCGATGCCGTGGCGCTCGACCCGCAACACGCGCTCGCCCGCTTCGGGCTGGGGGTGCTTCGGGCGCGCGAGGGAAACCTCCCCGCCGCGGAGTACGAGTTCCGCGCGTCGCTCGCATCCCGGCCCGACGAGCCGCAGACCCACGCGGCGCTCGGCGACGTGCTGCTCCGCCAGCGGCGTTTCGAGCCGGCCCTCGCCGCACTGGAGCACGCCCGCCGGCTCGATCCAGAGGATGGCCCCTCCCGGGTGCTGGCGGCGGTCGCGCTCGCCGAACTCGACCGCTTCGAGGAAGCGTGGCGCGCGGTCCACGAAGCGCTGGATCTGGGCGCCGAGGTACCGGAGGGCTTCGTGACCGCGCTGCGCGCGAAGCACCCCGAACCGGTCCGCTGAGCGACGGGGATCTCGCGTGCGTTGGCCGGGCACTCGCCGCCTGATCGCGACCGCCGGCCTCGCCTTCGCCGGGGTCTCGTCAGCGGCCCAGGAGGGGCTCCACCTCGAAGACGTGACCGCCGAATCGGGAGTCCGATTCCTCCATGACCCCGGGGACCTCTCCCGGTTCCCGCTGCCCGCGATCATGGGTTCGGGCGCCGCGCTCTTCGACGCCGACGGGGACGGGGACCTCGACATCTACCTGATCCAGGCGGGCCCGCTCCCGGAAGATCGCGGCGGGTTACCGGCCGCGGAGATCCCCGGCAACCGCCTCTTCCTGCAGCAGCCGGACGGCAGGTTCCGGGACGACGCCGGCGCGCGGGGGCTCCTCGACCGGGGGTACGGCGCCGGCGTCGCGGTGGGGGACGTGAACGGAGACGGCGGCGCCGATGTCTTCGTCGCGAACCACGGGGCGGACGCCCTCTATTTCGGGGGCGGCGGGTCGTTCCTCCGGATGGACTCCTCGGTGTTCGGCGAGCGCTGGTCCAGTTCGGCGGCCCTTTGCGACTACGATGGCGACACCGACCTCGACCTCTACGTCGGCGGCTATCTCGTGGACGACCCGGGCCGGGACTGCGTCTCGGCGTCCGGCGAACCCGACTTCTGCTCGCCGCAGAGCCTTCCCTACGAGCGCGACGGCCTCTTCCGGAACCGGGGCGACGGGACCTTCGAGGACGTGTCCGGGGCGGCGGGGATCCTGGCGGAGCGGCGCCCGGCGCTCGGCGTCCTCTGCCACGACTTCACCGGAGACGGACGGCCCGACTTCTACGTGGCGAACGACGGCGAGCCCAACCTGCTCTGGGAACAGGCCGGGGACGGGACCTTCTCCGACGCCGCCCTCTTCCTGGGCGTCGCGCTGAACGCGCAGGGACGCTCCGAGGCCAGCATGGGGGTGCTGCTCGGGGACGTGGACGGAGACGCGGACCTCGACCTCTTCATGACCCACCTCCGCGCCCAGACGAACACGCTCTACCGGAACCAGGGCGGCGGATACCTCGACGACACTCCGGCGATGGGGCTCGCGTTGCCGAGCCTTCCCTGGACCGGTTTCGGCACGCGCTTCCTCGACCTGGAGATGGACGGTGACCTCGACCTCCTGCTCGTGAACGGCGCGGTGGCTAGGGAGGGCGGGACGCCGGCCGCCGGCGGACTCGACGTCTACGCCGAGCCCGCGCAGGCCTTCCTGGGCGACGGGGCCGGCCGTTTCGAGGAAGCGGCCATCGAAGGTTTCACCGATGTCCGGTCCGTTGGCAGGGGTCTGGTCACCGGAGACTGGGACCGCGACGGGGACCTGGACCTCGTGATGACCGCCGTGGGAGGGCCGGTCCGCCTCCTCGAGAACCGCTCGTCACGGGAAGGTGGATTCCTCATCGTGGAGCCGCGCGAGTTCGCGCGGGCGAGCCCGGGCGCGGTGGTGACGCTCGAACTCGGCGGCCGCAGCCTGGTCCGCGCCCTGAACCCGGAGGCCGGCTACCTGACGAGCAGCGAGCCGGTGGCCCACTTCGGGATTCCGCGGGGCGCGGAGATCACGGGTCTCAGCGTCCGCTGGCCCGACGGGGCCGAGGAGAGGTTCGAACCCCCGGCTCCCGATACCCGGGTGTTGTTGGAGCGCCGGGCCCCACCAGGCGGCAACTAGGGAGCCGCGCAACCGGCGAGGTCGCAGGACACGCTGACCGGTTCGCAGTCCGGACCGCCCGCCCGGATCTCCAGTTCCGAGATCCACTCGATCGTCATGGCCTGCCGGAATCCGGCGCCGAGTGGCATGAAGGCGAGATCCGAAACGAACACCCCGATCGTGGGACGGAGGCCCGGGACGTCGAGGTTAGCGCCGCCGTCCGGCACCTGGATGGTGTAGGGGCGCACGAAGTCGAGCGCCGTCTCCGGATCGCCCGAGTCCAGCGTCAGGTTGCCCCTGGCGATTCCGGCAGCGGTGTCACTGCCGAGGAACGCCACCTCCAGCGAGACGCCAGCGCACGGATCGACAGGCTCTGGCGCTGGGGGATCGGGT
>CAYUVU010000307.1:0-6014 GCA_964448205.1 uncultured Acidobacteriota bacterium
GAGGGATGGTAGACGGCGCCAGCCGGCATCCATTCCTCGTAGCTCGGGAAGTCGGCGTTCCAAGCCGGGGCGCCACCGGCTCGGCGGGGCTCCCACTCGGCACCGAATTGTCGGAACCCGGTAGGCTGCGCAGCGTATTGACCCGTAGACGGAAATGAACGGAAACGGCAGCGAAGCGAACGGGGCGCTGGCCGTGTCCATGCGGGACGTGACCAAGGTCTACCAGATGGGGGAGGTCGAGGTGCATGCGCTCCGCGGGGTGAGCGTGGACCTCGAGGTCGGCGGCTTCCTGGTCCTGCTCGGGCCTTCCGGGAGCGGCAAGTCCACCCTCCTGAACATCCTCGGCGGACTCGACGTGCCGACCTCGGGGCAGGTGCTCTACCGGGGGCAGGACCTGACCCGCGCCGACGAAGGCGAGCTGACCCGCTACCGGCGGCGCCGGGTGGGGTTCGTGTTCCAGTTCTACAACCTCATCCCCTCGCTCACGGCCCGCGAGAACGTGGAGCTCGTGACCGAGATCTCCGAGGACCCGCTCCCCGCGCAGGAGGCCCTCGACATCGTCGGGCTCGCCGACCGGAGCAGCCACTTTCCCTCGCAGATGTCCGGGGGCGAGCAGCAGCGGGTGGCCATCGCCCGCGCGATCGCCAAGCGGCCCGACATCCTGCTCTGCGACGAGCCGACCGGGGCGCTCGACATCACCACCGGCATCCAGGTGCTCGAAGCGCTCGAGCGGGTGAACCGCGACTACGGGGCCACCACCGCCATCATCACCCACAACGCTGCGATCGCCACCATCGCGGACCGGGTCATCTCGCTCGCCGACGGGCGCATCTCCCGGCAGCTCGTGAACGAGACGCGCGCCGCCGCCTCCACGATCCAGTGGTGAGGACGCCGTGATCCCCGCCCTCGACCGCAAGCTACTCCGCGACCTCTGGCGGGTCCGCTCCATGGGACTCGCCATCGCGGTGGTGGTCGCGTCGGGGATCGCGCTGCTGGTGGCGTCGCTCATCTGCTTCGACTCGCTGGAGACGACGCGCGACCGTTACTACGCCCGGAACGAGTTCGGGGACGTCTTCGCGAACGCCAAGCGCGTCCCCCGCTGGGTCGCCGGGAGCCTCGACGAACTTCCCGGGGTGGACCGGGCGGACACCCGGGTGGTGGCCGGCGTCACGCTCGACGTCCCGGGAACCAGCGAGCCGGTCAACGGCCGCCTCATCTCGCTCCCGGACAGCGGCCGCCCGGTCCTGAACGGCGTGACCCTGCGCAGCGGTCGCTGGCCCGATCCCGGACGCGCCGAGGAGGCGATCGTCAACGAGCGCTTCGCCCAGGGGCACGGGCTCGAACTCGGCGACCAGGTCTTCGCCGTGATCAACGGCCGGCGCCAGCGCCTCGAGATCGTCGGGACGGCCCTTTCCCCCGAGTTCGTCTACGCGATCGCCGGCGGCGACCTCCTGCCGGACCCGACGCGGTTCGGGGTCTTCTGGATGGCGCGCCGTCACCTCGCGACCGCGTTCGACATGGAGGGCGGGTTCAACGACATCTCGCTGTCGCTCGCCGAGGGCGCCGCCCCGGAGCCCGCGATTGCCGAACTCGACCGGATCCTCGAGCCCTACGGCGGCCTCGGCGCCATCCCCCGCGCCCAGCAGGTCTCCCACTGGTACCTCCAGAACGAGCTGACGGGACTGCGCGGCATGGCGCTGCTGATGCCGATGATCTTTCTCGGGATCGCGGCGTTCCTCCTGAACGTGGTGCTCCGGCGGATGGTCGCCGTCCAGCGGGAACAGATCGCGGTGCTCAAGGCGATCGGCTATTCCAACCTGCGCCTCGGGCTGCACTTCACGCAGTGGGCCGTGGTGGTCTCGGTGCTCGGCGGCGTGCTCGGGATCGGGCTGGGGGCGCTGATGAGCGCCGGGATGCTCGAGCTCTACATGGAGTACTTCCGCTTCCCGGACCTGATCATGCGGTGGAGCTGGGGGCACATCCTGGGCGCCCTGCTGGCCTGCGGGGCGGCGTCGGTGCTGGGCGCCGCCGCGGCGGTGAAGAGCGTGGTGCGCCTGCCGCCCGCGGAGGCGATGCGGCCGGCGGCGCCGGACGCCTTCCGGGTCTCGCTGCTGGAACGGCTGGGGCTCAAGCGGTGGCTGACCCAGCCGCTCCGCATGGTCCTCCGCAACCTCTCGCGCCGGCCGGCCCGCGCCGCCATGTCGGTGATCGGCATCGCGTTCTCCGCCTCGATCATGGTGCTCGCGAGCGCCGCGATGGACTCGTTCGAAGAGCTGATGCAGCTGCAGTTCAACGTGGTCCAGCGCCAGGACGTGACCGTGACCTTCTTCGAACCGGAGGGGCGCGCCGCCTTCTACGAGTTGGCGTCGGTGCCGGGGGTCGTCGAGGTCGAGCCCCTGAACGGCGCCTCCGCGCGCCTCCGGAACGGGAACCGGAACCGGCAGGTCGGGATCCAGGCGCTCCAGCCCGACGCCCGGCTCCAGCGCGTGGTGGGCGCCGACTACCAGCCGGTGCGGTTCGACCGGACCGGCCTCATCCTGTCCCGGAAGCTCGCCGACGTGCTCGGCGTCGAACCGGGGGACACACTGCGGGTGGAGGCGCTCCAGGGCACGCGGCCGGAACGCGAAATGGTGGTGAGCGCCACCGTGGACGACCTGATGGGCGTTTCCGCGTACATGGAACCCGAGGCGCTCCGCCGCTTCCTCAGCGAGTCGGCGACCATGAGCGGAGCGGCGCTCGGGATCGATCCGGCGGCGCGCGACTCGGTGTACGCCGCGCTGAAGGGGATGCCGGTGGTGGCGGGCGTCGCGCTCCAGCACGCGATGCTCGAGAACTTCGAGACCTTCGTCGCCGAGAACATGAACAACACGATGGCGATCAACCTGCTCTTCGCGATGGTGATCGCGTTCGGGGTGATCTACAACACCGCGCGCATCTCCCTCTCGGAGCGGAGCCGCGAACTCGCCAGCATGCGGGTCATGGGTTTCACCCGCGCCGAGATCGGCGTCGTGCTCTTCGGCGAGCTCGCCATCCTGACGGCGGCGGCGATCCCGGTGGGGCTCGGGCTCGGCTACTCCATGCTGGCGGGCATGCTGGCCGCCTACGAGACCGAGCTGTTCCGGATGCCGCTGGTCACCGAACCGGGTACCTTCGCGTGGGCCTCGGCGGCGGTCGTCGTCGCGATGGGGCTGTCGGCGGCGGTCGTTCGCCATAAATTGAACCGGCTCGATCTCGTGGAAGTCCTCAAGACGCGGGAGTAGCAATGAAGAAACGACGGCGGCTCATCCTCTGGGGCGCGGGCCTCGCCGCGCTCGTCGCGCTGATCGCCCTCGGGTCCCGCCCCCGGCCGATTCCGGTGGACATCGCCGCGGTGGTCCAGGGGACGCTCTCGGTGACGCTCGACGAGGAGGGCGAGACACGGGTCCGGGACCGGTTCGAGATCTCGGCGCCGGTGGCCGGCCGGGTCCTCCGCATCGAACTCGAACCCGGGGACCCGGTGCTGGCCGCGGAGAGCGTTCTCGCCACCTTCCTGCCGGCGTCGCCGGTGCCGCTCGATCCCCGCCAGCGGGCCGAAGCCCAGGCCGCGGTCGAAGCCGCGGAGGCCGCGGTGGGCCGGACCGAGGCGCTCCACGAGCAGGCGGCGCAGGAGCGCGCCTTCGCCGAGTCCACCCTGAACCGGCTGCGCCGCCTCCAGGAAGAGGGCGTCTCCTCCGCAGAAGCGCTGGAGATGGCCCAGCTCGAGCTCGACACCCGCCAGGAGGGGCTGGAGGCCGCCGAGTTCGCGGTCCGCGACGCCCGCGGGAACCTGGCGCTCGCCCGGGCCCGGCTGCAGCGGTTCCGCTTCCGCGCGGGCGATCCGGGGACCGGGAATCCGGAGGCGATCCAGATCTTCTCGCCGGTGGACGGGGTGGTGTTGCGGCGGCTCCGCGAGAGCGAGGCGGTGGTGCCCGCTGGCGAGCCGCTGCTCGAGGTCGGGGACCCGAGGGAACTCGAGGTCGTGACCGACTACCTCTCGAACGACGCGGTGCGGATGCGCGCCGGACAGGCGGCGCTCATCGACCGCTGGGGCGGCGACCGCCCGCTGGGCGGCCGCGTGCTGCGGGTGGAGCCCTCGGGCTTCACCAAGATCTCGGCGCTCGGCGTCGAGGAACAGCGCGTCAACGTGGTGATGGAGCTGGAGGACCCTTACGAGAACCGCTCCAGCCTCGGTGACGCCTACCGCGTCGAGACGCGGGTGGTGGTCTGGGAGGCGGACGACCAGGTAAAGGTGCCCGTCGGGGCGCTCTTCCGCCGGGGCGAGAGCTGGGCCGTTTTCGTCGTGGAGAACGACACCGCCAGCGAACGCGCCGTCGAGATCGGCGAGCGGAACCGGCAGGAAGCGCAGGTCCTCGACGGCCTTGCGGTCGGCGACCAGGTCGTCGTGTACCCCGGGGACAGCGTGGCCGATGGGGTCCGGGTCGCGCCGGCGAGCGCGGCGTCCGGATGACGGAGTCGGGGGCGGCCGAGCTTCGGGAGGCGTTTCTCCGCGTCCGGCGGCAGACCACCGAGTTGGCGGCGCCGCTCGCCATCGAGGACTACGTGGTCCAGTCGATGCCGGACGCGCGCCCGGCGAAGTGGCATGTGGGTCACACGTCGTGGTACTTCGAGAGGTTCGTGCTGGGCTGGGAAGGCGCCAGCCATCCTCCGATCCAACCCGAGTACCGGCAGATCTTCGGCGTCTCCGAGGCCGGAGTCGAGATCAGCCACGACCGGGGGGTGCTGTCGCGGCCCACGGTGGCGGAGGTCTACGAGTACCGGCGCCAGGTGGACGAAGCGATGTCGGACCTCCTCGCAGGGGAGCTTCCGGAGGACGTCCGGGCACTGGTGGTGCTCGGGCTGCACCACGAGCAGCAGCACCAGGAGCGGATGCTCGCCGACCTGAAGCACCTGTTCTCGCGGAACCCGCTCCATCCGGTTTATCGGGAGGCGTCCGGGGGGCCGCGCGGAGGCGCCGCCCCGCCGCTCCGGTTCATCTCGTTTCCCGGTGGCATACAGCCGATCGGCTACGGAGGGAGGGGGTTCGCGTATGACAACGAGAGGCCCCGTCACGAGCGGCTGCTGGCTCCGTTCCAGCTCGGCTCGCGCCTGATCACCAACGGCGAGTACCTCGAGTTCATGGAGGAGGGCGGCTACCGGGAGCGCTCGTTGTGGCTCGCGGACGGGTGGGAAGCCCGGGAGGCGGGCGGCTGGGAGTCGCCGCTCCACTGGGTCTGGCAGGGCGGCGGGTTCGCCGAGTTCTCCCTCGCCGGGCTGGCGCCGATCCTGTCCGAGGCCCCGGTCGTCCACGTGAGTGCTTTCGAAGCCGACGCCTTCGCGAGCTGGCGGGAGGCGCGGCTGCCCACCGAGTTCGAATGGGAGTCGGCGGCGGCGGACCAGCCGGTCACGGGGACGCTCCTCGAGGACGGCCGTCTGCAACCCCAACCCGCACCGGCGGCGGCCCGTCGCGGGGCGTCCGGCCCGGTGCAGCTCTTCGGCGATGTCTGGGAGTGGACGGCGAGCGCCTATCTCCCCTACCCCGGGTTCCGCCCGTCCGGCCGGTTCGGCCAGTCGAGCGGCCGGTCCATGTCCGGGCGGATGGTGCTCCGCGGCGGGTCCTGCCTCACCCCGGCCTTCCACATTCGCCCCAGCTACCGCCACGTCCTCCGTCCCGACGCACGCTGGCAGGCGACCGGCATCCGCATCGCCCGCGACGGGTAAGGGCCGGATGGCGCCGCCGGCTTGGAACGCCGGCTTCAGCCGGCACAGCCCGCCGGAGGCGGGCGGCGGGAAGGACCCCATCCCCCTCGACGGTGCACACGGCCTGGAACGCCGGTCTCCAGACCGGCACGCGCGGCGCTCCGCACCGCACTTTGCCGGTTCCAAGGGGTTCCGAAGAGTGCCCCGATAGTCCTCTAATGGTGCCATATCTCAACGGCTTAGAGTGCTATACTGTTCCCGCCCAGAACGCTCGAAGCCCCGTCGTTCCCACGCATTTC
>CAYUVU010000308.1:0-6587 GCA_964448205.1 uncultured Acidobacteriota bacterium
TTCGGGGAAGTCGCGCAGGATCCGGTCGGTCTGCTGCAGCACCTCGCGGGCCTTGGTGATGGAGACCCCGGGCAGGGTGGTCGGCATGTACAGCAGGTCGCCCTCCCAGAGCGGCGGCATGAACTCGGACCCGAGCCGCGAAATCGGGACCCAGGTGGCGCCTGCCGCGGCGAGCGTCAGGACCAGCACCACCCAGCGCCAACGCAGGACGCGGCGCAGGACCGGGCGATAGAGCGCCATGAGGAGCCAGGCGACCGGATTCCTGCCGGTCGGACGGACCCGCCCCCGGATCCAGTACCCGGCGAGCACCGGAACCAGGGTCACGGAGAGCAGTGCGGCGGCCGCCATCGCGTAGGTCTTGGTGAACGCGAGCGGCCGGAAGAGCCGGCCTTCCTGCGCCTCCAGCGCGAAGATGGGTGCGAAGGAGACCGTGATCACCAGCAGCGCGAAGAAGAGCGTGGGCCCCACCTCGGTGGAGGCCCGGGCGACAACCCGCCAGTGCGGAATGCGGGCCCCGTCCCTCTGGTTGTCGTCGAGGTGACGGTGCGTGTTCTCGACAATGACGATCGCGGCGTCCACCATCGCGCCGATGGCGATGGCGATGCCCCCGAGCGACATGATGTTGGCGCCGACCCCCTGCACGTACATCACGACGAACGCCATGAGCACGGCCAGCGGCAGCGTGATCACCGCGACCAGCGCACACCGCAGGTGGAGCAGGAACACGGCGCACACCAGCGCCACGATCGCCATCTCCTCGATCAGCTTCTGCTGGAGGGTGGCGACCGAGTTCTCGATCAGGACCGTGCGGTCATAGACCGGCACCACCTCCACTCCCGCGGGCAGTCCGGGGCGCAGTTCCTCGAGCCGGGCCTTCACCCGGGTGATGACCTCGTGGACGTTCTCACCGGCGCGCACCACCACAATGCCGCCCACCACTTCTCCCTCGCCGTTCATCTCGGCGAGGCCGCGCCGGATGTCCGGGCCGAACTGGACCGTCGCGACATCCTCGACGGTTACGGGCGTGCCGGAGGCGTCCACCCCGAGGGCGATCTGGCGCACGTCGTCGAGCCCCTGGATGTAACCCTCTCCCCGCACCATGAACTCGGTCTCCGCGGTCTCGAACACCCGTCCGCCCACGTCGCTGTTGCTGCGCCGGACGGCCTCGCGAATTCGCGACAGCGGAATGTCGTAGGCGCGCAGCCGGTTCGGGTCCACGGTGATCTGGTACTGGCGCACGAAGCCCCCGACGCTCGCCACTTCGGAGACGCCCGGGACGGCGGTGAGTTCGTACTTGAGGAACCAGTCCTGCAGCGAGCGGAGTTCCGCCAGGTCCTGCTCGTCCGAACGGAGGGCGTACATGTAAGCCCAGCCGACGCCGCTCGCATCGGGGCCGAGGGTCGGCGCGACCCCTTCCGGCAGCCGGCCGCTGACGTAGTTGAGGTATTCGAGGACCCGGCTCCGCGCCCAGTAGAGGTCCGTCCCGTCCTCGAAGATCACGTAGACGAACGAGAACCCGAAGAAGGAGTAACCGCGGACGACCGTCGCGGACGGCACCGCGAGCATCTGGGTCGTGATGGGGTAGGTGACCTGGTCCTCGACCACCTGCGGGGCCTGTCCCGGATAGTCGGTGAAGATGATCACCTGCACGTCGGAGAGGTCGGGAAGCGCGTCGAGCGGGGTCTCCCGGAGCGCCTGGAAACCGGCCAGCCCGATGAACGTGGCGAGCACGAGAACGGGCAGGCGGTTCCGCAGCGACCATTCGATCGTCTTGGTCAGCATCGGTCAGTCCCCGGGAGTCAGTGGTGGTGGTGGGTCATCCCGGCGGCCGGCGCTTCGGTTTCCTCTTCCGCCGGCTCGTCGTCGAGCGCCCTGATCGCCTGGGTCAGATTGCTCTCGGAATCGATCAGGAACTGCGCGGAGACCACGATACGGTCCCCTTCGGCGACTCCGTCACGCACCTCGAACACCCCGTCGCCGCCCGCTCCGAGGGTGACCTCGGCGACCCGGAAGAGTCCCCGGGACAGCTCGAGCACGACCAGTTCCCGGGTCCCGCTGCGGATCACCGCTTCTTCGGGCACTGTCAGCGCGTTCTGGGCCACCGGAACGTCGAAGGTGACGTTCGCGTACATGCCGGCCCGGAGCGCCAGATCGGGATTCGCGAGTTCGATGGACACGGTCATCGTGCGCGTTTCCTGGTTGAAGTGGGGGTACAGGAAGCGAACGAACCCGGTGTAGGGCCGTCCCGGCACGTAGGGCAGCTCCACCTCGGCCCGCTGGCCGATCCGCATCGCCTGCACCTGGTGCTCGAAGATCTCGACGTCCACCCAGATGGTCGTCAGGTCCGCCACCTTGTAGAGGTTCATCCCCGGGCGGACGTACATGCCGTCGAGGGCCTCGTCCATCTTGTCCACCACCACGCCGGTCACCGGAGAGACGACCGACAGTGTGCGCCGCGGCGTCTGTTCCTCCTCGAGGGATTCGATCTGCTCGTCCGTCACGTCCCAGAAGCGGAGCCGGGCCCGCGCCGACTCGACGAGCGAATGGGCCCGCGCGGCGACATCGGGATAACGGGAGGCGTCGAGCCGCTCCGCGTAGCGCACGGCCTGGAGGTACTCGTTCTGGGTAGTGACCAGTTGCGGGCTGTAGATGTCGAAGAGCACCTGTCCCTCCGCGACGGTCTCCCCCAGGTAGTTCACGGCGACGTTTTCGATCCAGCCATCGAACTTGGTGTTGATCCAGGCGATCTGCTTGTCGTTGTGGGCCAGGGTCCCGACGGTCCGGATCGTCTGCGCGATGTCGCGCCGCTCGACGGGGGCGGTGCGGACGCCGATGCGCTGCACGAACGAGGGGTCGATGCGGACGGTCCCTTCGGGCTGGCTCGCGGCCTCGTCCGCGTACACGGGGACGAGATCCATTCCCATGGGGGACTTGCCGGGCCGGTCCGAAATGAAGTTCGGATCCATGGGGGCCCGCCAGTGGAGGATTTCCCGTTCTGCCGGCGGGGCCGGGTCCGCGTAGACCGGGACGAGGTCCATCCCCATGGGGGACTTGCCGGGCCGGTCCGAGGTGAAGTTCGGATCCATGGGGGCCCGCCAGTAGAGGATTTCCCGTTCCGCTTCGGCGGCCGGGGCGCTCATGTCGTGCCCTTCGTGACCGTCACCCGGCGCATCGAAACGCGGCGGCCACTCCCAGCCTCCGAGTCCCAGCACGATCAGGGCGAGCAGCGCCGCACCCGCCAGGAAGGCGGCGGCGCCGATTGCAAGAGTCCGGTTCATGATGGCCTCCCGCCGTCAAGCGGCACGCGGACGCCGACGCCGCGTTCGAGGTCGGCAAGCGCGATGAGAAAGTCCGAGACGTAGCGGGCGCGCATTCGCTGGACGTCGAGCTGGATGCGCTCGCTGTCGAGCAGGTCCAGCACGCCCACCTGGCCTGTCTGGTAGGCCGACTCGGTGGCCTGGAGCGATTCCTCGCTCTGGGGGATGAGGACCGTGTCCAGCAGCGCGATCTGTTCGTCCAGCGTCTCGAGGCGGATGAGGGCCTGCTCCACCTCGTTTTCCATGGCGTCCCGGGCCTCTTCCAGCCGGCGCCGCTGCGCCGTCAACCGGTGACCGGCCTCCTCCACCCCGGCCCGGTAGCTCTCCTTCCACACCGGAAGCGACACGCCCAGCGACACGCTGAGGGAGTTCTTGCCGTTGTCGGGAGGGAGCGGTCCGGGGACGTCGCGCGGGTCGCGGCCGGCGACGTTCATCAGCGCCAGGCTGGCGGTGAAGCGGGGCCGGAAGTTCATTCCCGCCAACTCCACGGCTTCCTCGCCCGCCTCGACGAGGTCCGCGGCGGCGAGCAGTTCCTGCCGGTTCCGCTCCCCCAGGTCGAGGAGGCGCTCGCGGGCCAGCTTCACGTGAGGCCGCTCGACGGCGGGAACGGGGGCGATTGCCGTCCCGGGCGCGCGGCCGCAGAGCGTGTTGAGCCTCACCGCGAGGGTCCGGCGCTGCCGCTCGAGCTGGCGGCGCCGGTCGGTGATCCGCGTCAGTTCGGCCTGCAGCCGGATCACGGCCTGCTGGAGCCCTTCGCCGGTGGAATACCGGGCCCGCGCCAGGGTCTCGTAGTGTCCGAGAAGCGAAGACTCCTCCTCGAGGAGCCGGATCGCGGCGTCCAGGTAGGCGACGTCGTAGAAGGTCCGCTTGATCCGGGCGATCACCTCGCGCTCCGCCGCCTGGAGCAGTCGGAACTCGGCGTCGGCCTCCGAAACTGCCACGCGCCCGCGAAGGTCACGGGCGCCGAACCACGGGAACGCCTGGGAGACGGTGATCCCGCCCGTCTGGGAGCCGACGCGCGTCTCCACGCTGCGGAGCGCCTGGGTCACGTTCAGGGTGGGGTCGGGGAGCGCGGTGACCTGGGGGACGCGCTGCCGCGCGGCCTCATATCTCGCCCGCGAGGCGAGCAGCGCCGGGTTCAGCTCGACCGCGCTGTCCAGGCAGAGTCGCAGGCCGGGTTCGGGCGCGTAGAAATCCGGGAGCGGCGCCGGCTGGGCTCCCCCGGCCGCGGGGACCGAAAGCAGAGCCGCCAGCGCGCCGCCGGAGAGAGAAGTTCGTAGGAACACGATGGCAAGGGTCCGTCGCCCGGCTGTGGCGGGTCGGGCGGCTCACTGCTGGCCGACGGGTTGCCGGGCGGGCGATGCGTCCCGGAAACCGCCCCGCGCCCGGCTGGCGCCGGCGCGGGCCGCCGATCGTCTGCGGAGTGCTGGCCGGGGCGGCGCGGTGCGCGGCGCCGCGATGGAACGCGGCCCCGGTCCGGCGACGCTCGGCTCAGCGGGAGCGAACGTTCAGCGGACGGAGACTCAGATCAGCAGGGCGGCGTGCCGGACGAAGAGGGGTGGCCGCGGCTCCCGGGGAGGGAGGGGCCCGTCAGGCTGGCGGTTCCAGCTGGGCACCGCCCGGACCGGCTCCCCGGAGGCGGGCAGGACCGCCGCCGGACCCGGCTCGGGGGTGAGCAGCTTGGGAACGGTGACCGAGGAACAGCAAACGCTCACGCGCTCGGCTTCGGGAGCCGGCTCGGAACCGCCGTGACAGCTCGCCTCGGCAGGGATTCCGGGCGCCGCCATCAGCGGGCAGACCACCGCGAACGCCAGCACCACGGCAAGCACGGTGGCGGCCAGGGGCTTGCGGCGTGTCGACGTGAACAGCTTCATTGCGGGTAGCCAGTATAGAGACGCCGGCTTCACCGGCGCCAATGCGGGAATTCTTATCGCCGTTCCCGCACACCCCGTTGCAGGGCGAAATAGACCTTCGCGATCCACTTCGGGGGCGCCCCCGCGAGCCAGGCCCCGAGCGTGAGGTAGTCGAGGACGGCCGTCGGGACCGGGCCGAGGCGTCGCCAGTGCTCCGTCCCGGTGGTTACCGCCGCTCCGGCGGGTTCGAGGCGGCCGAGACGGCGGAGGCGGCGGGCGAGCCCGGCGTCCTCGAAGATGGGCTCCTTTGGGAAGCCGCCCACCTCCCCGAAGGCGCTCCGGGTAGTGAAAATGGCTTGGTCGCCGTAGGGAAGTCCGAGCCAGCGGGCTCGCCGGTTCGCCCCCCGCGCGCCGAAACGGAGCAGCGCCCCGCCGCCCTCGATGCGCTGCGGGAACCAGCCGCCCACCACGCCGGGCTGGGCGAGGATGTTCGTCACCTGTCCCGCCGCCGCGCGCGGAAGCCGGCAATCGGCGTGGAGGAACACCAGAATGTCTCCCCGGGCGGCGTGCGCTCCGGCGTTCATCTGGACGGCGCGTCCCGGAGGGGCGATCTCGACCCGCGCCCCGGCGCGGGCGGCCGCGGCCGCCGTGCCGTCGCGGCTGCCGCCGTCCACCACGACCACGTCCGCGCCCGGAGGGGCCGAGCGGATGGCGGCGCCCACGCTCTTCGCCGAGTCGAGCGTCGGGATTACGACGGAGATCACGCCTGAGGAGGGGGTGCCGCCGGCGTCTTCCGGCGTGTTTTCGCGCACGTTTGGTCTTTACCTATCGTCGGGCCCCCCGGTAGAATTCTGCGCGTTCCGCTGTCCGGGCTGCCGAGGCGGCGGTTTTTCGATTTTCCATGGGCGAATTCCTCGGACCGCTGGTCGCGATCGCGGTCGGCGTGCTCTTCGTCGGGGTCACCCTCCTGGTTTCGTCGCTCGTCCGGCCCTCGCTGCCCCTCGACTCGAAGTCGCAACCCTATGAGTGCGGAGAGAACCCGATCGGCTCGCCCTGGGGCGTGCAGTTCAACATCCGGTTCTACGTCTTCGCCCTCGTGTTTCTCATCTTCGACGTGGAAGCCGTCATGCTCCTGCCCTGGGCGCTGGCCTATCTCGACCTGGGCCCCGGCGCGCTGGTCGCCGGACTCATCTTCATCGGGATGCTCGTTCTAGGGCTCGCCGACGTCTGGGTGAAGGGCGACCTCGAGTGGGTGCGGGAAGAAGAGCGGCGCGCCCTCAAGGCGCGTCCGGGAACCGAGACCTCTTCCGCCTCGGGAGCGGCCGCCTGAGGCGCGTCACGTTGTTCGCCGGGCCGCTGAACGGAGACTCCGCGTGGATCTGATCGGCGCCCTCGGCAAGGGCTTGGGCAAGGACAA
>CAYUVU010000309.1:0-3009 GCA_964448205.1 uncultured Acidobacteriota bacterium
CCTCTACGACTCTCCGCTTGCCGTCGGCGGTTCCACATGGGCCAGCGCGCCTCGTCGCGGCGCTTGACCAAGCGCCATCAATGTATCACCTCTTGGAGGGTCGTCGGCGCGGTCTCCACCCTACGGGAGGACCGAGCGGAGGCGGTCGCGGCGACACGAGGGACGCTCCCGCCTCCTCGGTGGCGAATCGGTCGGGATCCGTCCAAGGGTCCCGAATCTTCCGATACGGTCGATTGGATTCCCGTTCGGGAAGCGGTAAGAAATGAGGTAAGGCAATCTCGTGGTGTGCCCGTAACATCAATAATTACGGTGCTTTACGTCATTATCGAAGTAGACGCATCGTCAACATCAGCTCGATGGCGGTTCGCCTGCGCCTGGCTGGTCAGGCGGGGTACGTCGCCTCGAAGGCTTCGGTGGAGAGCCTTTCGCAGGTGATGGCTCGGGAACTGGCCGAATTCGGCATTACGGTCAACGTGATCGGACCGGCCCCCATCACTACCGACATGACCCGCGGGGTGGGCAAGGAAAGGATGGAGCGCCTGGTCGGCGACTTGCCCGTGAAGCGGCTGGGCACCTGCGCCGACGTAATCAACGTGCTCGATTTCTTCCTGCGCTCCGAGAGCGAGGCGGTGACGGGGCAGGTGATCTATCTGGGGGGCGTCCCCAACACTTGAAGTCCGAACCCGTGTACGGCGTGTCAGGACTCTTCGCCGCCCACTCTCACATCCCCGCCGCGAAGCAGTAGTAGAAGCCGTTCCCGCCGGTGCCCTGCAGGTTCTCCTGGCTGCAGCCGCGCGAACCGTGCGCCGAGTTCCACGAGGTCGGGTTCTGGCCGCCGCCGGTCCGGTCGTGGTGGCCCACCGCCGCGCTGCCGTCCTCGGCGTTGCTCGTCCAGTTGCCGCAGTTGTCGTAATCCTCGCCGGTGAAGGCGGTCCCGTCCATGTTCGACCCGGTCAGGATGTCGTGCATGTTGACCTCGTCGCCGCGGCCGCTGACCATGTCGCCGTTCTCGGTGAGGATCGTCTCCTTGGTGAGGCTGGCTGCGTCGGAGTGGAGTTCGTCGACGTTGTTGGCGATCAGCACGCCGGCCTGATTGTGCCATGGACCCATGCCGATCCGGTCGCGGGCGTTCACCGCCGCGCTCCCGTCCTCGTTGATCGTGCTGAGGTAGGCCATCCAGCCCATGCCGCCGGCACCCACGGCCGACGCCAGCGTCTCGCAGTGCGCGTCGGCGCCCTCGAGTCCGCCCAGGTTGGCGCCGTCCCCCGGCCCCGCGCTGGTGATGAAGAAGGTCATGGGGGCGATTTCGGCTTCGGCTTCGCCCTCCGGCGCATCGCCGCTCGGCGCGCACGCCCCGACGATGAGCGCGCCGGCGAGCACGGCAGAGGTGGAAAGTGGGAAAGTCCTCATGGTGTCACCGCTCCTTCTGCTGGTGTCCGGTGTTGCTCCTGTCGATGTATCGCGCGTCGAGCGTTTCGCGCGCGGTCGTCCTGCGTCGGTCACCGCACGCCGCGCTAGTTCCCCGTCGGCCAGGGCGCTCCCTGATGCTCCGCCGTAGCGGGACCCATTCCCTTGTAGACGAACTTCTGAACGCGCTTCCCCTCGTAGGTCTCGGTCGTGAAGATGTTGCCCTGCGAATCCGTCGCGATCGAGTGGACCGCGAAGAAGAGCCCGGGCTGGCGCCCGCCGTCGCCGAAGCTGGTCAGGACCTCCAGGTTCAGCCGGTCCAGCACGTAGACCCGCATGTTCTTCCCGTCGGCCACGTACATGTACTTCTGCTCGGGGTCGCGCGAGAAGGCCACGTCCCACGTCGACCCGTCACCCAGCGTCCGTGGCGCCAGCTGCACCTCGTCGACGAACGTCCCGTCCGTGGTGAACACCTGGAGCCGGTTGTTGGGACGGTCGCATACGTAGACGTGCCCGTCACGCGATGGATCGGCGCAGTGCACGGGGGTGCGGAACTGCTGGATCAGCGGCGCGTCCGGGTCGTAGGGCGGCGTCCGGGTGTCGTCCGGCTCGTTGCCGTAGGCGCCCCAGTAGCGCTTGAACTCGCCGGTCGAAGCGTCCAGCACCGCGACCCGGCGCCCCCCGTACCCGTCCGCCAGGTAGGCCTCGTTGGCCTCGGCGTCGAACGCCAGCTTGGCGACCCGGTTGAAGCGCGTCTCGCTGTTGCTGTCCGCCGGCCCGGCCTCCGGCTCGCCGTACGAAGCCAGGAATTCGCCGGTGCGCGAGAACTTGAGGACGTGCGTGTCGTTCGGCCCGTTCCCGCCGATCCAGACGTTGTCCATGTGATCCACCGTGATCCCGTGGTTGGACGCCGGCCACACGTATTCGTCGGACGGACCCCCCCAAGAGTCGACGAGGTTGCCTTCCGGATCGAACACGAGCACCGGCGGGGCGGCCCGGCAGCACTCGCCGATCGGCGGATCCGCGTCGGCCCCACCCTCGGTGCGCTCCGTGAGGTTGCCGCGGTGGACGATGAACACGTGGTCGCGCGAATCCACGCCCACCCCGATGGCCGATCCCAGCACCATGTGGTCCGGCAGCGGCTGGGGCCAGAACGGGTCAACCTCGAACATCGGGGCCTCGACCGCGCTGGCCGACGCATTCTCCATGCGCGTCATGCCGAAGTACACGGCGACGATGGCCAGCGCCAGGACGGCGGCGAGAAGCTTGTTCCGCTTCATGGGGAGCTCCCTTGGTGGGACGTGGCATTTGACGACTTGGGGGCAAAGTACGGGCCGGACGGCTTGTCAGCCAAGGGCCGGGGGCGCAGCGTAGGTGCGGGACGGAATGGCGGGGACGGGCCCGTGAACGGTTTGGAGGGCGTTGGATGAGAGGCCGAAGACAGCGGCGCGGCGCGTTGGTCGCCCTGGCGGCGGCAGCATGGGTGCCCGTCGCGCCTGCGGAAGGCGCCGATCTGGCCGCGGCTCCCGCTCCGGCGCGTCACTTCGCTGTGGCCGCGGCCCCCGCTCCGGCGCCCGGCGCCCGCCCGGCCCTCGCCCGCGC
>CAYUVU010000310.1:0-7014 GCA_964448205.1 uncultured Acidobacteriota bacterium
CGGGAACGACGAGGTTCCGGGCGTTCTGGGCGGGAACAGTATAGCACTCTAAGCCGTTGAGCTATGGCACCATTAGCGGACTTCGGGGGCACTCTTTGGAACGCACCGGAACAGCCAAAGTGCGGTGCTCCGCGCCGCGCACGTCGTGAGCCCCATCCGCCCCGACGACGCAGTCGACCCTCGATATCGACCGGACCTCCGGCGTTATCGACCGGAGCTGGGAATCGGAGACCAACGTATCGACCGGACCTCCGGCGTTATTGACCGGAGCTCGGAGTTGGAGACCCCGGATATCGACCGTGTTCGTTGTGTCCTGACCAAAATACGATGAATCATCGATTGGTCTTGACTATTCAACGATAGTCACGAGCTTCTGAAGGCGGTCGAGGGCTGGACCGATCTGGGCCTCGGCGCGTTCGAACTGGGCTATCTGCGCGACAAGGAGAAACGCTGGATTTCGTGGTGGTCCGGGACGGCGAGCCCTGGTTCCTGATCGAGGTAAAGGGCGGCGACGCGCCGATGAGCCCTGCGCTACGGCGCTTTCAGGACCAAATTGGAGCTCCGTTTGCCTTCCGACTCACGGTGGACGGCGACTTCGTTCCTGCCGACGCTTTCGACCGCCCCGGCCCGCCGCTGATCGCTCCGGCCCGCACGGTCCTGTCGCAACTCCTTTGATCGACGCAACGCGCTTCGCTGGCGCCGGCAGCTTCAGCCGTTCGTTACGGGAATGCGCCGCCGGTTCGACGAGCACAACCGCCGCTTCGACCGAATCGACCACCGGCTCGACGAACCCAACCGGAAGCTGGACGTCATCATCGCGCGCCGCGACCGGTTGATACTCGCGGCACAGATCATGATCGGGGCCTACGCCCTCGTGATCACCGTGCTCATCGCCGTCTTCGGCTTGCTGTTCACGAACCTGAACTGACCCCGCCCGCTCTCGGTATCGCGCTTCCGCGCGATGCCGGCTGAAGCCGGCGTTCCAAGCCGTACGCGTCGTGAGGGTGGTCAGCGTCACGACGTGCGCAGTGCGGAGCACCGCGCGTGCCGGTCTGGAGACCGGCGGTCCCAGCCCCCTACGGCCTCAGGATGAGTTTGCCCATGGTGGCGCGGCCTTCGAGGAGGCGGTGGGCCTCGGCGGCCTGGGCCAGGGGGAGTTCGCGGTCGATGGTGAGCTGGAGCTTGCCGCTGGCCACGGCGTCGAGGACTTCGCCGGCGCGCCAGCGGAGTTCGTCGGTCGTGGCGGCGTAGTCGCCGAGGGTGGGGCGGGTCAGGAAGAGGGACCCGTTCTGGGACAGGAGCAGCGGGTCGATCGGGGGGACCGGTCCGGACGACTGGCCGTAGAGGACGAGCATCCCGCGGGGGCGCAACAGGCTCATGCTCTTCCGCCAGGTCGTCTCGCCCACCGAGTCGTAGGCGACCGCGAGCCCCTCGTCGCCGAGCTCCTCGCGGATCACCTCCGCGAAGTCCTGCTCGGTGTAGCGGATGAC
Organism: uncultured Acidobacteriota bacterium; assembly: GCA_964448205.1. Classification (GTDB taxonomy): domain Bacteria; phylum Acidobacteriota; class Vicinamibacteria; order Marinacidobacterales; family Marinacidobacteraceae; genus Marinacidobacterium. The sequence continues at coordinate 1,491 of CAYUVU010000310.1, forward strand.
CGTGTCGGCGCCGGCGGCGCGCGCCGCCTTCGCTTTCGCTTCCGTGGACACGGTGCCGAAGACCCGGGCGCCGAGCGCGCGGCACATCTGGCAGAGCAGCAGTCCCATCCCGCCGGCCGCCGCGTGGACCAGCACCGGCATCCCGGACTGCACCCGGAAGGTCGAGCGCACCAGGTAGTGGGCGGTCATCCCCTGCAGGAGCGCGGCGGCGGCCTGGGTGGTCGTGACGCCGTCCGGAAGCCGCACCAGCTTCGCGGCTGGGCGGACCGCCTTCTCGGCGTAGCTGCCCATCTGCATCACCCAGCCGACCCGGTCGCCGGGCGCCAGGTCCGTCACATCGGCGCCCACCGCCTCCACGACGCCGGCGCCCTCCACGCCCGGCGTGAACGGGAGCGGGACCGGGTAGAGCCCCGTCCGGTGGTAGGTGTCGATGAAGTTCACTCCCGCGGCCTCCACCCGGACGAGGGCCTCACCGGGGCCGGGGGCCGCGTCGGGGGCGGAGCCGAGGCTCATCACCTCGGGGCCGCCGGGTTGCTGGATGCGGATGGCTTGGGGCATGGGGGTCCTTTCGGGCCGCGCATCCTACAATTCGGAAATGACGACCGGTTCCCCCACCGGTCTTGAGAACAAGATCGCCCGGCTCCCGGAGAGCGCCGGGGTCTACCTCTTCCGCTCCGCCGAGGGGAAGACGCTCTACGTCGGCAAGGCCGCTTCGGTGAAGGCGCGGGTGCTGTCGCACCTCCGCACCCCGCCCCCCGATGCCCGCAAGGGGAACCTGCTCTCCCAGATCGCCGACGTGGAGGTGGTGCTCACCGACTCCGCGCGCGAGGCGCTGCACCTCGAGAACAACCTCATCAAGACGCGCCGGCCCCGATACAACATCCTCCTCCGGGACGACAAGAACCCGCCGCTCGTCCGGCTCACGATGAACGAGAAGTACCCGCGGGTCCACATCGTCCGGGGGGCCGGCACCGACGGCGCGGTGTACGCGGGTCCTTATTTCCCGGCGAGCCTGGCCCGCCGGAGCATGAGCCTGGTGCACCGGCTCTTCGGGATCCGAAACTGTCGCGAACAGCTCAACGGAAAGCGCCCGCGCCCCTGCCTCCAGTACCAGATCCGCCGCTGCGTCGCGCCCTGCGTGGACTCGATCTGCTCGGCGGACGAATACCGGGAGACCTCGGAAGCCGCCCGGCTGTTCCTGCTCGGGCGGACCACCGAACTCTCGACCTCGCTCACCCGGCGCATGCGCGAGGAGGCCGAAGCGGAACGCTTCGAGGAGGCGGCCCGGCTGCGGGACAGCCTGAAGCTGCTTGCCGAACTGAACGACCGCCAGAAGATGGCCGCCGCGGAGGGCAAGGCCCGCGACGTGTTCGGCCTCTACCGGGAGGGGGACCGCGCCCAGTTGCAGGTCTTCCTGGTTCGGGGCGGGAAGGTGGTGGACCGGGACACCTTCTCGCTTTCCGACCTGCCGCCGGTGGACGACGCGGGGCTCGTGGAAGCGGCCATGAAGCAGTTCTACGAGATGGGACGCATGCCCCCGCCCCGGATCGAAGCGCCGCTCGACTTTCCCGAACGGGAGCTGGTGGCGGAGTGGCTCGGCGAGAAGCGCGGCGGGCGGGTCGAGATCCACGTCCCGGTGAAGGGCTCGCGGCGCCGGATGGTGGACCTCGTCTGCCGGAACGCCCGGCTGGCGTTCGACCTCGACTTCCGGGAGGCCGGCCGGAAGGCCGCCGCGCGGGTCCGCGCCCTCCAGGAGGCCCTCCAGCTCCCGGCCGAGCCGCGCCGCATCGAGGCGTTCGACGTCTCCAACCTGGGCGGGCGTCAGGTGGTGGCCTCGATGGTGGTCTTCGAGCGCGGCGAGCCGCTCCCCTCGGCCTACCGGAAGTTCCGCATCCGCACCGTCAAGGGCAAGCCCGACGACTACGCCTCGATGCGCGAAGTCGTGCTCCGCCGCTACCGGAGGGTGCTCACCGAGGGAGCGGAGCTCCCCGACCTGATCCTGGTGGACGGCGGGCGCGGCCAGCTCGGCTCGGCGGCCGCCGCCCTCCACGACCTCGGGCTCACCCACATTCCGCACGCGGGTCTCGCGAAGCGCGAGGAGGAGATCTTCCTGCCTGGCGTGCCGGAACCGCTCCGGCTACCCCGCAACTCCCCGGCGCTCCACCTCCTCGAACGCGCCCGGGACGAGGCGCACCGTTTCGCGATCACCTTCCACCGCAAGAGCCGCCGGGCCGACACGCTCCGTTCGGCGCTCGACGGCGTGCCCGGGATCGGCCCCCGCCGGCGGCAGGCGCTCCTGACCCGCTTCGGGAGCCTGCGGCGGGTGACGGAGGCCTCCGAAGCGGAGCTCGCCGAGACCGTGGGCCCGGCGCTGGCGGCGAAGCTGCACGCCCGCCTCCATCCCGGCCCGTAGAATCCCGACGCTTCATGGCAGAAACGGACACGTCACCGCGTCGCGGGCGCAAGCGCCTCCTCTCCGGGATGCGGCCCACCGGGTCGTCCCACCTCGGGCACCTGGTGGGGGCGTACCGCAACTGGGTGGCGATGCAGGACGAGTTCGACGCCTTCTACTGCATCGTGGACTGGCACGCGCTGACCACCGACTACAAGGACACGAGCGACCTCCGGGCGAGCACCCTCGAGATCGCCACCGACTGGCTGGCGGTGGGGCTCGATCCGAAGCGCTGCACGCTCTTCGTCCAGTCGCAGGTGCCCGAGCACGCCGAACTCCACCTGCTGCTCTCGATGGTCGTGCCGCTCGGGTGGCTGGAGCGCGTCCCGACCTACAAGGAGCTCATCAAGGAACTCAAGGAGAAGGACCTCCACACCTACGGGTTCCTCGGGTACCCGGTGCTGCAGGCGGCCGACATCCTCATGTACGACGCCGCCGTGGTGCCGGTGGGCGAGGACCAGAAGCCCCATGTGGAGCTCACCCGCGAGATCGCCCGCCGGTTCAACCAGTTCTACGGCGACGTGGTCACCGAACCCGACGTGCGGCTCACGCCGTCGCCCCGCTTGCCGGGAACCGACGGACGCAAGATGTCCAAGAGCTACGGCAACGTAGTACCGCTGTTCTGCTCCGCGAAACAACTGCGCAAATACATCATGCGGGTAAGGACCAACTCGCAGGCGCCCGGCGAGCCCAAGGACCCGGACGACAGCCTCCTGTTCGACCTGTACCGCTCCGTGGCGAGTCCCGATGAAACGGCCGCGATGCGCGAGCGTTACGCGGCGGGCATCGGCTGGGCGGAGATGAAGAACGAACTGTTCGAATACCTCGACGCCCTGCTGGCGCCGGGCCGCGAGGTATATGACCGTCTGATCGCCAATCCGGGCGACGTGGAGGCCGAACTGAAACGCGGCGCCGGGCGGGCCCGCGAAATCAGCGAACCGCTGATGAAAGACATCCGCCACGCGGTCGGATTGCGCGCCCTCAAAGCCTGAGGGCGCGAATATTGGTTAACATACGCGGCCTGAATAACTCGGGGAATCATCCATGCGTACGTTTATATCGCTGCCTGCCGCCGTTGCGGCCTCCCTGCTGGTCGCCGTGTCCGGACAGGTGGCTCAGGCGGAAGAAGCGGCCGCGGAGGAAGACATGAAACCGCTGGTCCTGGTGGCGGGAGCCACAGGCAAGACGGGGTCGCTGCTCGTCGCGCAACTGCAGGCAAAAGGCTACCCGGTCCGCGCCTTCGTGCGTGACGCGGCCAAAGCTGCCGAGCGCCTCGGGCCTGAAGTCGAGGCCGTTGTCGGCGACCTCAAGGACCAGGCCAGCATCGCCGCCGCGCTCGACGGCGTGGATGCGATCGTCAACGCGGCCGGTTCCGGCGTTCCGGCGCCGGACGACAACATGCCGGAGCACGTCGATTTCGAAGGCGCCCGCAACCTCGCCGACGCGGCGGTGGCGGCCGGCGTCGACCACTATGTCCTGGTCTCATCCATGGGCGTAACGGACGACGATCACTACCTGAACCAGATGTTCAACAACGTCATGCTTTGGAAGCGAAGGGGCGAAGAGGCGGTCGTGGCAAGCGGGATCACCTACACGATCGTTCGTCCGGGCGGACTGAACGACGAGCCCGGCGGCGCGCAGACAATCGTCTTCGAACAGGGAGACAATCCGGAGCGGGGCAAGGTGATCAGCCGCGCCGATCTGGCCCGGGTTTGCGTGGCTTCGCTCCAGGACGAAGAGGCGCGCAACAAGGTGTTCGAAATCTACACACGGGAAGGCGAACCGCAAACCGTCTTTTCCGGCGAATTCGCGGCCCTCGGAGGATCCTGACCATGCGCGCACACAAACTGATCGGCTTTCTGGCCGCGGCGTCCCTGATCGCGGCGGCCTGCGGGCAGAGCGGCGACGCGCCCGCCGGGGAACCCGCGGCCCAGGACCAGGAGCCATCGAAGCCGCTGGTGCTGGTGGCCGGCGCCACCGGCGGGACCGGTTCACTGGTCGTCGCGGAACTGCAGGCGAAGGGCTATCCGGTGCGCGCTTTCGTGCGCAACGCGGAAAAGGCCGCCGAGCGGCTCGGACCCGATGTCGAGGCCGTTGTCGGCGACCTCAGGGACCCGGCCAGCATCGCGGCCACGCTGGACGGCGTGAACGTGGTCGTCAACGCGGCCGGTTCCGGCGTTCCGGCGCCGGACGACAACATGCCGGAGCACGTCGATTTCGAAGGCGCCCGCAATCTTGCCGATGCGGCGGCGGCGGCCGGCGTCGGCCACTATGTCCTGATCTCCTCGATGGGCGCGACGCAGGACGACCACCAGTTGAACCGCCTGTTCAACAACATCCTGATCTGGAAGCGCAAGGGCGAGGAGGCGGTCGCGGCCAGCGGCATCCCCTACACGATCATTCTCCCGGGCGGCCTGAACGACGGACCCGGCAACGAACAGACGGTCATCTTCGAGCAGGGTGACCTTCCGGGCCTGGAAAAGGCCATCAGCCGCGCGGACGTGGCGCGAGTCACCGTCGCCGCGGTCAAGGACGAGGGAGCGCGCAACAAGGTGTTTGAAATCTATGCGCGGGACGGCGAGCCGCAAACCGGCTTTTCCGGCGAATTCGCGACACTCGGAGGATCCTGACCATGCGCCCATTGAAACTGATCGGCTTTCTGGCCGCGGCATCCCTGGTTGCGGCTGCCTGCGGGCAGAGCGGCGAAGCGCCTGTCGAGGAACCCGCGGCCCAGGAGGAAACCAAGCCCCTGGTGCTGGTGGCCGGCGCCACCGGCGGGACCGGATCGCTGGTGGTCGCGGAACTCGTCAAGCAGGGCTACCCGGTGCGCGCCTTCGTGCGCGACGCGGAAAAGGCCGCCGAGCGGCTCGGACCCGATGTCGAGGCCGTTGTCGGCGACCTCAGGGACCCGGCCAGCATCGCGGCCACGCTGGATGGCGTGGACGTGGTCGTGAACGCGGCCGGTTCCGGCGTTCCGGCGCCGGACGACAACATGCCGGAGCACGTCGATTTCGAAGGCGCCCGCAATCTTGCCGATGCGGCGGCGGCGGCCGGCGTCGGCCACTATGTCCT
>CAYUVU010000311.1:0-3377 GCA_964448205.1 uncultured Acidobacteriota bacterium
GGTGTAGAGCCAGTAGCTCTCCGGCTCGAAGTCGATCCGGAGAGCTACTGGCTCTACACCTCGTCGCCCCTGGACGCCGAGAGGCGCGCCGAGGCCGTGGCGATGCACGGTCTGGTCCGGGCGCTCGAAGCGCTCGCGGGCCGAACCCACTCCACCCCACCAACCGAGAGGACGCGAACACCATGAAAGCAACCCCGACCGCTGCGATCCTGCTGGGGATCGTCGTCGTCCTGCTGACGCTGCTCCTAGCTGTGGTTCCCTGCGATGCCGCCGCGCAGCAAGAGAGTGCCGAGGCAGCCCTGCTCCGGGTGCCGGTGCCGGATGAGGGCGAAGAGCGGATCCCCCGGCTCCGCGCGCGCGTGCGCCATACCACGGTCATCGTGCTTCCGGCCGGGGAACGGATCCTCGACTTCGTGACCGGCGACTCGGAGTACTGGCACCTGACCGGCGCGGCGAACGTCGCGTACTTGAAGCCGCTGGCCGAGGACGCCGCTACCAACGTGGCGCTCGTCTGCGAATCCGGTCGCATCTACTCCTTCCTCGTCTCGGAAAGCGGTGAGAAGCCGCCGCATCTCGTGGTGCGCGTCGAAGCCGGAGCGGAAGCGGCGGGCATGTCCAGCGCTCCCGGGTTCGTCGCCCGGAGCGAGGTCGCCGCCTACCGCCAGATGGCCGCCGAAGCGGCCGAAGCCGCACTGCTTGCCCGTGAGAATGCCGAGGCTGTCATCGCCGGGGCGCGGGAGCAGGCGGCTGCCGAGGTCGAAGCGTTCCGCGCCTCCTACCCCGAGCGGCTGCGGTTCGAGTACCGGCTGGACCGGGATGCGTCCGAGCGGCCGTTCCGGGTCGAGGCGATGTGGCACGACGGGGAGTTCACCTATCTCCGCTCGCGCGCGCAGGAGTCTCCGGCGCTCTACGAACTCCGGGACGGCGAACCGAGCCTCGTTGCGTTTGATCTCACCGAGGATGGCCTATACGTCGCCCGCCGCGTTCTGGGCGACGGGTGGCTCCAGATCGGCGACAAGCGGGCCGGCTGGCGATTCGAGCCGAGGGACACGCGATGAGCCGCTGGAAGCAGTGGATGAAGGAGCCGAAGGGCGCGCTGCCGGGCGGCATGGTCACGAAGGCCGGGATCGCCCTGATCACCGTGCTCTTGGCCGGGTTGCTGTTGTCCTCGTCGTTTTCCGGTCCCGACGAGACGGCCGAGGGCGTCGCCCCCACGCCGCCGCGGCCCGTGGACGACCGCACGGGCCGGGCGCTCGACGGGCGCTTGAGCGACGAAACCGACCGCCAGAGCCAGCAGGCGGCGGCCGATGCGGACCGGGAACGGGGGCAGTCCGGTGCCCCAGGGCAGGACACGGCCGGGCAGGACACGGCGGCAAGTTCAGACAGTGCCGGGGGCGGCATGGGCAGGGCCGAGTTCGAGTTGCGCGAGGCGCTCCGGCTGGAGGAGGTCGAGCGCTGGACGCGGTCGCTCCGCTCGTTCCCCGTCGCGCAGTCGCACCGGGATCCGAACCGGGCTTCGGATGCGGCGGTGTCCCCTCTGGAACCCGAGTTTCCCGACGCGGCACTCGACGGGGCGCTTGCGTCCCTCGGGCAGTCCCTCTCCGCCCTTGAGGCCGAGATGGTGGCCGGGCTGGCCGCAGGAGAGTTCGCGCCCGGCGCGGGCGGTACGGCACCACGGGTCGATGTTCCGGCCCCGTCCCGCACATCCGAGCCCGGCTACGCAGTCCGCCCCGAGGACCCGCCGGGATGGGAGCGCATCCACGAGGGCACGTTCCTCGAAGCGGTGCTCCTGACTCAGCTTTCGGGCGAGTTCCCCGGCCCGGTGCTCGCCATGGTGTCGGCGCCGCTGTATTCGGCGGATCGCCGGCGGGTGCTGATCCCGCGCGGCGCGCGCGTCGTCGGCACGGCCCAAGCCGTCCAGAACCGCGACCAGAGCCGCCTCGCCGTCTCCCTCCACCGGTTGCTGCTACCCGATGGAAGCTGGATCGACCTTGAGTTCACCGGCCTGAACCAGGTGGGCGAGAGCGCGCTCAAGGACCAGGTTAACCGGCGTTACCTCTCGACGTTCGCGGCCGCCGGAGCGGTCGGCGTCCTGAGCGGTCTCACGCTCGCCGGGGCCTCCCCCTACGGGCTTCAAGCGGGCGTAGGCCAAGGGCTCGGGGGCAGCGCCACCTCGATGCTGGACCGGTATCTGAACCGGATGCCGGAGATCACGATCCGCGCGGGCCACCGGCTGCGCATCTGGTTCACCTCCGATGTCCTCGTCCCCACGCCTCCGACACACCGCTAAGAGAAAGGACTCTTTCATGTTTCACCGCATCCTCGCCCCCGCGCTTCTCGTCCCTGTCCTGCTCCTCGGGGGCGCCCGTCCCGCAAGCGCGCAGTTCGACTTCGGGAGCTGGTTCCAACGGGCCACGATCATCGCGAACCAGATCACGCAGATCTCGCACCAGGTCACCCAGATCCGGTCGATGGCCCGCCAGCTTACGGAACTCGAAGACCAACTCGACCACATGGAGCGCGCCGCCAAGGGTGAGATCGACGCGCTGCTCCGGCCGTTCTCCGACCTTGCCGCCGATCCCGTCGGCCTCGTGCGGAACGGCCTCGCGTGGCGATCCGACTTCACGGGCGCAGCCCAAGGGACCGTCGATGCCGTCCGGGACTTCGGCAACGGACGCTCGTTCACCGGACTCTGGCGCACCGCCCACGGCACTGCCGACCGGGTTTCGGATGCCGACATCCTCGCTCTGTTTGCGAACCTTCCGCCCCAAGCCGCGACACGCGCGCTGGAGGACCACCGCCGCGCCCGCGAAGCCGCCGACCGGCAGCGCGTACTCGACTACGCGGCGCTGGACGCCGCGGCGGCGCTCGCCGGAACCATCGAGAGCGCCCAAGGCTCGTTCGCGGACCTCACGGCGAATGGGAATCTGTCCAACACGGCCCTCCAGCAGGCCGGGGTCGCGGCCTCGCTGAGCCAGGGGCGCATCAACGCGGCCCTCGGCCAGGTGCTCGCCCACGAGGCCGCGCGCGAGGCGAGCCGTGCGCGGCAGGCCGAACTCGCCCACCTCGAATGGCTTGGCCGTTGGCACGATGGCCGGACGCGGGCGAACGCGTTCGCCGGGACCATGCGGAACGCGGCTTCACTGAACCGGGCCGCGCTCCGCGACGGGCTCCTGTTCCGCGTCCCCTCGTTCTACCGGTAGGGGCAGGGCGGCCATGCAACTGCCCCCGCAGTCCATCGACCCGAACGTCCCGGCCCAGATCCCGGCCGACCAGCTTCAGGACTTCAAGAGCTTCCTGGACGTGGTGCTCGACACCGTCGTCGGCGGAGCCGCGCCTGATGTTCACACGCTGGGTCTCCAGCTCTGGGGCGGGCT
>CAYUVU010000312.1:0-2630 GCA_964448205.1 uncultured Acidobacteriota bacterium
GACCAGTTCGACACGCTCGGGCTCGGCGAGAACGTGCCGATCGCCACCGGCACCGGCTCGGACTCGCTGGTGGCGCTGCTGCCCGAGACGGGCGAGACGGTGGTCATGCGCGTCCCGTACCCGCTGGCCGGCTTCCACCCGCGGGGCCTGGACGGGCGGATCGACGATCCGGACGGCGGTTGGAAGGGGCGCGGCGTGTATTCGTCGACCGGGTCCGACACCGTATGGCACGCCGAGGACGGCTTCGCGGTGGAGGACGGCGAGTACCGGTCGATCTCGAAGCCGGTCCTGGTGAAGTTCCAGTTCCGGCCGCATCCGCTGGCCAACTGAGGAGCGCCCCGGCGCACGGTTCCGCCGAGCGGCCCGAATGAAGTGATGACCCGTGCGGCCGAGGGCGGATCTTCGCGCCCGCGCGAAGTAAAGTACAGCGGTGTCGGCCGAGCGCGCCGGACGGCGCGCAGGATCGGCGCATCGTGAGCGAGATGCAGGCGGCCGCCACCGCAACCGCGGGTTCCGTGCCGCCGAGGAAGCAGGAGGAAGTCAAATGAAGCGCCTTGCCGCCGGTCTCGTCGTCGCCGTCGTCGCCACACTCTTCGTCTCCAGCATCGCGCCCGTTACGCGGGCCCAGGAGTCGATGCCCTGGATGCGCGTGGACATCATGGAGATCATTCCCGAGGAGCTGAACGACTTCATCGAGGTGCAGCTCGAGCGGGTCAACCCGGCCCTCCAGCGCGCGGGAGTGCCGTGGCGCTCGGCCTGGCGCACGGCCGAGTTCGGGAACCTGTACGAGCGGATGTTCGTGACGCCGATGGACGAACTGGCCGAGCTCGATCGGGGTGGTCCCCTGGCTTTCGCCCTCGATCGGCGGGACCAGGAGCGTATCGACGAGCGTGTCCGCCGCACGATTTCGGGGCACCGGAGCTACGCGTTGCGCTACCGGCCGGAGTTGAGCGTGGAATCGCCGAACGCCGGCGGCCTCTCGCTGGCCTGGATCACGACGCTCGAAGTGGCGCCCGGCCGCCTCGCCGACTGGCAGGCGTTCATGCAGGCGCGACTTCCGCAGTTCCGCGGGGACAACGTCGTCTTCGGCATGTACGAGCGCTACCTGGGAACCGGAGCGGCGGTATGGCAGCTCGTCGAGAATCACTCGAGCTTCACGGAGCTCAACAACCCGACCATCATGCAGCGCGCCCTGGGCGCACGGACCAGCGACACGGCGGCCGGATTGGCCGGCGTGGTCCTGTCGGTGGAGCGCACGGGGTGGCGGTAGGACCGCGAGCTGAGCTTCTCGGGAGGGGGAGCGGCCGAGGGCGGCCGGTTCCGGTAGGAAGATCCGCCCCCGGGAGAGGTGACGTCGAGGCGGGGGCGGCGGCGTGCGCCGCCCCCGACGACTCTCGAGGGTTCCGCCCGTGGCGGCCTACCAGCGCTAATGCTAATGCGCCAGCGGGTCCGGCCGCACCTGGAACTTGAAGACCGGCGCCACGCGCTCGGTGCCGCCCTCGGCGTGGAACGGTGTCCGGCTCCCGGAGGTCGTCCAGATCCCGCGTCCCTTCCAGCCGGTGTCGGGGTCGTCGATCCGCCCGTCCAGACCCTTGCCGAAGAAGCTCCCCAGCGGGTAGGGCACGCGGAAGTTGTGGAACTCGCCGTCCACCAGCGCGAGCACGCCCTCGGACAGGTTGCCGGTGGCCAGCGGGATGTTCTCGCCGAGCCCCAGCAGGTCGAACCGGTCGGTGAAGTTGTAGTAGGCAGATTCGGCGGCACCGGAATCCACCGCCCCTTTGAAGTTCGGCCCCGGGAACTGGTAAAGGGCCCAGCCCTCCGGGCAGTGCCGGCCGGTGGCGTCGGGTCCATTGAGCGGACCGGTGCACTTCGTGCGGTCGAAGCTCGCGAAGTGGCCGCTGGCCAGCACCGTCCACACGACGCCGTCGCTGTCGACGTCCATGCCGCGCGGCGAGAAGCCCTGCACCGCCGCGTCGTCCTCGTTCCACGGCACCTCGTAGAACTCCACCAGCGCGGTGTGGACCGGGTCGTCGCCCGGCACCAGCCGCACGAGTCCGCCCGGGAACCCCAGGGTCGAGCCCCAGATCGATCCGTCCAGCGGACTCGGGGCGACACCGTAGAAGCCGCGCTCGATCCGCGCGTCCTTCGTCGGATCGATGGGCTCTCCCGGCTCCACGTACTCGTCCCGCCGGCCGTTGCCGTTGGTGTCGAGCACCTGCACCGTCCAGCCCTGGGCCAGCTCCTCGTCGCCGGTCTCGTCGAACACCGTAGTGTCGAACCAGGCGACCACCGGTCCGCTGCCGCAGAACCACAGCTTGTCGTCGTAGGCGAAGTTCAGGTGGTGCGTTCCGAAGCAGGTGTTGACGGTGGTGACCTCGCCCGTCTCGGGGTCGTACATCTGGACCTGCCGGTTGCTGCGCTCGATGGGGAACGCCTGCGCGGACGGATGGCTCGATCCCGGCTGGCAGAAGGCCGGGGTCTCGGCCGCACGCACGCGGGCGGCGATCCAGACGCGCGCCCGGCTGTCCATGGCGAAGCTGTGCGCGACGCTGCGGCTGTGCCAGATGAGCTCTTCTCCCCAGTAGGGCGACGGCATCTTGGGCGGGGTGTCGGCCGAGTTCGGCGTGTCC
>CAYUVU010000313.1:0-12542 GCA_964448205.1 uncultured Acidobacteriota bacterium
GTTGTGACGTGCGCGGCGCGGAGCGCCGCGCGTGCCGGTCTTGAGACCGGCGTTCAAAGCCGTTTCCGCCATCGTCGCGATGGGCCGGGTGTGCAGGACCACCCCGTCATGGGAGTTTCTCCCGGTGGGTGTTCCCGACCCTCACCCCCTCAGAAAAGCGCCTGGCGGACGCGGCGGCGAGCGGTGCGGATCGGGCTGAGGAGGAGGACCGCCACGGTGACGATCTCGAGCCGGCCGGCGATCATCAGCACCGCGAGGATGAGCTTCGCCGCGTCGGGGAGGTGCGCGTAGCTGGCCGCCGGCCCCACGGCCCCGAGCCCGGGACCGACGTTCGTGACCGCGGCGGCGGCGGCGCTGAAGGCGGTCAGCAGATCCACGCCCATCGCCGCGATGGCCAGCGCCCCGGCGACGGCGCAGAACACGAACAGGAGCACGACCTCCCCGATGGTGGAACTCAGCGAGAGGGCAACCGGGCGGCGCCCGATGTGGACCCGGAGTTCCGTGTGGGGCTGGGTCGCCACCCGCAGCGCGAGAGGCACCTTTCGGAACAGGATCACCCAGCGCAGGATCTTGATCGAGCCCGCCGTCGAGCCGGCGCAGCCGCCCGCGAACATGAGGACGAGCACGAGCATCCTCGAAAAGTCCGACCACTGGTTGTAGTCCACGACGGCGTAGCCGGTGGTGGTGATCACCGCGATCGCCGTGAACGCGGCCTGGCGCAGGCCGTCCATCGATCCCTGCCCCATCAGGTAGAGACTGGCGAACAGCAGCCCGGTGCTGACCGCCACCACCCCGATGTAGAGACGCAGCTCCGGATCCGAGAAGTAGCTGGCGGCCGGCGCCGTGCTCACCCGCTTCCAGGAACCGCTGCGGAGGCACCGCCAGAGCCACCTGGCGCCGGCGACGATGCGCTTCACTTCGTAGATGTGGATGGCAAAGCGCATGCCGCCGATCACCATGAAGGCGATGATCACCCACTGGACCGCGGGATCGAACGCCCCGACGCTCGCGTTCCGGGTGGAGAAACCGCCGGTGGCCAGGGTGGTGAACGCGTGGCAGACCGCATCGAACGCGGGGACGTCGAGCAGGACCAGGATCCCGATGAGGATCGCGGTGAGGACCGACCCCACGATGACGGTGTCCCGCGCCGTCTCGCTGATCTTGGGTTCGGTCTTTTCGGCGGTGGGGCCCGGGGCCTCCGCGGACAGCACGTCCACCCCCCACTGGCGGCGGCCGAGCAGCCAGACGAAGATGATGATGATCCCGAGTCCGCCGAGCCACTGGGTCATCGCGCGCCAGAGCAGCAGCGAACGCGGCAGCCACTCCACCTCCGGGAAGATGGTGGCCCCCGTGGTCGAGAACCCGGAGGCCGATTCGAAGAGGCCGTTCACCGCGAAGCCGAACCCGAATTCCGCGACGTAGGGCAGCGCCCCGAACACGGTGCACAGGCACCAGGCCAGCACCACGAAGCGGTAGGCCCGGCTGCCGTCCGTGGACGAACCGGACCTGCCGATCAGCGGCGCGAAACGGCGGCCGAGGGCGCCGAGCCCGAGCCCCAACGCCGCGGGAAGGGCGAAGGCCAGCCACGCCGGCTCCCCGTGCGCCAGCGCCACCGCCAGGGGAATGAGCAGCGCCAGTCCAAGGGCCTCCGCCAGCCGGCCGAGCAACGCGATCGTTTCGGCGCGGCTCATGCGGGTCGGGACCTGTCGAGGTGCGGCGGCTCAGTTGCGGCGGCCGAACAGCTCTTCGAGTTCCGAGAGCAGCGAATCGGGCTCGCCGGACTTTCCCTCCGCGTGCTGGCTCATGAAGAGGGCCACGCGGTCGCCGGCGACGAACTCGGTGTCGCCGTTCGGCACGAAGGGCGCCGAGCGCGCCCGGACCACCTCGCCGATGATGCAGGTGTGGGGAAGTCCCAGCTTGCGGAGCGGCGCCCGGGTGGCCGGACTCCCCTGCGCCACCTCGATCTCGACGAGTTCCCCGCCGCCCTCCACGAAGTCGAGACGGACCATCGCGCGGGTGTGCAGGAGCTTCATGAGGGCGCCCGCGGAGACCTCTCCGGGAGAGATCGGATGGTCCACCCCGAGGTCCTGCATCGCCTCGTGCAGATCGTCCCGGTTGTGGAGGGCCACGGTCCGCTGCGCGCCCAGCTTCTTCGCGAGGTGCGCGGCCATCAGGTTCACCTCGTCGGCGTCGGTGGCGGCCACGAAGAAGTCCGCGCCGCCGACGCCCGCCTCCTGCAGGATGTCCTCGTCCGTCGCGTCGCCGACGATCGTGTGGGCCGCCAGCGGGAATCCGGACGCCGGATGCCGGCGGATGGCGGTGAGGTCCACCTGCTCGTCGAGCAGGAGTTCACCGAGGCGGCGGCCGACCTGCCCCAGTCCGGCGATCACCACCCGCCGGGCCGGGCGCTGGTCCACACCGATCGCCTTCAGATAGTTCCGCGCCTCGGAGGCCGGACCAACCGCGAAGATCTCGTCGCCCTCGTGGACCCGGGTGCGGCCGCGAGGGATCTCGAGATGTCCCTCGCCGCTGCGGAGGATCCCGGTCAGCATCCAGCCGCGCGGTGCGGTGTCGATCTCTTCCAGGGGCCGGTCGAAGACCGTCGCGTCCGTAGGTGTCGCGCGCAGGAGCACCAGAACCCCCTCTCCGAACGAACGGACCGACCGCGCGCCCGGATAGCGGAGGATGCCGAGGATCTCCTCCGCCACCAGTTCCTCCGGGAAGATCGTCTCGATGGTCTGTTGGCGGCCGCCCTCGGCGAGCAGCGGGTTCTCCCGGTGCCGCTGGTCGCTCAGGCGGACCACGGCCCGCTTCACCCCGATCGCCGGATCGGTTGCGGTGAGGGCGGCGAGCAGGTTGGTCGCGTCGTAGTTGGTCAGCGCGAACAGCACGTCGGCGCCGGAGCAGTGCTGCGTCAGGATTGCCGGGACCCGGGCGTCACCCTCCGCGATCCCGATGTCGTACTTCCGCTGCAGGTGGATCCGGGTCTCGGAGTCCCGTTCCACGAGGGTGATGTCGTGGTGTTCGGGAAGCCCGCTCAACTGGCGGATGAGGTGCTCCCCCATCCGGCCCGCACCCAGAACTACAAGACGCATGAGGGGAACCTCGTTGCCGGGCTCAGCAACCTGTTTGCCCGGCGCGGGGGAAACTACCCTAACGGGGTGCCGGAGAAAAGGCTTCCCGAGGGAAAGATCCCGCCCCGCGTGCTCCGGGAACTGCTGAAGCGGCTCGGAGAGGGCGCCGGACTCGAGGTCGGGCCCGCGGCGGGGGAGGACGCCGCGGTGGCCGCGGCGGGGAGCGAACCGCGCCTGGTCCTCGCGGCCGATCCGATCACGTTCCCGACCCCCGATCCCGGGTGGCACGCAGCGATCGTGAACGCCAACGACGTGGCCGCCACCGGGGGGGAGTGCCGCTTTTTCCTGGCCCAGGTGCTGTTGCCTCCCGGGACCACCGAGGATCGGATCGCCGAGATCGCGGACGGCATCCGCCGGGGCTGCGAGGAAGTGGGCGCGGTCCCCGCGGGCGGACACACGGAGATCACCTCGGCCGTCGCGCGCGAGGTGGTCGCGGGAACCATGGTGGGCGTCGCCACCGCTGAGCGCGTCAAGCCGACGGGAGGCGCCCGGGAGGGCGACATGCTGGTCGTCACCAAGGGAGTGGCGATCGAGGCCACCGCCATCGTGGCCGCCGAGCGGGAAGACGAGGTCCGCCGGGTGTTCGGGGAGGAGTTCCAGCGCCGCGCCGCCGCCTTCCTCACGGACCCCGGGATCAGCGTGGTGGAGGAGGCGCGGGTCGCGGCCGGCGTGCTCGAAGTGCATGCGATGCACGACGTCACCGAGGGCGGCATTGCGACCGCCGTCCGCGAGATGGCCGACGCCGCGGGACTCGGCGCCGTCCTCGCGGAGGCCGAAATCCCCCGGTTCTACGAGTCCAAACGCCTGATGACCCACTTCGGCCTCGACCTCCTGGGGGCGATCGGCTCGGGCGCCCTGCTCATCGCCTGCGCGGAGCCGGAGACCGGGGAACTGCTGGATCGGCTCCAGGAGGCGGGGACCCCCGGCCACGTCGTCGGGCGTTTCCTGCGCCGCTCCTCCGGTATGCAGCTTGCGCGAGGATCGGTGCGCCGCGATCTGCCCGTGTTCGACGCGGACGAGCTCACCCGGCTCGCCTGAACGGAGATCGGGCGCGCCTAGAATGCACCCGATGCCGCGTCCCCGCGCCCGCCGCGCCAACGCGCTCGGATTGGCGTTTGTCGCCGGGCTGTTGGCCCTCGGATGCAACACCGGAGCGACCCCGGGCGCCCTCCCGGTTCCCGATTTCCAGGCGCCGCTCAACACTTCCTTCCCGCTGCGGGCCGGCGATGTCGGCTACGTCCAGGGCCAGACCGACTACCTCTACATCAGCGTGCAGTCGCTGGGCGCGGACAACCGTTGCCCCCCGGAATCCTCCTGCGATGAACCGGGGTTCCTGGAGGTCTTCCTCGAACTCGAAACCTCGGAGTCCCAGGGGGCCGTCGGGATGCGCGTCCCTCCCGACGGCGGCGCCGTCAGCACCTTCCAGGGCTTCGAGATCCGGATCCTGGGGGCGGCGCCGCCCGGCCGGACGACCCGCATCCCCACGACCGAGTACGTCTTTCTGATCACGGTTTCCACGCGCTGACGCGATCGGCGGCCCCCCTCTAGAATTCGCGGTCCGCCGCGTGCGGCACGGAGGCACACATGCGTCACTTCAAGAACATTCTCAAGACCGCCGGAACGGGCATCGTCGGCGCCGGGTTCCTGCTCGGCGCCGCGGCCTGCGGCGGGAGCGAAATGGAAGAGCCAGCCGAGCCGCAGGAGATGGTCTCCGAGCACGACGACTTCCCGAATCCCTTCGCCGCGCAGGCGATGTGGGGCGATCTGCCGGGAGAGCGGACCTGGGGCGCGGTGAGCGCGATCTATCCCGCCGCGGACGGCAACATCTGGGCGGCGGAACGGTGCGGCGCGAACTTCTGCGGCGACCGGCCGGAGGTGGACACGGTCGTTCTCTTCAGCCCCGAGGGCGAGGCGCTGAAGAGCTTCGGGGCCGGCCTGATCGCCTGGCCGCACGGAATGTACGTGGACCACGAGGGAAACGTCTGGGTGACCGACGCGAAGGGGTTCGTGCCGGACGAGCGGGTCCCCGAGGGGCTCGGCCACTTCGTGATCAAGTTCAGTCCCGACGGCGAGGTGCTGATGCGGCTCGGCGAGCCCGGCGTCGCGGGGACCGCCGACGGGCAGTTCAACATGCCGTCGGACGTGCTGGTCACGCCGGACGGAACCATCTTCGTGGCCGATGGGCACAACTCCGGCGGGAACAACCGGATCGTCAAGTTCTCGGCGGACGGCGAGTTCGTCATGAGCTTCGGGGAGACCGGGACCGGTCCGGGGCAGTTCCGCGATCCGCACGCGCTGGCGATGGATTCGATGGGCCGCCTCTTCGTGGGGGACCGCGGCAACAACCGGATCCAGCTCTTCGACCAGGAGGGCAACTTCATCGAGGAATGGCTCCAGTTCGGGCGGCCGAGCGGCGTCTTCATCACCGCCGACGACACGATCTACGTGGCGGACTCCGAGTCCACCTCGGAGGCGAACCCGGGATTCGGCCGGGGAATCCGCGTCGGCAGCGCGGTGGACGGTACGGTCCAGTACTACCTGCCGGACGACGTGTCGGACCTGGAGCCGGGCGCGGAGCCGGTGACCAGCGGGCCTGAGGGCATCGCGGTGGACTCCCAGGGCGGCGTCTACGGCGGTGAGGTCCGCCAGCAGATGGTCCGCAAGTTCACGCGCAGCGAATAGCGGGGAACGCCGAGCCGCCAGGAGGGACGCACCGGCTTGGAACGCCGGTCTCCAGACCGGCACGCGCGGCGCTCCGCGCCGCGCACGTCGCGACGCTGCACGCTCTCATTGCGCGTACCCCGTGACTCGCACTGAGCCAGGAGGCGTACCCCTGACCAGCGTCGTCGCCGTCTCCTTCGACGTGGACGGCACCCTCTACTCCGACCGCTTTCTCCGGACCCGCGTCGCCTGGGAGGCCATCCGGCGCGGCTCGCTGCGGGACCTCCGCACGCTCCGCGACCGGCGCGACTCCTCGTCGGACACTGCCGCCCGGCTCGCGGCGGAAGCCCGGATCCTGATCCCGGTCATCCGCCGCCTCGGGCCCCGCTCCGGGGTCGCCGAACTCCTGGACCGCCTGCGCCCTCGCACCCTCATCGCCGTCTCGGACTTCGATCCCGAAGCGAGGCTCGAGGCCCTCGGTCTCCGCGGGGTTTTCGAACGGGTCTACGCGGCCGAGCGCTACGGCGCCCTGAAGCCCGATCCCCGCGTGTTCCATGCCGCGCTGGCGGACCTCGGGATCCCCGCAGCGGCGCTGCTCCACATCGGCAACCGCGCGGATACGGACGGCCCCGCCGCCCGGACCGCCGGCTGCCGCGCCCTCATCCTGGGGCAGGACTTCGCCTCCTTCGGCGAACTCGGGGACCTGCTCGCCGCCTGAATTCCCGCCGGCGTTCCCATCGCGGCGGAGAAGCCGTCACAATGGGCCGGCGGTGGAGGTAACGCCATGAAGATCCGATTCCTGCTCCTCGCCTGCGGACTCGCCCTCCTGTCCGCCTGCGGCGCCGGAAGTCCCGCGGACGTGACCGAATCGACCCCGGAGAGGCCCCCCGTCAAGGGCGGCGACGACCGGACCGGCGAGTACGACGCCGTCCCCGGCTGGTGGAAACCCGCGCCGGACCACGTGGAGCCGTGGGGCTGGGGACAGGTCTCCGCGGTGGCGGTGGACACCCCGGACCGCATCATCGTCGGCATCTGGGGCGACCGGGACGCCGAGAACCGCGAGCGCGAGGGGAGCACCAACTACCTGGTCGCCGTGGACCGGAACGGCAACATCACGGAGAACTGGTCGCAGTGGGACTCCACGTTCAACAAACCGCATCAGCTCTACATCAGCCCCTACGACCCCGAGCGCCATGTGTGGCTCGTGGAGCGCGGCGGCGGCAAGAACGTCAACATGCAGATTCTCAAGTTCTCGAACGACGGGAGCGAACTGGTGATGCGGCTGGTCGATCCCGATCACCCCACGACCCGGGCGGAGGCGCGCGCCAACCCGAACCCGGACCCCTTCGAGTACGGCGACCCTGCCGTGATGGCGTTCCTGCCGAACGGCGACTTCCTCGTCGGCGACGGCTACTGGCACTCGCGCATCATCAAGTACAACGCCGAGGGCGAGTACCTGATGGAGTGGGGCGAACTCGGGAACGGCCCGGGCCAGTTCGACCTCATCCACGGGCTGGCGGTGGACCGGAACCGCCGCATCTACGTGGGCGACCGCACGAACAACCGCATCCAGATCTTCACCGAGAACGGCGAGTACATCGACGAGTGGCCCGACGTCTCCGACCCGGTAGGCGTCTTCGTCGACGAGAACGACGCCGTCTGGGTGATCTCGGCGGTGCTGAACCGCATCCTCAAATACAACATGGACGGCGAACTCCAGTACCACCTTGGCGCCTACGGCGGCACGCGAGGCGGCTTCCCGGGTGGTCTCTCGCGCCCGCACCAGATGGACGTGGACCAGGAGGGCAACCTCTACATCGCGAGCTGGGACGGGGGCTGGATGGACAAGTTCATTCCCAGGCCGGACGCGGACCCGGCAAAGCTGGTGGGAAGAGGTCTCGTTCTGGAGGAATAGCAGCATGACGCGCCGAACATCGATTGCGGCACTGGCCCTCGGGCTCGCGTCGCTTTGGTCCACACCGCACCTCGGCGCCCAGATCCCGGTGGACGAAACCGGTGAGGAAATCGTCGCCACCTTCTCGATCGTCGGCCGCGATCCCGCCACCGGCGAGCTGGGAGTGGCGGTCCAGTCGCGGGCATTCCGCGCCGGCGCCGTGGTCTCCTACGCCAAGGCGGGCGTTGGGGCTATCGCCACCCAGGCGGCGGCGAACCAGACCTACGGACCGCGCGGGCTGGACCTCCTGGAGCTGGGGCTTACGCCGGACGAGGTGGTCGAACACCTGACCGGCTCGGATCCCGGCCGGGACCGCCGCCAGCTCGCCGTCATCGATGACGAGGGCCGCGTCCGGGCGTACACCGGATCGGCGACCAGCGCCTGGGCGGGACACATCGAGGGCGACAACTTCTCGGTGCAGGGCAACATCCTGGCCGGGGAGGCGGTCGTCCGGGCGATGGCGGAGGCGTTCGAGTCGTCGGACGGGCCGCTCGCGTTCCGGCTGATGGACGCCCTCGACGCGGGCGAGGCGGCAGGGGGCGACGCGCGCGGCAAGCAGGCCGGCGGGGTCCTCGTGGTCAAGCCGATCGGCGACTCCGGACGGACCAGCGACCGCTGGGTGGATGTGCGGGTGGACGACCATGCCGAGCCGTTCAAGGAGCTGCGCCGCCTGGTCAACATGTCGGTCTCGCGGATTCACTCGCGAGAGGCCCGGACGCTGGCCGCGGCGGGCCGCTTCGACGAAGCCGTCGCGGCGCAGCGGGAAGCGATCGCGATCGTTCCCGGCGAGGATCAACTGATCTACGGGCTGGCGCGCCTGCATGCCCGCGCGGGCGACGCCGCGAGCGCCGTGGCGGCGCTCGAGGAAGCCATCGGAATCGACGCCCGCTGGCGAGAGCTGGCGGCGTCACAGGCCGACTTCGACAACATCCGCGGCAACGCGGCATTCCAGAGATTGCTGGACCCGGGAGGACCACAGTCATGACCCATCGCCAGATCCCGCTGCTGTTCGCGTTGGCGCTGCTTTTCGGCTGCGCCACCGAGACGGCTCCGCCGGAGGAGGCCCCGGACGAGGAGGCTTCCCTCGAGCGGCACTACGTCAACCCCCGCACGGCGGCCGACGCCGATCTGCCGCCCTTCAGCGGTGGCGTCATGGTGGGCGACACCTTCTATGTTGCGGGAACGATCGGGCTGCTCCCCGATCAGACCGTGCCCGACACCGCCCAGGAGGAGGCTCGCCTCGTCATGACCAGCGTGCGGAACACCCTGGAGGCCGCCGGGCTGACCATGGACGACCTGGTCTTCGTGCAGGTCTACTCCTCGGACGTCGCGGACTACGACGCCTTCAACGAGGTCTACCGGACGTTCTTCACCCGGGAGTATCCGGCGCGCGCCTACCTGGGCTCGGGCACGCTGCTCTTCGGGGCGCGCTTCGAGGTGCTGGGGTTCGCGACGCGGCGGTAGCGGGGACGGCTCGCGCGCTCCCGTCCCTCCCTACTCCTGTTCCCAGAGGCGGGGGTAGAAGGGCTGGAACTTGAACTGGGAGTCGGGGTGGGCCGGGCCGCCGCCGGTGGCGCGCCGGAGGAAACCGGCGCGGTCGACGACGGAAATCCGGACCTTGCCGAGACGGCCGCTCGCCCGCTTGGCGCGGTACTCGAGGTTCAGGTTCCCGAGCAGTTCGTCGAGCCGTTCCGGCAGCCCCTCGGGCAGGTCGGACGAGTTCGCGCCCACCGCGGCGAGGCGGTAGCACGGGAGCGCCGCGCCACCGGGGTTCGAGGGGAACAGCGCCAGCCAACCGCTCTCGCGGAGGCCGGGGTGTTCGGCCTCGAGCATCCGAAGCGCCTGATCCACCTGCCCGGCGGTGAGCTTCTCCCCGGTGAAGGACCAGCCCGGGCCGCGCCGGCCGACAAAGCGGAGATCCGGCAGGCCGCCCACGAACCGCTCGACGCGGAAGCGGTCGCCGGTGGCGTAGCGCCGGAGACCGAATCGGTGGCTCACCACCATCTCGTAGACAGCCCCCGGCTCCAGCTCGCGAGCCCTCCGGAGGCCGGCCCCCGACTCGCCGAGGAACTCGTGCACCACGCCCGGCGCTGCCGGGAGGAAGGCCGTCTCCGCCCGGCGGTAGTCCGGAATCGTGGCGACGGTCTCGGTGGACATCGAGTACATCGGCTCCCTCCGGAAACGGGGAGCCGGCAGGCGCCGGTCGAGCCGCTCGAGGAACGGCGCCACCCCGCCGCCCGTCCAGCACACGTAGGTCGTGAACGCCGGATTCCAGGCCGTGATGGGGAGCGGCGACGCGCTCTCCGCGATCCGCGCGAGCCGTTCCTCCGATCTCCGGGAGGCGAGCCTCCGGAGGATCCGGCGCGCGGCCGGCGACACCCGCCGCGGATCCCGAACGACCAGCCGGACCAGCGCGGCGGCCGCCTCCCAGTGCCCCTCCACCTCCTCGAGAAACGTGCTCAGCGTGGACGGGTTCGTCGCGTAGAACATCCCGGGATTCGCGAGCGTGAGGACCAGCAAACGCAGCGCGGACGCGCCGTACCGCTCCTTCAGCTCCATGAGCGCCGGGTCCGACTGGGCGCGGTAGGGCGCCTGCAGCAGGATGAACCGGGGCGGGGCGCGCCGCTCGCGGACGAGCAGCGAACTCAGCGAGCGGTCCGGGTCCAGCGCTCCGAAGACGTAGAGGCTGGGACGGCGGACGCGCCGCCGCGCGACGAGGCGGAGCATTCCGTCCACGAAGACGGCGCGCGTCACGGCGAGGCGCCTTCTCGAATAGGGGACCCGCTTCGGTTCGCCCGCGGTGCCCGAGGTGAGGGCCACCGCATCCCCTTCCCCGGCGACCGCGTCCACGTCCGGCAGGTCCCGGGTGATTCCGGTGGACGGGCCTATCCCGAAGCGCCGCCGCAGACGCCGTTCCCGGAAGGGATGGACGCTCAGCCGGGCCCGGTGGCGGAGGACTGCGGCCCAGCCGGCCAGCCGGAGCAGGACCGCGATCGCGAATCGCCCGAAGTCATTCGCGATCCCCGCACCGCTCAACGAGGCCGTGTCCGGGGCTGTCCGGACTGGAGGAAGGGCGGATCCGTGAGCGGGGCCTCGAAGGCGGCGGCGATGAAGTCGATGTCCTCTTCCCGGAGCAGGGCCGGGTCCCAGGTGATCGTGACCACCGCCTGCTCTCCCCGCGACATGGCCGCGAAGAAGAGCGGATGCCGTTCGTGGAGACAGGCGATCACTTCCATCCCCGTCACCTCGTTCAGCACCGGGTCCTCCTCACCCGGCCAGCTTTCGAGGTGCGTGAACCCCGCGGTGCCGAAATCCGCCCAGGGCCGGTAGAGCCAGCGCCGGAGGAAAGGAGCCGCCACGGGAAACAGCGGAGGCGGGACCGGGACCGGCGGGAGGGCCCACTCCCCCATCCGCTTCTTGCGGTACACGATCCGGCGCACGGACCGGCAGCGCTCCAGGAAGGCCCGGCTCTGCGACCCGGCGATGGCCTCGCGATGCACCCGGATTCGCGACACTCCGTTCCCGAATCCGCGCAGCCGCTCGGTGCGGGTGTTCATGGGTACCCACAGCCCGATGCGGTCCGCCGAAACGCCCTGCTGCTGGTTCCAGGCGGCGAGCGCGTCGAGCGCCGCCGCCAGCAGACAGTCGTTCCACCGGAAGCCCCCGACCGTCTGCGACAGGGAGGCGAGCGGCTCGCGCGGGACGACGAGCGTGCGCCACCGGCGGGCCGCGGACGCAGGTCCGGGTCGGGTCGCGAGCGCGGCGGAGGTTCGGGCGGCGGGGTTCCGGCGGGCCCGCTTCGGCGCCTGCATCAGTTCCGGCGAAACCATCTGGGGACGGGGCGGCATGGTGTCGAGGCCCCGGGCCATCCGCAGTTGCCGCTGCACGAAGAGCAGCGTCCCGATCAGGTCGGACGCCGCGTGGTGCACCTGGGTCACGAGGCTCCACGACGGGGGATCGCCGATCCCCAGGAGCATCTGCCGGAGCGGCGGACCCTGCCGGAGCGCGAACGGAGTCTCGAGGAACTCCTGGATCCGGAGTGCCCGCTCTCCGTCGGGAAACACCCGGATCACGAGCGCGGGGGGCGCCCCGGGCCGCGTTTCCCACCTCGGAACGTCGAACGGCGGCTGGCGCAGCCGGCTGCCGGCAACCGGAAAGGCGGTGCGGGCCCCCTCCGCCCCCCGGTAGAGCGGCTCGAAATCCGTGACCGCGTGCGACGACTGACCGAGATTGAGCACGAAGGCGAAGTCCAGGGGCCGGACCGGGGAGTCCGCGAGCAGACACGCCAGATCCGGCGTGGCGAGCGGGACGGTTCCGGTCAGACCGCTTGGGACGGCGCTTCTCGCCAGATGTCGCGCCGCGGGATCCGGCGCCGCTCGGGGTCGCGTTCGACAAGCTGATGGAGTTCGATCCAGGCGAGGTGCGGCCTCAGGTGGTGCTCGCGATGCATCGACAGCCCGAAGGAGAACCAGTAGGCCAGCCGTCCGAACCAGTTGTGCGATCGCGCGGCCGGATCACCGGTGGAATAGCCCTCGTGCGTGAGGTGGGCGAAGGGGATCCAGAGCATGAGCGACACGAGAACACAGACCGGCAGGACCCCGGTCACGAGTCGCCAGGGGCCCGACAGAATGGCGACGGGAAGATAGCAGGCCGCGATCGCCAGATAGTTCAGAAGCAGGTCGCGCGCGTGGCCGGGAGGAAGCCCGCCGCGCCGGCGGAGCCAGAAAAACCACTGGTGCGGCATCGCCACCGCGCGGAAGGGAAGTTGCCACCGGTGGGGCGTATCCAGGAAG
>CAYUVU010000314.1:0-11167 GCA_964448205.1 uncultured Acidobacteriota bacterium
CCGCGCGTGCCGGTCTGGAGACCGGCGTTCCAAGCCGGTACGCGGCCCCCGCTGTTCAGCGGGTCGCCGTCATCATGATCTCCACCTTGATGCCGGCGCCCATCATCTGGGTTTCCACCGTGGCGCGGGGAGGGAACGGCGCTCCCACGACCTCCCGGTAAACCTCGTTCATCGCGGCGTAGTCGCGCATGTCCTCGAGGTAGACCATCGCGTCGTCCACGTCCGAGAAGCTCAGCCCGCCGGCCTCGAGCGCGGCGCTCAGCCGCCCGAGCACGGCGCGCGTCTGGTCGCCGGCGTCCTCGCTCCGGTCCGGTCCCGGCGCCACCATGCCCGAGAGGTAGAGCCGGTCGCCGGCCCAGATGCCCGGCGAGAGAGGGCTGCCCGAGCGGGGGCCGTCCGGGGCCAGGACGCTCCGTTCGGCGCTTGAGGCCACGCACTGCACCTCGGCCGTGAACAGCGGGTTCGCGAGCCGGGCTTCGACGGTGGCCCGGGTGGGGGGATCCTCGGGGAAGAACTCCCGGTAGGCCGCGTTCATTTCGCCGAAGGTGCGCGGGTCATCGAGGAACACCCGGCAGTTGGCGACGTCGGAATAGTCCATTCCTCCCGCTTCGAGGACCAGCCCGATGTTCCCCATGATCCGCTGCATCTGTTCGGTCACGCCCCCGCCGACCGGCTGGTAGGTATCCGGGTCCCGGGCGGTGGCGCCGGCGACGAAGAGCGTGTCGCCCGCCTTGATCCCCCAGGAATAGGGAAGCTCCGGGCTCTTCATCGCCTCGGGGTTGATCACCTCGCGGTCGACCCCCGCCTTCACCGCCACCATCGAGATCTCCACGAGCGCCCCCGGGATCGCGATGCCCGCTTCGACCGTGGCCCGCGTCGGGGGATCCTCCGGGAAGTACTCGCGATACACCCCGTTCATCGCCTGGAAGTGCCGGACGTCCGAGAGGTACACGTTGACCGCCGCGACCCGCGAGAAGTCGAGCCCGGCGCTCTCCAGGGTGGCGCCCAGGTTGTCCATCGTCTGGCGGACCTGGGCCTCGATGCCGCCCGGTACGAGATCGAGCGTGCCCGGAACGTTGCCGAGGGCGCCCGCCAGGTAGACGAGGTCACCGCTCTCCCGGTACTCCGAGAAGGGGAGACCGAGGTCGCCGGTCGCGGCTGGTGCTTCCGGCTCCGGCTCGGCGCCGCCACCGCAGCCGAGGGCAATGAGAAACGGGACAGATGCTGCAAGGACACGGATCATGGGAAAGCCTCCGAACGTCTCGAAACGGTGCGCGATGATACATTCGGGACCCCCTTGCGGCCCCGCGCGAAGCTGCTCCCGCCGCCCCACCTCCGAATCGTCCGGAGTCGGTAATGCGGGCCGGCCGCCAAACCTTGCACGCCGTTTTTCGTTCCGGACCGGGTGGCCGCCTCGCCGCCGACGGGGTGTGCCTGGATACGGCGCTCGCCGAAGCGGGAGCCGGGACCCCGGCCTACGTGTACAGCTCCCGCGCGGTCGTGGAGCGCTTCGCCGCGCTCCAGGAGGCGCTCGCGGGTACCGGGCACCTGGTCGCGGCGGCGCTCAAGGCGAACGCCCTGCCGGCGTTGCTGACCCCGCTGCGGGACCTGGGGGCGGGCGTGGAGGCGGTATCGGCGGCCGAGCTGCTCGTCGCCCACGGGCTGGGGTTCCCCGGAGAACGCATCGTGATGTCGGGGGTCGGCAAGACCCCGGCGGACCTCGAGACGGCCCTCGATCTCGGGGTGCGTTTCGTCTCGGTCGAATCCCGCGGGGAACTGGAGCTATTGAACCACCTGGCGCTCCGCCGCGGCCGCCGGGCCCGCGCCGTCCTCCGTCTCAATCCCGAGGTCCCCGCCGCGACGCACCCGAAGATCGCCACCGGCACCCGCACCGCCAAGTTCGGGATGGCGGCGGCGGACCTCCTCGCGCTGGCGTCCGGAGCCCGCGACTGGCGGGGCGTGGAGATTCTCGGCGTCCACGCGCACGTCGGGTCCCAGATCCGGGAACTCGCCACGCTGGCGCGGAGCGCGGAGCGGCTGGCGACCGTCTTTGCCGGACTCCGCACCGCCGGTCTGCCGGTACGGGTCGTGGATGTCGGCGGCGGGCTCGGCATCCCTCAGCGCGACGGCGAGGAGGAGACTCCGATGCCCGTCTACGCCGGTCGGATCCTCGCGACGCTCCGG
Organism: uncultured Acidobacteriota bacterium; assembly: GCA_964448205.1. Lineage (GTDB taxonomy): Bacteria > Acidobacteriota > Vicinamibacteria > Marinacidobacterales > Marinacidobacteraceae > Marinacidobacterium. The sequence goes on from CAYUVU010000314.1 coordinate 2,185, forward strand.
GAGGTTCTCGGCAGCGAATGTCCGGACGCCGACCCCACGGTGGTCTTCGAACCGGGACGGGCGCTCTTCGGGCCCGCGGGCGCCCTCGTGGTCCGGGTTCTGCACACTAAACGCACGGGAACCAAGGAGTTCTGCGTGGTGGACGGGGGCATGAACGATTTCCTGCGGCCGGCGCTCTACGGCGCGTGGCACCGGGTGGCGCCGGTGGAACCGCGCCCGGGACCCGAGCGGCGCTTCGACGTGGTGGGCGGGGTGTGCGAGTCCGGCGACGCGTTCGCGCGCGACCGCGCCCTGCCGCCCCCCGAGCCGGGAGATCTGCTCGCCGTGCTCGACGCCGGCGCCTACGGGTACTCGATGGCGTCGAACGTCAACCTGCGTCCGCGGCCCGCGGAGGTCGTGATCCGGGACGGGGCCGCGATCCTCGCCCGGGCCGCGGAGACGCCCGCGGACCTCGCCGCCCGCGAACTCGGCGTCCAGCCGGCCGGCGTCCCGGCATGAGTCAGGGTTCGCTCCCGCCGCCGCGCTACGCGCTGCTCGGGGTGCTGGCGCTCATCACCATCCTGGCGGCGGCGCGGCTGGCCACCACGATTCCCGATCCGGCGGACTTCCTGCTGGCTCTGGGCCTGGTGGCGCTCTTCACGCCCCTGAAGGCGCTCATGATCCGCTGGCTGGAGGGCCGGCGGCCCTACCAGTCGGCGTTCGCGGCGTCCCTCTTCTCCGCCATCGTCGGCATGGTGTTTCGCGAGCCGCTGAACCTCTGGGCGCTGCTCTTCCGGAGCACCATGCTGACCGCGGCGCTCGAGACGCTGCCGCTCTTCGCCATGCGGACCTCGGACTCGCCCGTCCGCGTGTTCGTGCTCTCGGGCTACATGAGCGTCGTCGTCCACCTGCTGTCCGGGGGCTTCGTGCTGCTCTCGTGGCGGCCGCTCGTCGGCGGCCTGATGATGCTGGGCGGGGTGGCGGCGATGTGGTTTCCCCTGTTCTTCGGCCGTTTCCGGCGCACCGGGGTCCCGCGTTAGACGTCTGCGCTCCAGGCGTTCCAAACCGGCGACGCCATCGCGGCTGTTTGCCAACTCCGCAGGATTGCGCTGGTCCGGTTCGCCCGGCCGGCTACTCGCTGCTTTGGCCGGCGCGCGCCGGGTCCGGTGTTTCGGCGGGACGCGGCTCCCGCCGGGGACGCCGTTCCTCGGCGTCCTGGCGGATCCCCCCGACCGCCATCAGGAGCGATTCCACGTCTCCGTTCCCGAACTCTCCGTCGGTGGTGGCGGCGGCGACCACGGTGGCCGCCCGCCAGACGTGCCGGAATCCGACGCGGCCCTCCCGGTTCAGCTCGGTGAGGGTCTCGAACGCGGCGTCGATCTCCGCCTGGCGGCCGGCCGCTTCGTCCGCCAGGGATTCGTGGGCGATCTGCCGCAACTGCTGGATGGCGGCGGCGCGCTGGGGCCCCGGGTTGGTGAGGTAGCCGAGGTACACGAAGAGTCCGACGGTGATGAAGAGCCCGGCGATCATCGCGAGCGCCAGGAAGACGAAACCGAGACGGCGCGAACCGGAGGGCACCTCCCGGAGGTCCTCCGCGATGCTGAGCGCGCCGGGGGGAGGTGAGGGGAGCCCGGCCTCCGGCGGCGTGTCGGATGCCGGCGCCGCGGGTTTTTCGGCTGTCTGGGCCCCCAGGTCACGCAGGTAGAGGAAGACCCCGATCGCCAGGATGCCCGCCGCGGGCACCAGGATGCCGCCTGGAATCCAGAGGGGGTCCCCCAGGGTGTCGATGTCGGTCAGGTTGAAGAGGAGGAGCGCCGCGACGTTGTGGAAGAGGTGGATCGAGATCGGGACCAGGATGCTGCGGGTGGCCATCGCGGCCAGTCCCAGGACGAGCCCGGCCACGAAGTAGTTGGGCAGCAGCAGGCCGTGCATCACGGTGAAGAGCAGCGCCGAGACGACGAGGGCGCCGCCCCTGCCGAGGGGCCGGAGCCCGGTCAGGATGATTCCCCGGAACAGCAGTTCCTCGGCCAGCGCCGCCCCGAACCCGATCCCCGCGAGCCGGATCAGCCAGGAGAACAGTCCCTCGGCGCGCACCAGCTCGGCGACGGTCTGGACGAGCAGCTCGTCGATCGGGAGGAACGCCCGGCTCAGGTTGGCGAGCTGGTCGCTGACCACGAACAGGGAAAGGGCGATCGGAACCGAGAGGAGGAGTTGGCTGTTCTTTGCGGGCCGCAGCCGGAACGCGCGGTAGGGATTCAGGCGGAACAGCCGGATGGCCGCGAGGGCCACGAGCAGGGTGACCCCCGGAGTCGCGAGGATGGCGACGTCGAACGGCAGCCCGGTCCGCGCGATGACGACGCCGATGAGGATGATCGCGACGAACGTGGCCGCGAAGGTGGCAAGCACCTGCGGGACCGTGGCGAGGCCGGGTGTCTTCTTCAAGATGGGGCTCGGTGTTACCTTGACGTTGATGGCCGCGGGACCGAGCGCAGATTATCGCCGCCCGCGGGAAGCCGGCTCCGGCGGAGAGTCCACTTCCGGTGAACCCGGCGCTCCCCCGCCGGGGGAACGGGCGCGCCGTGGTTTCCGTCCCTGGCGGGTGCTGCGGATCGCCTCCGGGTTCCTCCTCCTGGCGCTCGGGGTCATCGGGCTCTTCCTCCCGATCCTGCAGGGGGTGCTGATGATCCTGGCGGGATTGGCGGTGCTCGGGAAGGACCTTCCCTGGTCCCGGAAGATCACCGACCGCCTGGCCGCTTTCGTGAAACGGCGGGCGGAGAATCGGGCGGCGCGGAAGCGGGGGCGCGAGGAGGCCGCTCCCGGATCGGAAGCGTCGTGACCGACGCGCGGTCTCCGTCCGGGCGGCACCGGGAACTGGTGGAGGCGATCCGTCATCACGACCACCGGTACTACGTGCTCGACGCGCCCGAGATCGACGACCACGAGTACGACGCGCTCTTCCGGGAACTGGAGGCACTCGAGCGGGATCACCCGGAACTGGTCACTCCCGACTCGCCCACCCGGCGGGTCGGCGGCGCGGTGGCCGAGGGGTTCCCGGAGGTCCGCCACGAGGCGCCGATGCTGTCGCTCCAGAGCATCCACGACGAGACCGAGCTGCGCGAGTTCACCGACCGGATGGAGCGGGAGATCGGGCGCGACGACCTCGACTATTGCCTCGAGCCGAAGTTCGACGGACTGTCGGTGGAACTCGTCTATGCGGACGGCCGGTTCCTTCGCGGGGCGACCCGGGGGAACGGAGAGGTCGGGGAGGACATCACCGCGAACCTGCGCACCACCCGGTCGCTGCCCCTCCGGCTCGCCGGGGAGGAAACGCCGCGGCGGCTCGCGGTGCGCGGCGAGGCCGTCCTCCCGGTGGCGGACTTCAAGCGCATGAACGAGGGCCTCGAGCGCGCCGGAAAGGACACCTTCAAGAACCCGAGGAACGCCGCCGCCGGCTCGCTGCGCCAACTCGACCCGGGGATCGCGGCGGCCCGTCCGCTGGCGCTCTACGCCTACGACATCCTGGTGTGGGACGACCCGGGGATTCCAGCGCCCGAAACGCAGTCCGAAGTGCTCCGGACCCTCGCCGGGTTCGGGTTCCGGGTGGCGCAGGAGTCGCGCGCCAGCGAGGATGGAGGAGCGGGCCGGCAGTCCGTCTGGTGGGAGGTGGGACGCGGGCCCGATCGGGTCCTGGCCTACCACCGCCTCCTGATCGCGGGGCGGGACCGGTTCACCGTGGAACTCGACGGGGCGGTGGTCAAGCTGGACCGGATCGCCGACCAGGACGAGTTGGGCGAACGGTCCCGGAACCCCCGCTGGGCGGTCGCTTTCAAGTTCCCGCCGGGACAGGCGGAAACGGCGCTCCTCGCCATCGACGTGCAGGTCGGGCGCACCGGGAAGCTCACCCCGGTGGCGCGGCTGGACCCCGTCCTCGTCTCCGGGGTGACGGTGAGCCGGGCCACCCTCCACAACGAGGGAATGGTCCGGGCCCTCGATGCCGGGCCCGGCGACCGCGTCCGCATCCAGCGGGCGGGAGACGTGATCCCCCAGGTCGTGGAGGTCGTCTCCCGTGCCCGGGAGAGCGATGCGGCGCCCTGGTCCATGCCGCCCGAGTGCCCGGAATGCGACCGGCCGGTGCTGGCGGAAGGCGCCAACCACTTCTGCTCCGGGGGATGGAGTTGCCCCGCACAGCGGAAGGCCCGGCTGGTCCATTTCGTCGGCAAGGGGGGCATGGAAATCGAAACCCTCGGGGACGAACTCGTGGAGCTCCTCGTCGAGTACGGGTTCGTGCGGTCGCCGGGCGACCTCTACCGGCTGACCCGGGAGACGCTCCTGGCCGTGCCGCCGCAACCGGCCGGCCGGCCCTTCGATCCCGCCGGCGCGGCGGCACTGGTCCGCCGGCTCGGCGCGGCCCGGAACGTCCCGCTCGGCAGGGTGGTGGTGGCGCTGGGCCTGCCCGGAGTCGGCCCGACCCGGGCCGAGGCGATGGCGAAGGAGTTCGACCTGGCGGCGCTCCGGGCGCCCCCGGAACGCCTGGCCGGGGAGGAACGGACGGGCCGCGCCGACGAGGCGCTGAAGGCGCTGGCCTCGCCCGGCAAGCGCGCGCTGCTGGAGGACCTCGTCGAGGCCGGGGTAGTGGAGGGCACGGACAGGCGGCAAGCCCCGGAGGAGTCCTTTCGCTGGGAGCCTGAGGCCCTCGCCGCCGCGATCGCACGGCTGGCGGACAAGAATGCCCTCGACCTGCCGAAACTGAGTGAGGGGATCGCCGCCGACCTGGTGAATTCCGGCCGGGTGGGGCGCCCGGCGGATCTGTTCCGGTTGACGGAGGCGGACCTGCTCGCCCTGCCCGAACGCCGGCGCCGGCCGTTCGCCGAGAAGTCGGCGGCGAACCTGCTCCGGGAGCTGGAGGAGAGCCGCACCGTGCGCCTCGACCGGTTCCTCTTCGCGCTGGGCATCCCCCACGTGGGCCAGCACGTGGCCCGGGTCCTCGCCGCACGCTACGGCTCCCTGGAGCGGCTGGCGGCAGCGAGCCGGGAGGAGCTCCTCGAGGTGCACGAAGTGGGCGAGCAGGTGGCCGACGCGGTGACCGGCTTCTTCTCGGACGAGGCGAACCGGCGGGAACTCGAGGACCTCGCCCGCTCGAGGGTGGCGCCGGTCTGGGAGGCGACGGGAGAGTCCACGCTTTCGGGCCTGCGCATCGTGCTGACCGGGACCCTCGCGGGACTCACCCGCGAGGAAGCCGGGGCACTCATCGAGCGCCACGGCGGGAGGGTGGTGTCGAGCGTGAGCAGCCGCACTTCGCTCGTGGTGGCGGGCGACAAGGCCGGTTCCAAGCTGGACAAGGCCCGCGGGCTGGGGGTGCCGGTCCGGGGCGAGGAGGAACTGCGGCGGCTCGCCGCCGGGGAGGTCACCCTGGAGGAACTGGCGGCGGCGGAGGAAACCGAGCCCCCCAACGAAACGTAGATTCTCGAGATGGCTTCCTTCCTGCTCTGGCTCCTGCTCCTGATCGTCTGCTGGCCGCTCGCGCTGCTGGCGCTCGTGATCTATCCGATCGTCTGGTTGCTGCTGCTGCCCTTCCGGCTGCTCGGCGTTGCCGTGGACGGCGTGTTCTCGCTGCTGGGTGCGGTGCTCCGGTTGCCGGCGCGGGTGCTGGGCGGGCCGAAGTAGGGAGCCCCCGGATGACACAGCGGCTGGCCGCCGCCGAGGAACGGGCCGGCGCGCTCCGGAAGGAGCTCGAAGACGTCGACCGAGCGTTGGCGCGCCTTCCCGATCCTCCCGAGCCGCTGACCGCCGGCGAGCTGACCGCCCACGCGCTCTCCGGCAGGAGCCGCCCGAGGGCGGTCGCAATCCCGGCGGCGCCAGCCGATCCCCTACCGGGAACGATCGCCGCCGCGCGCGCCGATCTCGCCGCGGGACGCCGATCGGCGGTAGACCTGGTGGAGGAGGCACTCGAACGCGCCCGGGCCGGGCGCCAGCTGGGCGCCTTCCTGAGGCTCCGGGAAGAAGAGGCCCTTGCGGAGGCGCGGCGGCTTACCGGGTCGCCGGAGGCCAGGGGGCAGGCGGGCGGCGCAGGATCGCCTCTCCTCGGAATCCCCCTCAGCGTCAAGGACATCGTGGACGTCGCCGGAATGACCACCACGTCGGGGTCGAAGTTCCCGCACGAGGCGGCCCGGAGCGCTCCGGCCTGGAGGCGGCTCGCGGAGGCCGGGGCGATCCTGCTCGGCAAGAACAACCTGCAGGAGTTCGCCTTCGGCGTCAGCGGCGACAACCCCACCTTCGGGAGGACCCGGAACCCGCACGACCCGGCGCGCATCCCGGGCGGGTCGTCGTCCGGTTCCGCGGTGGCGGTGGCCACCGGCATGGGTTACGGCTCGGTGGGGACCGACACCGGGGGGTCCATCCGGATCCCGGCGTCGCTCAACGGGGTCTTCGGCCTGAAACCGTCCTACGGCGCCGTCTCCCGGGCGGGAGTGACCCCGCTGTCGTGGAGCCTGGACCACGTCGGACCCATCGCCCGGAGCGCCGGGGACATCGGCGTGCTCTTCAAGGTCCTCTCGGGCTGGTCCTCGGGTCCGGCGCCTCCGCCCGCCGCGGAGCCGAAACCCCTCGCGGGGGTGCGGGTCGGGGTTCCGCTCGATTTCTTCTACACCGATCTCATCCGGGAGGCCCGCGAGGCGGCGGACGGCATCGTCGCGGCGCTCGTCCGGCTGGGGGCGGAGCGCGTCGAGGTGAGGATCCCGGAAGTGGAGTTGAGCGGGGTGTGCCGCAACGTGCTCGCCTTCGCGGAAGCGGCGGTTGTCCACCGGGAGCGCCTGGCGGTCCGGCCGGACGACATCAGCGAGGACGTGCGGCGGCTCCTGGATGTGGGAGGGGTGCTGTCGGCCGCCGACCTCATTGCCGCGCTGAAGGGGCGGCGCCTCGTCGCGGACGCCTTCCAGCGACTCTTCGAGGAAGTGGACGTCCTCGTGGCGCCGTCCGCCCCGGCCGGCGCACCGGAGGCGGGAGAGCCGCTCGCGACCGCGGAGGACATCCGTCCGGGGCTCATCCGCCTGGTCGGCCCCTTCAACTTCACCGGGCTTCCCGCCCTGTCGGTACCGGCCGGATTCGATGCGCCGGGAATGCCGCTCGGGGCGCAGCTCGTCGGGGGTCCGGGACAGGATTTCGCCGTCATCCGGGTGGCTGCCTGGCTCGAGGCAAGCGGCGCCATCCCGATGCGGGAGCCACGGGTGGAGCCGCCGGGGTGACTGCTAAATTGAAGAGCAGTGCTGCTTGAGAACAAACGAGGACTGATCGTCGGGGTCGCGAACCACCGCTCCTTCGCGTGGGGGATCGCCCGCTCCGCGGCGCGCGAGGGCGCGGCGCTCGCCCTCAGCTTCCAGAACGAGCGGCTCCAGCGCAACGTGGACAAGCTCGCGGCGCAGATTCCGGGCACCGTGACCCTGCCGCTCGACGTCTCCAGCGAGGAGCAACTCGCAAGCGCCGCGGAAACCGTTCGCGAGCACTTCGGCGGGCTCGATTTCCTGGTCCACGCGGTCGCCTACGCCCTGCGCGAAGACCTCGAGGGCGACTTCGTTTCCACCTCCCGCGAGGGCTTCCGGGTCGCGCAGGACATCTCGGTCTATTCGCTCACCGCGCTCGTCCGTCACTTCGCGCCGCTGCTCGAGGCGGACGGCGGCGGCTCGGCCCTCACCCTCAGCTACCTGGGCGGTGAGCGCGCCGTGCCCCACTACAACGTGATGGGGGTCGCGAAGGCGGCGCTTGAGTCGTCGGTCCGCTACCTGGCGTCGGACCTGGGGCCGCGGGGGGTGCGGGTGAACGCCATCTCGGCGGGCCCGGCGAAGACGCTCGCCGCCTCGGGGGTCGCGGGCATCGGCAAGATGGTGGAGCACTACCGCGAACACGCCCCGCTCCGGGCCGGGACCGATCCGACGGAGGTGGGGGACGCCGCGGCGTTCCTGCTATCCGACGCCGCGCGGGGGGTCACGGGCGAGGTGCTCCACGTGGACAGCGGCTTCCACGCGCTGGGCGCCACGATTCCCGGCCTCGGTGCGGCAGGTTGAGGAGCAACTTCGATGACTGACCCGGCCCCGAACCCCGAAGAACGGGGCGAACCGCGATTTTCGTCGGGGAACGGTGACGTTCCCGCCACGGAAGCCCTCATCTACGACTGGAACCGGCCGGATCCCGCCCGCGCCTGGTTCCCTCCGAAGCCCGTAAGACTGAACGACGAGACGCTGCGCGACGGACTCCAGAGTCCTTCGGTGGTGTCCCCGACGCTCGAAAAGAAGGCCGAGGTGCTCCACCTGATGGAGTCGCTCGGCATCGACTCCGCCGACATCGGTCTCCCAGCCGCCGGCCCTCATGTGGAACAGCAGGTGCTCCACCTCGCCCGGGAAATCGTGGACAACCGGATGAAGATCCGTCCGAACTGCGCCGCGCGGACGGTGATCTCGGACATCGAACCGATCGCGCGGGTGGCCGATCAGGTCGGGATGCCGATCGAGGTCGCCATGTTCATCGGTTCCAGCCCGATCCGCCAGTACGCCGAGGACTGGAACCTCGATCTGCTGCTCCGCCACACCGAGAAGGCGGTGAAGTGGGCGGTGGCCCACGGCGTGCCGCCGATGTACGTGACCGAGGACACCACCAGGGCGCGTCCGGAGAGCGTTCGGCGGCTCTACACGGCGGCGATCGAGGCGGGTGCGCGGCGCGTGGTCGTCTGCGACACGGTGGGGCACGCGACTCCGGACGGGGTCACCCGTCTTCTTCGTTTCGTCCGCGAGGTCATCGAGGAGACCGGAGAGGAGGTGCAGCTCGACTGGCACGGCCACCGGGACCGGGGTCTGTCGGTCCCGAACAGCCTTACCGCAATCGAGGCGGGCGCCGACTGCGTCCACGGAACGGCGATCGGAATCGGGGAACGCTGCGGCAACACGCCCATGGACCAGTTGCTCGTGAACCTGCGGCTGCTCGGCTGGATCGACAACGACCTCACGCATCTGGCGGA
>CAYUVU010000315.1:0-14210 GCA_964448205.1 uncultured Acidobacteriota bacterium
ATCCGGGACGCCCGGATGCAGGCCCTGGTGGCGCGGGAGGCGGAACCGATCGTCGCGCTGCTCGACCGCGTGCGCGAACTCTTCGAGCGGCACCGGGTCTCCACCATCCTGGTCATGGGGGGTTCCGGGGACTATCTCGACACCGCGGACACCGTGATCCAGTTGGCGGACTACCGCCCGCGGGAGGTGACCGCCCGGGCTCGCGAGGTGGCCGCGCGCTATCCGACGCGGCGGTCCCCCGATGCCGGGACCGCCGGTTTCCACGGGCGGGAGCGCTGTCCCGAACCGCGGAGTTTCGACCCGGCCGGCCGCAAGGGGACTCCACGGATCCGGGCCACGCGCCGCGACGTGCTCCTCTACGGGGAGGAAGAGGTGGACCTCAGGGCGGTGGAACAACTATTCGACGAGAGCCAGACCCGGGCCGCGGGGTACGCCATGGCCACCGCCTGCCGGGACTTCCCGGGACTCCCGGTCAACGAACTGCTCGACGTCCTCGATGAACGGATAGACGAAGCGGGACTCGAATCGCTGACCGCCGATGGACGCTCCGGCGCCCATCCCGGCCGTCTCGCCCGCCCCCGCCGCTACGAGATCGCCGCCGTACTGAACCGGCTGCGCCGCGGCCGCTTCGAAAGCCGATCCTCAAGAACCTCAATCCAGTCCGAAGGGAGTCACTGACATGCCGAAGAACCCGTTCCGCCTTGCCGTCCTCGGGGCGCTCCTGACAGCGAGCGTCGCCGGCGCCCAGACGAATCCGCTCTGGGGAGAAACGAAGGTCAAGAACTACCTGCCCCACATGAGCTGGACGGAGGTCGAGGACCTCCTCACCCGCACCGACATGGTGATCATGCCGGTGGGCTCGCTGGAACAGCACGGGCCGCACCTCCCCATCGGCACCGACTTCCTGAACGGCATGGAGCGCGCCAAGCTCGTCGCCCAGCGGACCGACGTGCTGGTGGCGCCGATCCTCTTCGTCGGCAACGCGCCCTATCACCTGGGTTTTCCCGGCACCGTCAGCCTGCCGGCGGAAACGATCCAGCAGGTCTACTTCGAGGCCGCCCGGAGCCTCATGCGGCAGGGCTTCAAGCGATTCCTGATCCTGAACTCACACGGGGGCAACCGCGTCATCTCCCAGTACATCGCGGACCGCATCAACCACGAGACGGAGGGAATCGCGGTGGAGCTGGGCGCCGCGTCGGCGCCGTTCCGCCAGCAGACGCAGGCCGAACCGGAGTCCGGCGAACCCGTCTTCGATCGGCACGGGGGCGTCGGGGAGACGTCGAGTTCGCTCTACCTCATCCCCGATCTCGTGGACCTGTCGAGGGCGCGGGCGGCCACCCTCACCATGCCGGAACACCTGGAGCGCATGGTCCCCGACGTGGTCGCGGGCGATCCCACCGCCCTCCGCGTATTCCTCGCCGAGAACCTCAAGGCCGAGGAGACCGGCAAGGGCACCTCCACGCGGGAGATCACCGACACCGGCGTCTGGAGCGTGCGCGACCTGGAGGAATCGAGCGTGGAGCGCGGCCGCCGGGGGGCCGAGGCCTTCGTCGAGGCCGCGGTCGCGTTCATCGAACGCTGGAAAGAGCTGCGCCCGATGGAGTAGTTCCGACTGCTAGGGTTCGCACCCTTCCGGGACCGATCCATGACCCCCATTCCCACCCATAGCCTGCTGCTCGCGGTGCCGCTGGCCGGCGCAGCGTGCTCGGGCTCCGAGGCGCCGCAGGTTCAGCCGGCCGAGCGCCTCCTGATCGACGGCGGAACCGTGGTGGTCATGGACGACGCCGGGACCATCCTCGAAGGCGGCGCGGTGCTCGTCGAGGGCGACCGGATCGCGGGGCTGTTCGACCGGGCGGCGCCCCGGCCGGCCGGGATCCCCACCCTCGACGCCACCGGCCAACTGGTCATCCCCGGGCTCATCAACACCCACGGGCACGCGGCGATGTCCCTGCTCCGCGGGCTCGCGGACGACCTCCCGCTGATGGACTGGCTGGAGCAGAACATCTTCCCGGCCGAAGCCGAACTCGTGGCGCCCGATTTCGTCTACTGGGGAACGCTCCTGTCATCCATCGAGATGCTGAAGAGCGGGACGACCACTTTCACGGACATGTACTACTTCCGGGACGACGTGGCCCGGGCGACGATCGAGGCCGGGATCCGCGCCGTGGTCGGCCCGCACGTGATCGGCTTCCCGACCCCCGATTTCGCGACCCCGGAGGAATCGCTCGCCGAGGCGGACGCCTTCATGGAGCGGTACCGGGACCATCCGCTCCTCATCCCCGGCACCGCCGCCCACGCGCTCTACACCACTCCCCTGGAGCCCACCCGGGCCGCCTTCGAGGTCGCGGAGCGCCACAACGCTCCCTTCCAGATCCACGTGGTGGAAGCCCGCGACGAGGACGAGCGGATCGAGGCGGCGATCGGCATGCGCACGATCGACGCGCTGGACTCCATCGGGGCGCTGCGGCCGGGAACGGTCCTCGCGCACGGCACCTACCTGTCGGACGAGGACATCCGGAAAGTCGCGGCGGGAGGCGCCGGGGTCGCTCACAACCCGGAGAGCAACATGAAACTCGGAGCCGACCGGGCGGCCCCGGTGGAGGCGCTGCTCGCCGCCGGGGTCCCGGTGGGCCTCGGCACCGACGGCCCGGCCAGCAACAACGACCTCGACATGTTCGGCGAGATGGACACCGCGGCGAAGCTGCACAAGTTCGCGACCGGCGATCCGACCTCGCTGCCGGCCGAGACGGTCTTCCGGATGGCCACCACCTACGGCGCGCGGGTGCTGGACCAGCAGGACCACATCGGCTCCCTCGACGTCGGCAAGAAGGCCGACATCGTGCTCGTGGAGACCCGGCGGGCGGGCATGACCCCGCTCTATCGTCCCTATTCCCACCTCGTCTACATCACCCGCGGCAGCGACGTCCGCACCGTGCTCGTGAACGGGCGGATCGTGGTCCGCGACGGCGAGATCACCACCGTGGACGAGGAGGCGGTGATGGAGAAGGCCCGCGGGTTCGCGGAGCAGGTCCGCGAGGTGGTGGCGCGGGTGAAGGCCGGGCAATAGAGGCGGAGCGATTCCGGTCGCTCGCCTGCGGAGGCCGCGCCGGCCTGAAGGCCCCCACCGGAGGACTGGCCGGTGCTCCCCTCTACGTCCCGCGAACCTCGGCGAGGAGCTCCAGCACCTCGTCGTGAAGGGCGCCGTTCGTGCTCAGCGCGTTCGGCCCGTGGATGGTGCGGTTGCCGTCCCAGTCGGTGAACCGCCCGCCCGCCTCTTCGAGGATCGGCAGGAAGGGGCTCGAGTCCCACGCCTTCATTTCCGGATCGAGGCCGATCTCGGAGCGGCCGGTGCACACCAGCGCGTGACCGAACGCATCCCCCCAGGTGCGGCGCACCGCGCCCTTCGCCCCGACGGCGTCCCAGATGGGGCCGATGGTCGCCGGGTCCGTCGTGGTGGCGAGTGCATTCTCGATCGCCGTCACCTTCGAAACCTGCGCCGGCCGGCCGTTCCAGAAGGCTCCTTCCCCCACGGCGCCGGTGACCATCTCGCCGAGTCCGGCGATGTTGCACACCCCGACCACGGCCTCGTCGTTGATCTCGAGGCCGATGAGCATCCCGAACAGGGGCACGCCGTGGATGAAGGAAGTGGTGCCGTCGATGGGATCCAGGATCCAGCGGTGCGCCGGATCGGAGCCCGATTCGCCGTCTTCCTCGCCGAGGATGCGGTGTCCGGGGAACTTCGCCTCGATGCGCTTCCGGAGCAGCCGCTCGCCGGCTATGTCCGCCTCGGTGACCGGCGTCCGGTCCGGCTTCGTGGAAACGCCCACCCCCACCTGGAAGTGGCTCATGATGAGGCGCCCGGCCTCCCAGGCGATCTCGGTGGCGAAGTCCAGCAGCTCGCGGGTGCTGGCCGGGGCCCTGTCGTTCATGTCCTGCGTGTCTCCTCTCCCGCCGGGCTGGCCGGGCGGCGCGAACTATGTCATGCGGGAGTCCGCCGACCCGGGGGGAGACCTCCGTAAATCGTGGATTCGACGGCGTTCTCACGGCCGGTTCATGCCGGCTTCACCGGCTGGGAAAAGGCAGCCAGCGCCGCCCGGTTTCGAAAGGTGCGCGGGACGCCTCCGCAAGGTAAATTTGACCGGTTATGCGCTTTCCGGCTCTTCCCTTGTTCGCCCTCGGGGTCCTGCCTCTCGCGGCCGGGCTCGGCATGGGTTCCGAAGACGAATCGGCGACCGGCGCCCGCATCGGCCGCGCCTTTTCGACCATTGAGGCGCCGGCAATCGACGGCCGCCTCGACGAAGACGTCTGGGCTGCTGCCGAGCCGCTGACCGACTTCGTGCAGGCGGAACCCTTCGAGGGCCAGCCCGCCACCGAGCGCACCGAAGTCCGCATCCTCTTCGACGACGAGGCGGTCTACATCGGCGCCATGCTCTACGACAGCGACCCGGCGGGCATCATCGCCACCGACGCGCGCCGCGACTCCAACCTCCAGGACACGGACTCCTTCCGGGTGGTCTTCGACACCTACCACGACCTCCAGAACGGCTTCGTCTTCGGGACCACCCCGGCGGGGCTCGAGTACGACGGCCAGTTGAGCAACGCCGGCGGCGGTGGCGGCGGTGGCGGCGGCGGCCCCCAGATGCGCGCCCGCACCGGATCCGGCGGCGGTTTCAACGTCAACTGGGACGCGAGCTGGACGGTGGCCACCCAGGTGACCGACGAGGGCTGGTCCGCCGAGTTCGCGATCCCGCTGCGGACCCTGCGCTACGGCGGCAGCCCGCAGACCTGGGGGATCAATTTCCACCGCAACATCCGCCGGAAGCGCGAGGAGGACTACTGGTCCCCGGTCGCCCGGATCTACGACCTCTACCGGCTCTCCTCGGCGGGCGAACTGCACGGCCTGGAACTCCGCAGCCCCCGGAACTTCAAGGTCACCCCCTACCTTCTGGGCGCCGCCGGGCGCGACTATGTGGTCGAGGTCGAGGGTCAGACCAACACCGATTTCGGAGTGGACGCCAAGGTCGGCCTCACCCCGAGCCTGAACGTGGACCTCACCTACAACACCGACTTCGCCCAGGTGGAGGTGGACGACCAGCAGGTCAACCTTTCCCGGTTCAACCTCTTCTTCCCCGAGAAACGGCCGTTCTTCCTCGAAAACGCCGGCAACTTCTCCATGGGACAGGGGAGTTCGGTGGACCTCTTCTTCAGCCGCCGGATCGGGATCGGCCCCGGGGGCGCGCCGGTGCCCATCCTCGGCGGCGCCCGGCTCTCGGGGAAGGCCGGCGACTACAACCTTGGTTTCCTGAACATGCAGACCCAGGAGGTCGCCGGGGTAGTCGCGGCCAACAACTTCTCGGTGATGAGCCTGAGCCGCGAGTTCGGGGAACGTTCCTCGCTCGGCACCATGTTCGTGAACCGGATGGGGACGAGCGGACCCTCTTCCGAGGACGACTGGAACCGGACCTGGGGTATCGACGGCCGGCTCGGAATCGGCGAGACCCTTACCTTCACCGGATTCGCGGCCCGCACCGAGACACCGGGATACGAACTGCTCGACGGCGGCGAGTATGCCTACATGGCCCGCGGCGAGTACTTCCGGCGGGACCTTCGGCTGTGGTTCGGCATGACCGAGGTGGCCGCCAACTTCAACCCCGAAGTCGGGTTCCTGCGCCGGAAGGCCTACCGCAGCTACGACTACGGCTACTTCGGCTACTACCGGCCGGAATTCCTGAAGAGGTTTCCGGCCCCTCTCCGCGAACTCCGGCCGCACGTCACGTACTCCGGCTTCCAGACCCTGGACGGTTTCCTGGAGACCAGCCGGCTGCACGTGGACAGCCACATCGACTTCGAGAACGGCTACTACTTCAGTCCGGCGATGAACCGGATCGTGGAGGGTCTCCAGGAGCCCTTCGAGATCCGGGAGGGCATCGTGGTTCCCCCCGGCACCTACGAGCACTGGCAACTCGGCTGGCGGTGGAACACGAACCGCGCCGCGCCGCTGTCCTACAGCGGAGCCCTCGACTACGGCGGGTTCCTCTCGGGCGACCAGACCTCGGTGGACACCACCTTCAACTACCGCTGGGGAACCCGCCTCATCACCTCGGTAGCCTGGCTCTACAACGACATCCAGCTTGCCGAGGGCAGCTTCGTGGCGAACCTCGGCCAGTTCCGGGTGGCCTACAACTTCACTCCGATGATCTACCTCCAGGCGCTCGTCCAGTACAACGACGACGCCGACATCTGGTCCTCGAACGTCCGCTTCAGTTGGCTGAACACCGCCGGCACCGGCCTCTTCGTCGTCTACAACGACACCGAGGGACTTGGGAACGTCCTGATCGGCCCCCAGAACCGCAGCCTGACGGTCAAGTACACGCACCAGTTCGACATCCTGCGTTGATCGTGCGGTAGTCGGGGATGAGCGCCGGCATCCTCGGCGGGTTCGTGGTAGCCGCGCTCTCCGGGCTCTACACCTCCTTCTGGGGCGGCTTCAAGGACTCGCCCTGGGAAGGGTTCAAGCCGCGCACCTTCCCGCGCAGCGTCCTCTTCTCGGCCGTCATCTTCGCGTTCCTGCTCGCGATTCCCATACTGCGGGAACGGGTTTCGGACCTGGGGCTGGTGCAGCTCTTCTTCCTGGTGATGGGGCTCGAGCGCTTCCTCACCGAACTCCACAAGGGCTGCTTCCGCGAGGAACCGCAGGAGAAGTACTTCGTCCCCTCGGCGCTCACGATCCTGGGGCGCCCGGTGCGGAGCCGCGGGCTCCGGATCGCGGCCGGCGTGGTACTCGTCTCCGGAGTCATCGCGGTGCTCTTCATCGGGACGCCGGTGACGGGGTTCTGGGCGTATCTCGCCGTCGCCTACCTGACCGGCCTGCTGGTCTCCGGCGGCGGCGCCTGGAAGGACGCTCCGTTCGAGGGGTTCCATACTCTCAAGTTCTTCCGCTCGGGGCTTACGCTTGCCATCGCGTCGCCGCTCTTCTACTGGCTCCAGACTCCCGGTGAGCCCGTCGCGCTCGGAGTCCTGATCTACATGAACGGCGGGCTGGAGCGTTTCCTCGTCGAGTACTACAAGACTTACATCCAGCGGAACATGTCCGGGAAGTTCCGGCCCGATCTGCCCCGGGTGGAATCCTTCCGGCGCGAGGGCTTCCACTACGGCGCCTGGGTCCTGATCCTCGCGGTCGCGGTCACCGCATTCCTCGAAGCCAGCGCTGCTTGAACGTGTCCCGCTCGGACGACGCCGCCGGCTGGGACGCGATCGTCATCGGCTCCGGCCTCGGCGGAGCGCTCGCCGCCCACCGGCTCACCGAGGCCGGGGCCCGGGTGCTCGTCCTCGAGCGGGGACGCTGGCCGCACCGGGACAAGGGCGACTGGAATCCCCGGGCGATCCTGGGCGACCTCCGCTACCGGGGCAGAACGCCCCTCGCGGTGCGGCAACGGGGTGACCGCCGGTTTCGCCCGCTCCCGATGAACGAGACCGTCGGCGGCATGTCGGTTTTCTATGGCGGCGCCTCTCTCCGCCTCCGGCCCCCGGACTTCGGCCGCTGGCCGTTCGACTACCCCGATCTGGAGCCCTTCTACACGGAGGCGGAGCGGCTGCTCGGTGTCCACGGGACCGCGGGCGCCGATCCCCTGGAACCCCCACGGTCGCGTCCCTACCCCTTCCCTTCCATTCCCTGGTCGGCGCCGGCCGAGCGCGTCCGGCGGGCGGGCGAAGGGCTCGGATTCCGGCCGTTCCCGATCCCGCTGGCGATCAACTTCTCGGGGGCGGAGCGACCGCAGTGCGTGCGCTGCAACACCTGCGACGGCTTCCCCTGCGCCATCGACGCCAAGAACGACGCCGCCGGCATCCTGCGCCGCGCGGAAGGGAGGGGACTCGCGGTCCGCGCCGGAATCGTGGTTTCTAACCTTCGGATCCGTGGATCCAAAGTGGTCGGCGCCGAATGCGTCGATCAGGAATCGGGGGAGACGGTCTCGTTCGAGGCTCCCCTCTTCGTGCTCGCCGCCGGAGCCCTCGGCAGCCCGGCGATCCTCCTCCGATCGGGCCTGGGCGGAAGCGGCGCGGACGCGCGTCCCGTGGGCCGGTTCCTCATGCGGCACTGCAACGCGGTGGTCGCCGGGCTCTTTCCCTTCCGCACGAACCCGGAAGCGGTGTTCCACAAGCAGGTCTGTTTCACCGACTTCTACGAGGAGGCGCGGGAACGGGGCGGCCTCGCGGTGGGCGTCATCCAGGACATCTACACCCCCGACGCCGGCGTCGTACGACGCGCGGCCGGCAAGGTGGCCGGCGCCTTCCTCGCGAAGCCGCTCGTGCACCGGCTCCAGAATCTCCTGTGTGTCGCGGAGGACGAACCGGACCCGGACAACCGCGTCTTTCTGGCAGATGAGACGGACGCGTTCGGCATGAAGCGGGTTCGGGTCGAGCACCGCTACCGGAGAGCCGACCACGACCGGTTGCAGTTGCTCGTCCGGCGGGCGCGGAAGATCCTCCGCGCGGCGGGGGCGCTCGCGACCCGTGTCTGGCCCATCTCGTCGTTCTCCCATGCCGTGGGCACGCTCCGGATGGGAAACGAGAGGGATGACGCGCCGCTCGATTCGGCGGGCCGGCTGCGCGGGCTCGACAACCTCTTCGTCACCGACGGCAGCACCTTCCCCGCTTCCGGAGGGGTGAACCCCAGCCTCACCATTGCGGCGGGGGCCCTCCGCATCGCGGAGGGGATCGTGAACCGGAGAACGTCTTGACCGGAGAAGCTGCCGCGGACACCACCGGGCGTCCGACGGTCGCCATCGTCGGTTGCGGCCGGATCGCCCGCGTGCACGCGGCCAACCTGGCGCCGCGCGCGCATCTCGCGTTCACCAGCCGGAGTCCCGAGTCCGCCCGCGCGCTCGCGGCGCGGTTCTCCGGCGAGGCGCTCGCCGGTCTCGAAGAGGCCCTGGAGCGCCCGGACATCGCGGCGGTCGCCATCTGTTCCCCGCTCGAGCACCACGCCGCCCAAACCGTCGCCGCGCTCGAAGCCGGAAAGTCGGTCCTCGTGGAGAAGCCGATGGCGCAGTCACGCGCCGAGGTCGAAGCCATCGGCCAGGCGCTGATCGGGCGGCCGCCCGGGTCGCTGACGGTCGCGGAGAACTACCTCTACAAGCCGTCCCTCGGCCGGCTCCGGGCGTGGCTCCCGGAGATCGGGCCGCTGCGCCGGGTCCGCGTGTCGAAGCTCACCCGGCAGCAGCCATCCGACTGGCGGGTCGGGCACGGCGCCCTGCTCGAAGGCGGCATCCATTTCGTCGCGCTCCTCGGCGCCATCACCGGCGCCGAGCCGGCAGCCGTGCGGGCGGACTTTCCGGGCGGAGGCGAGCCCGAGCGGCACGCCCATCTCGAACTCGACTATCCGTCCGGAACCCGCGCCGAAGTACGCTACGGCTGGAACAGCCCTTCGCTTCCGGGAGGGATCCTGCAGCACTCGTTCGTGGAAGGTGAGGACGGCCGCCTCGTGTTCGAGAGCAACGGGCTCTACCTCTGGTCGCGCGCCGGGTGGGGATTGCGGCTCCGGGCGGGCCCGTTCGCGGACCTCATGGGGTTCGGCGCGATGGCCCGGGATTTCCTCCGCTCGGTCCGGAATCCCGCACTCCGTCCACGTTCCGATTTCGAAACCGCGCGCCGCGACCTCGAGGTCGTTTTCCGGGCCTATGACACTCGGTAATTCAGTGGCTTATGGGCCTCCAGATGTGGTATATTTCCATTGCGCTGGAAAGTTCACCTCCTTACATCCGGCGTCCGGCGTTGCCGGGGGCTGTCGCGCGAAGACCCACCCATCCCCAAGCGGCAGCCCGAAGGGGGTGGGGCGGATACCAACCGAGTTGCGGGAATCCTCTGTCCGGCGCCGATTCGCCGGATCGGGCCAGTGCGGGGTACTACGAAGAGAACCGCGCGAGCCGGTAGTCCGATAGCAGGGTGACCTCGACGTCGTCGAGGATTTCCATGGCGGCGAACGTCCCCATGACGGGGGCCATCGTGATCCCGCTGTGCATGGAAGCGAAATAGATGCCCGGGGCCGCCGGATCGAAACCGACAATGGGGTGGCCGTCTCTGGGAAGCACCCGGTAGCCGAGGCTGACCTCGTCCACCTCCAGGCCGGCCGCCGCCGGGAGGACCTTGGCGGTCTCCCGGAAGATCTCCTCGCCCACCGCCCGGGAGTGGTCTGTGGAACCCGCGCCCGCGAAGCCGACGCCGGCCACCACCTTCCCCCCGGCGGCCTGCTTGACGTGGATATTTGGCGCCAGCACGATCCGGCTCACCACCGACTCCGCGGGCGTCGAATGGGCGAGGATGCCCGGCGACTCGATCAGGGGTACGTCGACCCCCGCCTGGCGCGCCAGCTCGGGCGCCTGCACGCCGGCCGCCAGGACCAGCGTGTCGAGTTCGTGGTCTCCCGCCGAGGTCCGGACACCCCGGAGGACGCCGTAGCCGATGTCCAGCGCATCCACCGCGGCAATCAGGAACTTCGCCCCGGCGGCCTCGGCGGCCGCCCAGAGCGCCCGAGTCGCCGACCGCGGCTCGATGTGTCCCTCGGCACTCGCCCAGATCGCCGCGAGGACCGGCGCCTCCGGAGTCAGTCCGGGCTCGAGTTCGCGGAACCGGGCCTCGTCCACCTGGTGGATGGGGTAACCCCAGCGCTGACTCCGCGCTAGCTGCTCGTGCAGGAGCCGCACGCGGTCGGCCTCGATGCGGTACTCCAGGCTGCCACCCCAACTCACCTCGAGCGCGCCGCCGAGTTCGGCCTCGAGCCGCCGCCAGCCCTGGAGGCCCCGCCAGTTCAGTTCGTGGTAGGAGTGCGGACGCTTCGAGAAACTGGCGTTCATCCACGCGAAGGAGTTCCCGGTCGCGCCGGCCGCGGGTCCCTCGCGCTCGAAGACGGTGACGTCGGCGCCCCGGCGCGCGAGGTGGAGCGCGATGGAGCACCCCAGGATGCCCCCGCCCACGATGCCGATGCGTCCGTTGAGCCGCTGGGCCGCCGGCACCCCGCGGTAGCCCGAAACCACCGCGACCCCCGCGACCGAAGTCAGAAACCGGCGGCGCCGCATCGTCTGCGCTACCCGCCGAGCGCGGAGAGAACGCGGAACGTCGCGCGTCGGAACTTCGATGTGTGCACGGAACGGCCTCCGAAAGGATTGCGTGGAACGGCCAATTTACCGGACGCGGCCGCGGACCTCGGCTTGCATCGGGCCGGAACGTGGGAAGATTCGAGGCGAGATGGCCAGCGATCGAGACCCCGTTCCCGCCGCCAGCCAGACCCCGGGGAACGACCGCGACCTCGGGATGAACCGGGAGATCAGCCGGCGCGACTTCCTGAACGGAATTCCGGTGGGCGTGGGGGCGCTGGCGCTCCCGGGAGCGTCCGGCTGGTTGCTCGGCGCCTGTACGGCGCCCGGACCGAGCGGCCCCTATCCTCCGGCGCTCACCGGGTTGCGCGGCAGCCACCCGGGTTCCTTCGAGGTCGCCCACGAACTGCGCGACCGGGTGGAAGACGGTGGGTCCTGGGACGACTCGGGCGCCGCCGACGGGGGTAGTTTCGACCTGGTCGTGGTGGGAGGCGGCATCAGCGGCCTCAGCGCGGCCTGGTTTTACCGAAAGGCCTTCCCGGAAGCGCGGATCCTGATCCTCGACAACCACGACGATTTCGGCGGCCACGCGAAGCGGAACGAGTTCACCCACGAGGGCCGTACCGTGCTCGGCTACGGCGGTACCCAGTCGCTCGACTCCCCCTCCACCTTTACCCCGGCGGTGAACGGCCTGCTGGACGACCTGGGAGTCGACCTCGACCTCTTCTTCACCGCCTTCGACCGCGATCTCTACCGGTCCCACGGACTCCGGAGTTCGGTGTTCTTCGGCAGCGAGGACTTCGGCGAGGACCGCCTGGTGACCGGCATGGGACGCCGCCCCGCCGCCGAGTTCGCCGCCGAGACGCCCCTGAGCGAGGCCGGACGCGCCGACTTCGTGCGCCTCTACGAGGCCCCCGGAGACCCGTGGCCCGACCTGGACGAAACCGCCAGGAAGGAGCGGCTGGCCGCCACCAGCTACGAGGCTTTCCTCAAGGCGCTGGGAATGGGCGCCGAGATCCAGGCGCTCTACCGGCAGCGCACCCACGGGCTCTTCGGCATGGGGCCGGACGGGGTTCCCGCGCTCGACCTCTGGGGTCTCGGTTATCCCGGGTTCCGGGACATGGATCTCACCGCGGGAGACCATCCCCGGCTCAGCCTGACGGCGAAGCCGAACGACAACCCGGATCCGTACATCTTCCACTTCCCGGACGGGAATGCCACCATCGCCCGGCTGCTGGTGCGCAGGCTGGTGCCGGAAGCCGCCGCGGGCAGC
This sequence comes from uncultured Acidobacteriota bacterium, assembly GCA_964448205.1. GTDB lineage: Bacteria > Acidobacteriota > Vicinamibacteria > Marinacidobacterales > Marinacidobacteraceae > Marinacidobacterium. Next base: position 12,364 of record CAYUVU010000315.1, read on the forward strand.
ACCCAGGAGGACATCGTCGAGGCGCGGCTGGACTACGGCGCCCTCGACCGTCCCGGGTCCCCCTGCCGCATCCGCCTGAACAGCACCGCGGTCCGGGTGCGGGACGGCGGCGCCGCCCCGGCCAGCGTCACTTATGTCCAGGACGGCGCCGAGACCCGGATCCACGCCGGCCACGTCGTGCTCGCCTGCTACAACCGGGTGATTCCCTACCTGCTGCCCGAACTTCCCGAGGAGCAGCGCGAGGCGCTCGCGTACCCGCCCAAGGTGCCCCTCGTCTATTCGAACGTCCTGATTCGGAACTGGACCTCCTTCGTTTCGCTGGGAACCTCGAACATCTACTTCCCCGCCGGGTTCCACGCCAGCGTGTCTCTGGACTTTCCGGTGAGCGTCGGGGGCTACGACTTCTCGAGCGGCCCCGAAGACCTCATCGTGCTCCACACCGTGCGCACGCCGTGTCTCCCCGGAGCCAGCGCCCGCGTGCAGCACGCGGCGGGACAGCACGAACTGCTGGAGATGGGCTTCGAGACCTTCGAACGCGAAACCCGGAGCCAGCTCGCGCGGGCCCTCGGTCCCGGGGGCTTCGACCCGGCCCGCGACATCCTGGGGCTCACCGTGAACCGCTGGCCGCACGGCTACGCCTTCGAGTTCAACTCCCTGTGGGACCCGCCGTTCGCTCCCGGGGAGGCTCCCAACGAGATCGGGCGCCGGCCCTTCGGACGGATCCGCATCGCGAACTCCGACGCCGCGGCGTATGCGTACACCCACGCGGCCATCGACGAAGCCCATCGTGCGGTCCGGGAAATCCTGAGCAGCGGATAGCCATCCTGGCAACCTCGTGCCCGAACTTCCCGAGGCCGAAGCGAACCGCGAGAACCTGACCACCTGGCTCGCCGGGAAGCCGCTGCTGGAGGTCGCGGTTCCCGACCCGCTCACCCGGCGGGGGCAGGCCGAGAACGCGATCCGGGAGGCGGCCGAGGGTCGGGTGGTCGCGGCGGTACGGCGGCGCGGCAAGTTCCTGCGCATCGAGTTCGAGGGGGGCGGCCCCGCGCTTCTCAGCCACCTCGGCATGAGCGGCAAGTGGGCGCTCCGTCATGCCGGCAATGCCGATCCGCCGGCAGTGCGGGCGTACCTCGGGATCGCCGGCGGGCGACGGGTGCTCTTCTCGGACAAGCGGCGCTTCGGTCACTTCTCCGTGTGTCTTCCCGCCGATGAGGAACGCCTCGCCCGTCTGGGTCCGGAACCCCTCGGACCGTCGTTCACGGGCAGGCGGCTCGCGGCACTGCTGCGCGCCAGCCGCCGGCCCGTGAAGTCGCTCCTCATGGATCAGGACCGGGTCGCGGGGATCGGCAACATCCAGGCGGCCGAGGCGCTCTGGCGCGCGGGCATCCACCCGGCCAGGAACTCCGCCGAACTTGGAGACCGCGAGGCCGCGAAACTCCAGCGCGCGATCCGCTGGACACTGCGCCGCTCGATCCGCAGCACCCGGACTCCCGAGATCCTCTACCTGAGCGATGGCGAGGCCGGCCGGCAGAGCACCTCGGCCCGCTTCTTCGTCTATGGCCGCGAGGGCGACGCCTGCCCCCGCTGCCGGCGCGGCGTCATCGCCCGCATCCCGATCGCGGGCCGGTCCTCCTTCTACTGCCCCCGATGCCAGGATTGACGGTCGCGCTTCCGGGCGTGTTAGGCTTCGGACTCGGCAGTCGGGGCTGATGCCCCGCGTCCCTGACGCTCCTCGAACTGCTCCAACCATCGGCGATTCAGCGCCGCTGAGTCGTCCCGGGCATCCGAATGATCAACGTGTCGCGCCTCGTTTGCGCGTCTGCTCCGGATGGCCCCTCGGGCTGTCC
>CAYUVU010000316.1:0-9841 GCA_964448205.1 uncultured Acidobacteriota bacterium
TCGCACCTCGATTCGGTTCCGGCGGGCGGGAACTTCGACGGCGTGGCCGGCTCGATCGCCTCGCTCGAGGCCACGGCCGCCATCGCCGCCTCGGGTACACCGCTACGGCATCCGCTCGAAGTGGCCGTCTTCTTCAACGAAGAGAATGGGAAGACCGGAAGCCGGGCGCTCGCCGGGGAAGTCACCCCGGAGGAGATGGACCTGCCGGTATACGGCGGGTTGACCCTGGGCCAGGCGCTTGCCCGGGTGGGCGGCTCGCCGGAACGCATCACCGAGGCGGCGCTCGAGCCCGGTCACTACGCCGGCTTCCTCGAGCTGCACATCGAACAGGGCCCCACCCTCGCCACCGAGGGGATCGAGATCGGCGTGGTCCAGGGCATTGTCGGCATCCGCCGCTTCCGGGTCCGGGTGTCCGGGTTCGCGAACCACGCGGGCACCACCGCGATGGGGATCCGCCGCGACGCCCTGGTGACCGCCGGCCGCTTCCTGGTGGCGGTCCACGAGGAGACCCAGTCGTGGCCGGGACGCCAGGTCGCCACGGTCGGACGTATCGAGGCGCACCCCGGCGCGGCGAACGTCATTCCCGGCGCGGTTGACCTGAGCCTGGAAATCCGGGACCTCGAGATGGAGACGATCGAGGCCCTCTACCAGCGCTTCCAGGAGTTGGGGCGCGAGATCGCGCGACGGAACCAGACGGACATCACCTTCGAGCCCTACTACCTGAGCCGCGCCGCCCCCTGCGACCCCGGATTCATGGACACCGTGGAGGCCGCCGCCGAGAGCCTCGGGTTCTCGAACCTGCGGCTGCCGTCCGGAGCGGGACACGACGCCCAGTCCATCGCCGTGCTGGCGCCCATCGGCATGCTCTTCGTCCCGAGCCGCGACGGGATCAGCCATTCGCCCGGGGAGTTCACGAGCATCGCCGACATCACGAACGGGACCCGGGTACTCCTGGAGTCCCTTCGGCGCCTGGACGGAGCGCTGGACTAGCGGGTCGGTTTAGGGCTCCGCTACCGGGACGGCACTCTCGGTATCCGCGTAGCCCACGATGCCGGCCGCGACCACGCGCCGGAAGCCATCCTGCGCCCCGCCCTCGCTGTCAAGTTGCAGATAGAGCCCTTCGGGGAGCGCGGCGAGTTGCGGGAACGAATGGCCGGGGCCGCTACGGAGCGCGGCGCCCGGCTGCACCACCACCGCAACCGGCGCGACGGTTAGCCGGAGCCGGAGGAGGATCCCGGAGGCGGTCGTCGCGACGAGCGAGAATCCGAGCACGGCCAGCAGGAGCCCGCGCCGGCCGCGCCGGATCATCAGCAGGGTCCAGCAGGCTCCGGCCAGCAGCACGAACCCGCTGAGGGACCAGGCGAAGCGCGCCGGCGGCGTCCGCCGCAGCCAGACCTGGAACCCCTGCATGGAACCCAGAAGCTCGAGCAGGAACGTATCCGGGTCACCCGACGCCGCGGCGTCGGTGAGCCGCCGGTCGAGGACGGCGCGCGCGAGGGCGACGTTGGCCAGGGCGTCTCCGTCCCCGGGCCGGATCGCGAGCGACCGCTCCCAGTGCAGCATCGCGTAGCCGAGCCGGCCCCCCCGGTACTCGGCGTTTCCGAGGTTGTAGTGAAGCGCGGCCCGGTCGAGGTCTCCGGGGGCCGCGAGCAGCCGGCGATAGACGGCCGCCGCGGACTGGTAGTCCCCCGCGTCGTAACTCCGGGCGGCAACGGCCGCCTCCGCCTCGGCCGTTTCCTGGGCGGCCGCGATTCCGGAGGATCCGATCCCCGCGGCCAACACCAGCAGACCCAGGCAACGGCGATACCTCATCCGGCGCCTCCCTTCCGCCCGAGCTGGACTTCGAGCTCGCGAATGAGTTCGGCGGCTTCCTTTGCACCGGAGCCCGCTCGGCCGGCGCCTCCCGACGCGGCGAAGCGCGCCCCTTCGGAGCGGGACAGGAGCGCCCGGAAGCGCCGGGCGGCGTCGGCCGCGGCGCCCGCGTCCTCAAGCCGCCGCGCCGCGCTCTCCGGGGTGAAGCCGTGGCGGGACCCGTCCAACCGCGCCGCCGCGTACTCGGTGAGCGCCGACCCGACCCGGGCGGCGGCGTCCGCCCCGTCTCCCTCCACCCGCGCGAGCGCCCGCTGGGCATCCCGGGCGGCCCGCAGGCGGCGGAATTCGGCGGGATGGGCTTCCCGCCAGGCACGCCGGCGCCGCGCGGCCAAGAGCGCCAGGTTCCACAGCACCGGCAGGGCGAGGCTCAACCCGAAGAGCGCCCCGGGACGCCAGGGACCGGCCGGGGGACCCGCGGCGCGCCCCACGGGGTGCAGGTAGCGGATGTCCTCCCCGAACCGCTCCACTCCAACCGGGCCTTCGGTTCCCGGCGCGGCCGCGGCCGCTCCCTCCACGCGAATCTGAAGGGAGTCGGAGGCCAGCTCTTCATAGGCGCCGGTCCGCGGGTTGAAGACGTCGAGCGTGACGGCGGCGATGTTCCGGACTCCGCCGGCTTCAGGCACCATCGGGAACTCCCAGACCTGCCGGCCTCCGAAGGCGAGTCCCGATCCCTCCTCCCGGAGGCCGGTCTCGGAAGAGCCATCCGGGTCGAAGAAGCGGACCGCCCGCCGCGTCTCGGGCTCCTCGGGAAGGACCGGCGTTCCGGCCGCCCGCAGGTTGCCGTTCCCTTCGAGTTCAACGCGGAGCACGAGCGCCTCGCCGGCCGCCGCGGCCCGGTCGCCCAGCGGCGACCCGTCCCGCCTGACTTCGGCGCTCAGCCGGTAGTCCCCTACCGCGCCGCTGAACCCGGCAGGCCGCCCGGCTTCGGGCAGGGGTTCGGCACGGATCGTGACCGCGGGCGCCTCCCGGACCACCACCACCTGCTCCGGGCCGAAGAAAGACCGGCGCGCGCCCTCGATCCCGATCTCGAAGCGCGGTCCCGGGAGCTCGCGTTCCCCGGCGCCGGTCGGGAAGACCGCGCGCATGAGCAGCGGATAGGTCTCGTACGCCACCCCGTTCAGGGTGCGGCGTTCGCGGCGGGGCCCCGGCAGACTCCGGCGCTCCCGGATCTCGCTCCCGCTCAGGCCGCGCTCCTGCCAGGGAACGTCGGGGAGTTCCACCTCCTCGGTCCAGAACCCCTCCGGCTGGGCCAACTCGACCGGGGCCGCCGCAAACACCGGAAGGCGCGACCAGAGCCGGTAGTGGACGAGCACCTGCTCGCCCACCCGCACCTCGGAGTCCGGCGCCTCGGCCGTGACGAAGACGTCGTCTTCCCGAACCTCCGGAACCGTCTGATCGCGGCGCCGCAGCCGGTCGAAGGGATCCCCGAAGCCGAAGGGAGAGGAAAACGGCGACGAGAACGGAGAGGCGAGGGGATCGGGAGAGCGGGGGCGGAGGCTGCCTTGCTCCACGCGTACCCGGATCGGTGCGGTGGGCTGGTACCCCGGAACCGGAATCGCCGGAATCGTCAGTTCCCCGACCGCCAGCGGCCGGAGCCGGTAGATCCATTCCGTGGCGCGCGTCATCTGGAAGTTGACGATCTCGGTCCTGGACATCCGCTGGCTGCCGAGCACCTCGAAACCGGCAAGCTCGGATAGCGCGGGGGCGCCGCCGCGCTCCTCGGGCACCGAAACCGTCAGGGTCAGCGTGTCCTCGATCCCGATGTGGTCCGCGTCCACGTTCGCCTCGGCGGAGTCCTGCGCCTGGACGGACGGCGCGAGGAGGACCGCCAGCGCCGCGGTCACGAACCGCCGTCTCATCAGTGCCGGCCCCTCCGGAGCGCCCGGGCGCGGCGCTTCTCGAGCCGGTCCTCCTGAAACGCCCGTTCCACGTCGGCGAGCGCGGCCAGGATGCGCTCCGCCTGCTCGGGGCTGATCTCCGGCACCTCGCCGGGGGCGGAGTCCGGCGTTTCGGCGCCCGGACCGGCATCCTCGGGTGCGCTGCCGCTCGTGTCGTCGGCAGGCGGGCGATCCTGGGACTGCGGGGAACCTTCGGGAGGGGACGGCTGTTCATCCCCGGACTCCTGGTCCCGCTCCCCGGAGGACTGGGAGTCCTGGCGGTCCTGCCCCTGTTCCTCAGGGCTCTGCTGCCCCCGCCCTTCCTGGTCCTGCGGCTCCTGATCCTCCTGTTCCTGGTCCTGTTGTTCCTGGTCCTGGGACTCACCCTGCTGTTCCTGTTCGTCGGCCGCGCGAAGCGCCCGCTCCAGGTTCTGGCGGGCTTCCAGGTCTTCCGGGTCGAGGGCGATGGCTTCTCCGTAGGCGGCCGCCGCCTCCCGGAACGCACCGCCCCGGAACAGGGTGTTGGCCAGGTTGTAGAAGGCGTCGCGCCGGGTCGCGCCGCCGGCGCCTCCCGCGAGCGCCGCCTGATAGCCGCGGAGCGCTTCGGCGAGCGGGCCCTCCTCGCCAGCGGGAGCGCCTTCCGCCTCGCCGAGCCGGTAGTGAACCCCGGCGATGTTCAGATCGTTCTCGGGCGCGTCCGGGAACTCCCCCTCCGCCCGTGAGAAGGCGCGCAGCGCTTCTTCCAGGCGGCCCGCTTCGAAGTGCTCCGCTCCCTCGCGAGTGTTCCGTTCCCCCCCGCCGAGCAACTGCGCCGCCATCAACACGACGAAAGCGGCGCGGATCACGAAACGCCTCCCCGGCTCGCCGGTGACCGGCGGCGGCGCGACGGGCCCGCGAACCCGGCCGCCGTGATGGCGCAAACCGCAATTGCGGCGGGGATCCAGAACTGCTCCCGATAGCGCCGGGAGATCTGGGCGCCGAGCTCCCCGCCTTCGATCCCGGCGATCCGGGCGGTCAGGCCATCGATTTCCCGATCGTCGGCGGACACCTCGAAGAAAACGCCTCCGGTGAGGGCCGCCAGTTCGGAAAGCGCCGCGCGGTCCAGCCGGCTCACGATGGGAGAACCGGCGGCGTCGCGCATCAGCGTCGGCCCGGAATCCGAGTCCGCCGGGATGGTGGCCCCGCCCGGCGTCCCCACTCCGACCGGAAGGACGACGATGTCGCGTTCATTCGCCGTCCGGGCCACGTCGGCGACCTCGGTGACGCGCAGGTCGTCCTGCTGGCCGTCGGTGAGCAGCACCACCACCCGGTGCCGGCTTTCCTGGCGCTCGAAAGCGCGGGCCGCCTCCTCGATCATGGCGGCCAGGTTCGTTCCGGGGCTCTCCACCGCGCCGGTGGCGATTCCGGCGAGCAGGGTCCGAACGGCGCCGAGGTCATGGGTGAGCGGACACTGGGTGAAGGCCGTCCCGGAGAACGCCACGATCCCCACCCGGTTCCCGACCATCCGGCCCAGCAGTTCTCCGGCGATGTAACGCGCCCGCTCCATCCGGGAAGGCGCCACGTCGCGGGCGTCCATGCTGAAGGAGGTGTCCATCGCCAGCACGACGTCCACCCCGACGAGCGTCACCTCCGCTTCCTGCCGTCCCCACTGCGGGCGCGCCGCCGCGGTCGCGAGCAGCAGGACGGCGCCCAGCAACAGGAAGTCCCGGAATCGCCGGCGGGTGCGGCTGTCCCCTTCGATCAGCGCCGCCGTGCGGGTTCCGAAGCGGCCGAGGACCCTCCGTCCGCGCCGCGCCGCCAGGAGGACGAGCCCCGCCGCCAGCGGGAAGAGCAGCAGCAGGAGCAGCGCCGACGGCTCCCCGAAGCGCATCTCAGCGAGCTCCCGCTCCCGTGAGGGGCGCCGGCGACCGTCCTGCTCTGGAAGTCATGGCGCCGTCCTGAGCACGGTGGCGCCGAGTGCCAGCCCCGAAAACAGCAGGACCGCCGCCCATCCCGCGAATCGGGGCCCGTCGTCCGACCAGCTCGTCCAGGTCGGCGCCCGGAGTTCGGTCCGCTCCAGGGCGTCGATCTCCTCATAGACCGCCCGGAGGCCCTCGCTGTCGCGGGCCCGGAAGTAGCGGCCCCCGGTCGCGTCCGCGACCTCGGTCAGCATCGCTTCGTCGATGCCGGGCGCGTTCCGGACGTCCAGGGAGCCGTCGGGCCGCCGCATGACCATCCGCCCGCCCTGCTGGCTCCCGGCGCCCACCGTGTAGACCCGGATTCCCCGGGTCCGGGCCAGTCCGGCGGCGGTCAACGGATGGATTTCCCCCGCGTTCGAGACCCCGTCGGTGAGCAGGACGATGACCCGGCTCTCGGCTTCCGAGCCCGCCAGCCGGTTGACCGAGGCGGCGATGGCGTTGCCGATGGCGGTCCCGTCGGGAATGTCGCCGATGTCCACCTCCCGCAGCCGGTCCGTGAGGACGCCGTGATCGAGCGTCAGCGGGCTGAGCGTCACCGCGTTCCGGGCGAAGGCCACGGCCCCCAGGCGGTCGTCGGTCCGCCGGTCGATGAAGTCCTCGAGCACCTCCTTGGCCGCCACCAGGCGATTGGCGGGAGCGAAGTCCTCCGCCCGCATGCTCGAGGAGATGTCGAGGGCGAGCACGATGTCCACCCCGAGGCTGGTGCCGGTCTCCTCGGTGATCCCGGTCTGGGGACGGGCGAGGGCGACCGCGGCGAGCGCCAGCGCCCCGAGCCCGAGCGCTCCCGGCAGGAAAGCGAGCCGGGAACGGAGCGAGCGGGGCAGCGCCCGCAGCCCGGCCGCCTCCGGGAACCGGAGCGAAGGCGGGGCGAGCCGCCGCGCCCGCACGACGAACAGCGGAACCAGGAGCAGCAGCAGGAGCGCCGCCGGCCACAGCAGGCGCATCACCGGGCCTCCAGCGCGCCGCTCGTCCCGGCGGGTGGTCCGGCGCCGCCGGGCGGCGGCGCGAGTTCCTTCCCCGGGCCGTCCCCGGGATCCGGCTCCGCGGCAACCGCGGGGCGGGTCCGGTCCAGGAACACGCCCGCCTCCCGGAACCGCGACTGAGCGGCGTCCGGACGGAAGGCCCGCTCGCTGAACTTGGCGAGATCGGCCTCACCCAGAATGGACGCGAGCAGCGTCAGCGCCTCGCGGTCCCCGGGCGCGGCACGGAGCCGCAGGTCCCGCAGGATCTCCCCGGTGGTCCGTTCGCTCCACGGGGTCTCGAACCGGCGCCCCGCGTAGCGCTTCATGATCCCGGCGAGACGCTCGTAGTAGCCCACCACGTCGCCCCGTTCGAGAAGTCCGGCCCGGGCCAGCCGGGCGAGCGCCGCCTCCGCCTCCGCTGCTGGCGGCGGCAGCGGTACGGCCGGCGCTTCGCGGGCGCCGCGGCGGCGCCACAGCCACCAGGCGGCGGCGAGGAGGACCAGGACTCCCAGCGCCAGCAGGCCGATCGCTCCCCACCGCGGGGGCACGTTCAGTTCGAACGGTCCCCGGATGTCATGGATGTCTCCCGCTGCTGCTTCGGCGTCGGGCGGCAGCGACGAGACCACCCGCACCGGCGCGGGCGGTGTCTCGATGAGCGCGAGCTCACCGTTCGGGGCCCGGACTCCGACCGGCACGGGGGGGATCTCGTGGTCGCCGGGGAGCACGAAGGCGCCCAGCCGGAGACGGAACCGGCTCTCGCCGGCGGGGGCGCCGTCCAGCTCGAGCGGGACCGCCTCCAGTACCCGGAAGTCGCCGAGGTCCTGCTCGACGACCGGTGCGGCCTCCGCATCCTCGGCGTGCTCGACGATGACTTCCAGCTCGAAGACGTCCCCGACCTCCACCGGCTCGGAGACGACTTCGGCAACGGCGATGGCGGGCGGTCCCGGTCCGGCCTGGCCGCCGCCGGCGGCGGTTGCCGCCACCAGGCAGACGAGCGCGGTCACCGAAAGCGCGAGCCTCATCGCCGCCGCCGCTCCCGCATGCGGAAGAACTTGCGCAGCGGCGCGTCGTAGGGCTCTCCCGCCGTCACCTCGACCACATCCACGCCCGTCTCCCGAAGGGCCCGGGCCGCCGCCGCGCGGGCCTTCAGGGCGCGGTCGCGGAAGGCGTCCCGGACCCGCCGGTCCGAGGTGTCCAGCCGCACGGGGACTCCGGACTCGGCGTCCTCGAGCTCGACGAGCCCGACGTCCGGGAGCGCGTGCTCGCGGACGTCGGTGACCCGGACGGCGATCAGGTCGTGCCGGCGCGCCGCCACCCGGAGGGGACGCACCCAACGCTCCGGGGGATCGCCGGCGAAGTCGCTGACCAGGAAGACGGTCGCGCGCCGGCGCACCGCCCGATTCAGCACGCTGAGCGCCTCCGCGATGTCGGTCCCGGCGCCCTCGGGCTCGAAGTAGAGGAGGTCCCGGAGCACCCGGAGGCCGTGCCGGCGTCCCTTCCGCGCCGGAAGCCGGATTTCGGGGCGGTCGGTGAAGAGCAGCGCGCCGACCCGGTCCCCGGACCGGATGGCCGAGAAGGCGAGTGCGGCGGACGCCTCGGCGGCGGTGGCCCGCTTGAAGTCGCGCCGGCTGCCGAACGCGAAGGAGCGCGAGACGTCGAGGAGGAACAGCACGGTCTGCTCGCGCTCCTCGACGAACTTCTTGACGTGGAGGTCTCCGGTACGGGAGGTGACGTTCCAGTCCACCGAGCGGATGTCGTCGCCCGGCGCGTACTCGCGGACCTCCGAGAATTCCATCCCCTGCCCCTTGAAGGTGCTCAGGTAGGCGCCCGCCAGCGCCTCGGTCACCAGCTTGCGGGTGCGGATCTCGATGTGCCGCACCCGGGCGAGCAGTTCCGCGGTCGAGACTCCCGCCGGAGATTCCCGTTCCCCGGCAGGACCGCCCGGCGAGAACAGCGACGCGAAGAAACCCGTCGGCGCTTTGCCGCGCCCCCCCGCAGCGGACGCGTCCTTCAAGGCCACCACTCTCTCAAGCGGACCGGATGTCAGGGAACCTCCACGGCATCCAGCACCCGCCGGACGATCTCGTCGCCGTCCACCTCTTCGGCTTCCGCCTCGTAGGAGAGGATGATCCGGTGGCGCATGACGTCGGGCGCCAGGTGCTTGACGTCTTCGGGGGCCGTGAAGTCACGGTCTTCCAGGAAGGCGCGGGCGCGGGCCGCCCGGTAGAGGTCGAGACTCGCCCGCGGCGAGGCGCCGTGCTCTACGAGCCCGGCGATGTCCACCCCGAAGGCGGCGGGATCGCGGGTCGCCCGCACCAGCGCGAGGATGTAGTCGCGGATCCGGTCGTCCACGTAGACCGCCTCGACGGCGTCCCGGGCGGTGGCGATCTCTTCGGGGCCGAGGACCGGCTCGACGCGCGGCGCCGCGAAGTTGGCCATCCGCTTCAGAATGACCCGCTCGTCGTCGAGTTCCGGAAAGCCCATCCGCAGCTTCATCATGAAGCGGTCCACCTGGGCCTCGGGGAGCGGGTAGGTCCCCTCCTGCTCGATCGGGTTCTGGGTCGCCAGCACCACGAACGGCTCCTCCAGCTTCCAGGTCTCGTCGCCGATGGTCACCTGGCGCTCCTGCATCGCCTCGAGCAGCGCGCTCTGCACCTTGGCGGGAGCCCGGTTGATCTCGTCGGCCAGGAGGAAGTTCGTGAACACCGGCCCCTTCCGCGGCACGAAGGTCTGGTCGCGCTGGTCGTAGATGAGGGTTCCGACCAGGTCGGCCGGCAGCAGGTCGGGAGTGAACTGGACCCGGGAGAATCCGGCCCGCACGCTTTCGGCGACGCTCTTGGCCAGCAGCGTCTTCGCGATTCCGGGCACCCCCTCGATGAGCAGGTGGCCGCGGGTGAGCAGGCCGATCAGCACCCGCTCCACGACGTCCCGCTGCCCGACCACGACCCGGCCGAGCTCGGCGGTCAGACGGTCGGCAAAGGCGGCGCGGACCTCACGTCCCTGCGCGGTGAGCTGACTGACTTCGGTGGCGCTTGGCATCGCTCAAGAAAACTCCCGGAACTTCCAGGCCGTTCCCGGAATGTTACGCCGGGAGCCTCCGGGCCGGCGCGGGTACGCACCCGGCTTGGAGCGCCGGCCCGGAGGCTCCCGGCGTAACATTCCGGGAACGGCC
>CAYUVU010000317.1:0-3194 GCA_964448205.1 uncultured Acidobacteriota bacterium
CGCGCTCGTACTGGACGGCGCGGCTGCGTCCCGACTGCCAGCGGATGCCCCCGTAGGCGCTGATCATGTTGGAAACCGGGGCGCCCGCCTCGGCCGCCGCGAACAGGTCGGTGCGCGTCACCATGTAGGCGATCTGGTAGCCGCCCCAGGAGTGCCCCTGCACGCCGATGCGGTCCGCATCCACGAAGCCGTCCTCGACCAGCTCGAGCACGCCGGGGACCACGGCGTCGAGCGCGCTCTCGCCAGGGTAGCCATCCCGGTACGGGATATCGGGCACGAAGAGCAGGTAGCCGCGGCTGACGTAGAAGCTGCGGTTGATGGAGGAGCTGCCCGGCGCGGGCGCTGCGTAGCCGTGCAGGCCGTCCGAAGAGCGTTCGTAGAAGTACACCATCATGGGGTACTCCGCCGACGGGTCGAATCCCTCCGGCTTGTAGAGGATGCCCTGGAGGGGGGTGCCGTCCATGGAGGTCCACTCCACGATCTCGGCGGTGCCCCACAGGTAGTCGGACTGCTGCGGGTTGGCGTCTGTGACCTTGCGCCCGTCGTCAAGCTCCGGGCCGGCCACCCACAGGTCCGGGAATTCCTCGAAGGTAGAGCGGGTGTAGGCAAAGACCTCGGCGTTCCGCGCCCGGAGCAGGCCGGCGTAGCGGGCGTCGCCGGCGATCAGAGCCTCCGGGGCGGCGCCCTCGCCGAAGTCGCCCCGCCACAGCCCGGACGACTTGTCGTAGAGGTGGAAGGAGGAAAGGTACACCTCGCCGGAGGGCACAACCGGGTCGGCGGTGTCGAGGTCAACGTAGCGGAAGCGGGTGTCCGCCGCGCGCCCGGCGCCCCGGGTGAGGTTGCGGGGGGCGGCGCGGCCCGTGGGGTCGACCGCCCAGATGTCGTAGCGGTCGTAGACCAGGAAGGCGGCATCGTCCGCCGTCCACCCCGCCATTCCGTAGGAACCGGGCAGGTCCGGGCGGTCGTCGAGCACGTTGTGGAAGCCCGCGTCGATGCCGCCGGTGAGGTCGATCTCCTCGCCGCTGCCGGTGTCGATGGCGACCCAGATGCGCCGGACGCCGTCCCACCGGGTGATGTAGCCGCCGCCGGGCGAGAGGCTGCCCTGCCCACGCACCCGCTCGGCCACCTGCCGCCGCGAGCCGTCCGCCACGTCGATGGCGTAGAGGTCCGAGTGGCCGCCCTCCCACGACACCTCCTGCCGGTAGGGGAGGCCGCTCCTGCCCATCGCGACCGCGCCGTCGCCGTCGTCGGCCACGGTCACGTCGGGCACTTCGGTGGTGGCGAGCTGCACCACCCGGCCGCTCCCGAGGTCGAGCGCCGCCTGGTAGCTGCGCTCCAGCTCGTCGTCAAGCTGCACCAGTTGCATGGGCTGCAGCAGAGGGTCCTTCCAGTTCCAGATGTCCACGCTCACGCGCTCGTCCTCGGGGGTCTCGTCCTCGGGATCCGGAAGGGGCCGGGGCGCCGTACGGAAGAGGACGCGCGCGCCCGAACCGGAGAACGACACTTCGCCGTGCTCGCTCGGGGCCCAGCCGTCGGGGAGGGCATCCGCGCCAGGGGCCACCCGGGAGGTCGCCGCCCCCTCGCGCGCGGCGAACAGGGAGAAGGCGGGCGCCCCGGCCCCGCGGTCGTCGCGGTCGGTCAGAAAGGCGACCGCGCCGTCGTCGGCGACGGCGAGCCCGAGGTAGCGCCCTTCCCCGCCGGTGACCGTCTCCGCCCCGCCGGCCGGCCCGACGCGGAACACGCCGTCGGCGGCGCCGTCCTGCCCGGACGCCGTGTAGTAGAGCGCGCCGCCGTTGCCGGAGAAGGCGTAGCTCACCGCATGGTCGAAGCGGCGCTCCTGTGCGGTGGCGAGGTCGCGCACCACCAGCTCGGTGCCGTCGTCCAGGCGGGGCGGCCCGTCGTCGTCATCGCCCTCTCCGCGCTGGGCGGAGCCCTCCCCCTCCTCGTCGGCATCGCCGGCATCCTCATCCATCAGGTACGCCATCCAGGCGCCGCCCTCACCGGACAGCCGGAAGGATCGGACATCCGCGATGCGCGTCTCCGACAGGTCGGACAGGTTCAGGATCAGCAGGGAGTCGCCCGGAGCGTCGCGCGAATCCTCGGCGCGGGCCGCGTCCACAGCCTCCTCTGCAGGCTCGACCAGAGCGACCAGGAAGCGGTTGTCCGCGGTGAACCCCGGATCGGCGCCCCTGGGAACCGTCACGCGGCGCCCGTCCTCCAGATGCTCCACCACCAGCGTCGCGTCGCCGTCCCCGGGCACGAGCCGGTAGACCAGCCAGCGGCCATCGCGGGAGAAGTCCTCGTCCTGGATCTGGTTCCAGATCGAGTAGGCGTCGTGGTCGAGGGGGGCCTTCTGCTGCGCGGAGAGCGCGAGCGGGACGGTGACCAGGATGGAAAGCGCGAGGAACCAACGGATCGTGTTCATGACCCACCTGCTGCCGGAGGGATGTACGCGGAGGGAGATCGGTGCGGAAGGAAACGGTAGACGACGAGCCAGAGCCATGCAATCCGTTTGACAGAGTCCCGGGCCGCGCGTAACTGTGCAGTCTTGCGAAGGGTGGGGCGCGAACCCGCGGACTCGCTGCGAAAAACGCCCACGCGACGCAAGGCCGGAGTTGGTCCGAAGAAGTCAACCAACGGAGGACAACATGCGCACCTTCCGGATCCTGGCCACACTGCTTCTGATGGCGATGCCGCTGCCGGCATCCGCTCAGGGCGTCCCGGACATCGCCGAGCCCTTCAAGGTCGGCACCTTCGAGATCGACGGCACGCCCACCGTGTCGCTGGTGCTGCGCGACCAGCTCATCGTCGAAGTCGACGCCGCCAACACCGCACTCCAGCGCGATCCCTACTACGCGCGCGTCCAGGCGCCGGGGGACATGCTGGAGCTGATCGAGCGCTACGAATACGGGCTCCAGCGTCGCCTCTACGAGCTTGTCAACCACCTGGTCGAGAACGACATGCTGGGCGCCGGCCGTCCGTCCTACGTGCATGACCTCGAGGACGTGCGCACCCTCCCGCCCATCCTGTACCCGGGCAAGATCCTCAACGCCGCGGTCAACTTCTACAGCCACGTCAACGAGTCCGGCACCCCCGAGGAGCGCGCGGCCGAGATACGCCGCCGCCAGGAGCAGCGCGGCGTGCCGTACCTGTTCCTGAAGCCGAGCCGCGGCGCGGTCGTGGGCAACGGCGAG
>CAYUVU010000318.1:0-2896 GCA_964448205.1 uncultured Acidobacteriota bacterium
GGAATCACCCCCTCGCGCTGCGCCAGCAGATGCAGGTCGTGGTTTCCGAGCACGCACACGAGCGAGTCCCGGTGCCGGTACGCCCAGCGGAGCATGCCGAGCGAGTCGGGTCCCCGGTTGACCAGGTCCCCGACGAGCCACAACCGGTCCCGTCCCGGCCGGAATTCCAGGCGGTCCAGAAGCGCCTGGAACGTGCTAAAACATCCCTGCACATCGCCGACGACCCAGGTTGACACAGGACCGGATGCTAATGCGGAGACCGGCCCTCCATGCCGGAAAGGATGCTTGACACCATGACGACGGGAAGCTCCATGGTGCATCCGGCGATCCGGCCCGACGGCGGCGGCCGGGACTGCCGGCCGCCGGGCGCATGACCGCGAAGCGAAACCTGCCGATGGGCCTTTTCGCCGCGGTGGACCTCGGCTCCCGCAGCTTCCACCTCACCGTCGCCCGGGTCCACGGCGAGAACACCGAGGTGGTGGATCGGGTGAAGGAACCGGTGCGCCTCGCCGCCGGGATCCGCGACAAGGGCATCGAACCCGCGACCTGGGGACGGGCGGAAGCCGCGCTCGCCAGGATCGGGGAGCGCATCCGGGACATTCCCCCCGGCCAGGCGCGCGCCGTGGGCACGAACGCGTTCCGGCAGGTCAAGAACCGGAAGGCGCTCCTCGGCAAGGCCGCGAAGGCGCTCGGCCACCGCGTCGAGGTCATCTCGGGCGCGGAGGAAGCCCGGCTCATCTACCTCGGCGTCAGCCAACTGCTGCCGGAGGGGAACGGCCGCCGGCTGGTCGTGGACATCGGAGGCGGGAGCACCGAACTCGTGATCGGAGCGAGCCACGAACCGTTGCGCGCCGCCAGCCTCTACATGGGATGCGTTTCCTATACGCGGCGGTTCTTTCCGGGCGGCGTCATCACGAAACAGGCCTTCACGGCCGCGGAAACCGAAGTCCGCCGCGAACTCGAAACCGTGGAGGAGAAGTTCCTGGGACTCGGCTGGTCGAGCGCCTTCGGGTCCTCCGGAACGGTGCTGGCCGCCGCGGAACTCCTAAGGGCGAACGGCGGCCTCACCCGCCCGGGGTTGAAGAGCCTGCGCGGCCGGATGATCCGCGCCGCCCACGTCGAGGCCCTCGCCGAGGGGCCGGACGCCATCCCCGGTTTTCCGGCCGACCGCATCTGGGATTTCCCGGGCGGCGTGGCCATCCTCCGGGCGGCCATGAAGTCTCTGGACATCCAGAGGATCGAACCGGCCGACGGGGCGCTCCGCGAGGGGGTCCTCTTCGACCTGATCGGCCGCCGGCGGCGGGAAGACGTCCGGGAAGCCACCATCCGCAATCTCGTGAGCCAGTACCGCGTGGACCGCGAACAGGCGGAGCGGGTGAAGGCCACCGCCCTCGTCGGGCTCCGGCAGCTGCGCGACTCGTGGGGGCTCGAGCACGAGTCGCACGAACGCTTCCTGCGCTGGGCCGCCGATCTCCACGAGGTGGGGCTCTCGGTCTCGTTCAGCGGCTACCACCGCCACGGCGCCTACATCGTGCGGAACTCGGACATGCCCGGGTTCTCGCGGGACGACCAGGAACTCCTGGCGGCGCTCATCGAGACCCACCGCCAGAAGCTCCGCTACGGACGTTTCGACGAAATGACAGCGGCGGACGCGGTGACCACGGGGCGGCTGGCCGCCATCCTGCGCATCGCGGTGCTCCTCTGCCGCCGGCGGAGCCGGGAACCGCTGCCCCTGATCGAAGCGGCCACCGAAGACGGCCGGCTCGAGCTCTCCTTCCCTCCCGGCTGGCTCGACCACCACCCCCTGACCCGCGCCGGGATCGCTCAGGAGGCGACGGAACTCGCCGCGATCGGCCTCGAGCTCCGGGTGGACGACCCGACGAGTCGGTCACGAAGCTGAAGATCCGGTAGCGGCCTTCCTGCTCGAGCGTTCAGCCGCAGATCCGCAGCGCGCCCGTTGCTTTCCCGCGGACGACGATGCCGGCCGGGGCCTGGCGCGGCTCAGTTACGCCGCGGGTTCTGGAAGTCGAAGAGCCACTGGAAGAGAAGCAGCAGCTCGTGGTCGGCCACCTCGCCGAACCGCCAGCGGTAATCGGCCGAAAGGTGCGTCATGCTCCAAGGGAGCTCGTACCGCGTCCCCGCCACGAAGTAGCTGGAGTGGCCGGGATCTTCGACCGGACCGTGGTTCGTTTCGGTTCCGACCTCCCCCATGGCCCAGATTCCCTGAGAGAAACGGTGGCGGAACCGGGCGAACCCGCCGAAGTGCTCCCGCCCGAACTGCTCCCGGCGGAAGGCCGCGCCCCGGAAATCGCGGCTGCCGTCGGTTTCGCCTTCCATGTAGAAGCCCGTCTGCCGCCGCGGGGTCAGCGCGTCATCAGGACCGTCACGGCCCTCGTAGTGCCCGGCGTCAAGCAGTAGGGACGCCCCGCCGATGTCGAAGGTGCGGCCGACACTGCCCAGAACGTCCTTGAAGGAGTTGTCCTCGGCCGCGTATCCGCTGCCCTGCACCACGTGAAGCCGCGCGTTGTAGGCGCCGCGGTCGAGGAACATGAAGATGCCTGTCTCCCGTGACCGGGTCAGCTTCGTGCCGACGGCCGCCTGGATCGTCTGGCGGGAGTGCGACGACTCGGTGAACTCGCCGAACCAGGCGAGCGAACTGCGTCCCGCCCGGATCTGGAAACCGCCACCCACATCGAACTGCGCCCAGAAATCATGCATCCGGGTCTTGCCCAGGTCGTACGTGACGTTGGTGACGATCCGGTTTCCGATCTTCGTCTTGCTCCACAGCGAAAAGCTGCTGATCGAGGGGTCACCGAGATCCCCGGCCTCGTCGAGTACCCGGCCGCGGAACCGGACGTTCATGTCCACGAAGGGGGCCGCGCCGGCGCCGATCTGC
>CAYUVU010000319.1:0-12416 GCA_964448205.1 uncultured Acidobacteriota bacterium
CTCGCTCAACCACTCCCGGTAACGGCCCGCGAGCTCCTGGAGCGCACCCCTCGTCCTCGCGGAGAGCGGCAGCAGCCGGTGCGTGCGCTCGGCGAAAGGTTGCGCTTCGGCCTCCGCGGGAGGAGGCGGGTCGGAAGGCGCGGGCCGCGCGACGGTCCGGCGTTCTCCGCGCTCCCGGTACTCCTCCACCAGCACATGGGCGTTCGTGCCCGAAAACCCAAAGGAACTGACTCCCGCACGCCTCCGCCGTCCGGGCCCCGCCGGCCAGGCCACCGCTTCCGCCGCCACCCGCACCGGCAGCTCGTCCCAAGCGATCCGGGGGTTCGGCCGTGCGAAGTGGAGGTGCGGCGGGATCCTCTCCGCGCGCAGCGCGAGCAGCACCTTCACCACCCCCGCCACCCCGGCAGCGGCTTCCAGGTGGCCGATGTTGGTCTTCACCGACCCGAGGAGCAGGGGACGTTCGGGGTCCCGGCCCTCCCCATACACCGCCGCCGCCGCCTGGACCTCGATCGGATCCCCGAGCTCGGTCCCGGTCCCGTGCGCTTCGAGGTAGTCCACCGATGCCGGCTCGATCCCCGCCCGGCCCAGCGCCTCGCGGATCACCCGCTGCTGCGCCGGCCCGCGGGGGACCGTCAGCCCGGCGCTCGCGCCGTCCTGATTCACCGCCGAACCGAGCAGCACCCCCGCGATTCGGTCCCCGGCCGCCTCGGCGTCCCGGAGCCGCTTGAGGACCAGCACCGCGCACCCCTCGCCGCGGACATAGCCGTCCGCCGCCGCATCGAAGGTCTTGCAGCGCCCGTCCGGCGACAGCATCCCGGCCTCGGCGAAGGCCCGCGTAACGGCGCCGTCCAGAATCGCGTTGACCCCGCCGGCCAGCGCCAGGTCCGCCTCGCCCCGCTGGATCGCGGCCGCCGCCTGGTGAAGCGCCACCAGCGAGGAGGAGCAGGCGGTGTCCACCGCAATCGCCGGCCCTTCGAGCCCGAGCACGAAGGCGACGCGTCCGATCGCCACCGACGCGGCGTTCCCGGTGGCGGCATGCAGCCCCAGCCCTTCCGAACGCGACACGAGTTCCCGGTAGTCGTTGCTCCAGATCCCGAGGAACACCCCGGTCCGGCTGCCTCTGAGAGCTCCCGGGGCGATGCCGGCGTCCTCCAGCGCCGTCCAACTCGTCTCCAGCAGGAGGCGCTGCTGCGGATCCATCAGGGCCGCTTCGACCGGCGCGATGCGGAAGAAACCGGCGTCGAACCGATCAAGGCCCGGCACGTAGGCGCCCGGGAAGGCGTCGGCGCCGGCGAACCCCGGGGGACCGTACTCCGCGGGGCGCACGGCGGAGACGGCGCTCTCCCCCGCTTCCAGGAGCTGCCAGAAGGCGTCCGGATCCGCTCCCCCGGGGAAGCGGCACGAAAGACCCACGATAGCGATCCGCTCGTCTTCCTCGCTTCCCGAAAGCGGCGTCGGAGTGGGCGGAGCGAGCGCGTCCCGTTCGTCGCGCGGGGTGGCTTCGGCGGCCAGGCGCCCGGCAAGACCGCCGATGTCCGGGTAGTCGAGCAAAACGGTTTCCGAAGAAAGCGCCAACCCCGGAAGCGCGCGGGTCAGGCGGCTCACAAGTTCCGCCGCCAACAGCGAATCCATGCCCAGATCGAAGAACCCCACGTCGCGGGGAGGCGCGTCCGGCAGTTCCAGCAGCTCCTGGACCTCGCGCTCCACGAACGCCTCCAGCCGCTCGGCGCGCTCCGCGCTGCTCCCGGCGGCAAGCGTCGCCGTCAGGTCTCCCGCGTCCGGCCGGGCTGGCCGCTTCTCCGGCCGCGGGCGCCGGTCGAGCGCCGCGGAGCGGGTGGCGGGCGGCGGCCGGACGGTGGCGCCAACCCAGTGGCGTTCCCGCTGGAACGGATAGCCGGGAGCGGCGATGCGGCGGCGTTCCTCGCCGGCGTAGAGCCCCCGGAACCGGAGCCCGAGTCCGGCCTCCCAAAGCGCGGAGGCGGCGGCGATGAAGGCCTCGTCCTCCTGATCGGCGACTCCGCGCTGGCTCGCGAGCGAAAGCGGCGGGGCGTCGCCGGACCAGCAGTCCGCGACCAGCGGGCCGAGAGCCGGCGTCGGCCCGAGTTCGACCACCACGCCCACGCCGAGCGCCGCCAGTTCCGCGGTCGCGGCGGGAAGGTCCACCGGGGCCCGCGCCTGCCGGCGCCAGTGGTCCGCTTCCAGTTCTTCGCCCGCCGGAACCGTCTTGCCGGAGCGGTTGTTGACGAGCGGGAGCGCCAGCGGCGCGGGGGCAGGGGCAGCGGCGGCAACCGTATCCAGCGCGGGGTCGGTCAAAGCGCTCTGGAACGCGTGGCTTCCCGCCAGAAGCTCCACCCGGACACCCGCCGCACCCAGCCCGGCGCTGAGCGCCGCCAGCGCCGCCGCCGGCCCGCTCAGGACCTGGTGGGTTCCGTGGAGCGCCGCCAGCGCGACCGCTCCGTCGCCAGCGAGCGCCTCCCGCACCCGGGATTCCGAAGCGAACACCGCCGCCATCGCCCCGCCCGAGGGCAGCTTCCGCAGCACCGCCCCGCGGCGGAGCGCGAAGCGCAACCCGTCCTCCAGACTGAAGGCGCCCGCCGTCTGCGCCGCCGCCAACTCGCCGACGCCGTATCCGAACACTGCGTCCGGCAGGAGGCCCACGCCCCGCCACAGCTCGGCGAGCGCCACTTCGAGGGCGTAGAGCGCCGGTCCGGCCCAGGCGGGGTCGTCAAGGCGGCCGGTGGGCCCCCGGAACATCACCTTCAGCAGCGACGCCCGGCGTTCCGCCCGGACCAGCTCATCGGCGCGGTCGAGAGCCGCGCGGAACACCGGCTCCCGCTCGTAGAGCCCGCGGCCCATCCCCACGCGCTGGCTGCCCTCGCCGGGGAACAGGAACGCGACCCTGCCGGGGGCGGCGTGTCCGGCGTCGTGGTCCGCGGCCGCGACCTCCCGCAGGCGGTCGCGGAGATCCCGCTCGTCCCGGAAGACGACCCCGGCCCGCCCCGCGAAGTGTTGCCGCCCCACCGACGCGGTCCAGGCGAGGTCGGCGAGCGAGAGGTCGTTGGGACGACCGTCGAGCCACGCGAGGTACCGCGCCGCGAGGTCCCCGAGCGCCCCGCCGGTCCGCCCGGAGAGCGGCAGCAGCCGGCGCCGGCGCGGCGCCTCCTTCGGAACCCCGCGTGTCCCGACCCGCTTCCGCGGGGGCGCGGCCACCGCCGTGGGCCTTCCCAAAACGGCGGACCAACGAGGCACCCGTGCCCCGTGCTCCTCGAGAATCAGGTGCGCATTCGTTCCGGAAAATCCGAACGAACTGACGGCGCCCCGCGCCGGCTGTCCGGAAACGCGGGGCCAGGCCAGCGCCTCGGCGGTCACCCGGAGGCGTCCCCGTTCCCAGCCGATGCGCGGGTTCGGGGTCTCGAAGTTCCGATGCTGCGGAATCACGCCCTCCCGCAGCGAAAGGACGACCTTGATCACCCCGGCCACCCCCGCCGCCGCTTCGAGATGCCCGATGTTCGTCTTTACGGAGCCAACGAGCAGCGGCCGGCGCTTCCCTCGCCCGCGGCCGTACGCCGCCGCCGCCGCCCCGGCCTCCACCACGTCGCCGAGCGGCGTGCCGGTGCCGTGCGCCTCCAGATAATCCACTGAGCGCGGGCTGAGCCCCGCCCGCGCGAGCGCCTCCGCGATCACCTGCTCCTGCGCCGGACCACTCGGCGCCGTCAGCCCGTCGCTCGCGCCGTCCTGGTTGACCGCCGAGCCCCGGATCACCGCCAGGATCCGGTCCCCCGCCGACTCCGCATCCTCCAGCCGCTTGAGCACCACGATCCCGCAACCCTCCCCGCGCACGGTTCCATCGGCGGCGGCGTCGAAGGTGCGGGGGCAGCCCTCGGAAGACAGCATCCCGGCGTCCGTGAAGGTCCGGGTGATCCGGTCGCTCAGGATGAGGTTCACGCCGCCCGCGAGCGCCAGCTCCGCCT
Organism: uncultured Acidobacteriota bacterium; assembly: GCA_964448205.1. Taxonomy (GTDB): domain Bacteria; phylum Acidobacteriota; class Vicinamibacteria; order Marinacidobacterales; family Marinacidobacteraceae; genus Marinacidobacterium. The sequence continues at coordinate 3,972 of CAYUVU010000319.1, forward strand.
CGCCCCTTTCGAGCGCGACGGCGGCCTGGTGGATCGCCACCAGCGAAGACGAGCTGGCGGTGTCCACCGCCACCGCCGGCCCGGTCAGGCCGAGGGTGTAGGCGATGCGCCCGATGGCGGTGGAGAAGCTGCTTCCGGTGGCCGGGTAAACGCTCGCCCGGTCCTCGCCGGCGGCGGCGAGCAGATCCCGATAGTCGCTGTTCCAGATGCCGACGAACACCCCTGCCCGGCTGCCGCGCAAGACCCCCGGCGCGATCCCGGCATCCTCAAGCGCCTCCCAACTCGTCTCCAGCAGGAGCCGCTGCTGCGGATCCACGAAGCGGGCCTCGACCGGGGCGATGCGGAAGAAGGCGGCGTCGAACCGATCCACCCCGGCGAGGAAGCCGCCCCAAGCCGGCGGCTCGCTGTTCGCGGGCGGCGGCGCCGAGCCGTCCGGGCGTCCCCGGGTGATGGCGGAGCCTCCCGTTTCCAGCAGCCGCCAGAATGCGTCGAGGCTCGCGGCGCCGGGGAACCGGCACGCCATCCCGACGATGGCGACCGGCCTCGCGCGTCGCTGTCGTCGCCGGGGGCGGCGGCCGGCGCGACCCGACTCAGGAATGGACACGGCTTGAACAACGCTGGCCCGACGCAGTGGAACCACCCGGCGACCACCACCACGACGCCGGCAGGACAGAACGAAGGAACATGCGCCGCAGCAACCGACACATTATGCCCGTACCCGCGCGTCAAGGCCCGCGTTTCGGCGGACGGCGCCCGGCCCGCTCGTTCAGTCGGAACGCGCCGGCCCCACACGGCTCGCGAGGCTGTAGATCACCGGCACCAGCAACAGGGTCACCGGGGTGGCGAAGGCCAACCCGAAGGCGAGCGAGACTGCCACCGGGACGAGCAGGGCGGCCTGGAAGCTGGTCTCGGCGATCATGGGAGCAACGCCCGCGCAGGTGGTCACCGTGGTGAGGACGATGGCCCGGAACCGGGCGGGTCCGGCCTCCAGCACCGCCTCCCGGGCGGGCAGGCCCGCCGCCCGGCGACGGTTGATGAAGTCGAGCATGACCAGGGCGTCGTTCACCACGATCCCGATGAGGGGCGCCATGCCGAAGATGCTCATCAGGTCAAGCGCCATTCCCATGATGAGGTGCCCGTACACCGCCCCCGCGAGGCCGAAGGGGATGGCCGCCAGGATTACGAACGGCTGGATCCAGGACGCCAGCGGGATCGCGAGCAGCACGTAGATGACCATCGTGGCGAGGAGCGCGTTGCGCGCGACCACCGACTGGCTCTCCGCCTGTTCGGCGGCGAGGCCCGCGATCTCGAACGCAACTCCGGGGAAGCGCTCCTCGAGCTCCGGGAGGATTCGGCTCCGGACCTCGGCGGTCGCCTCTTCGGGAAGAATCTGGGCGCGATCCACATTCGCCAGCACGGTGATGGTGCGCGCCGAGTCGAGTCGGCGAATGACGGACTCACCGCTCTCGCGGCTGACCTCGGCAACCTCCCCAAGCTGCGCGACGAGCCCGTCCGGACGGCGCACCGGCATCGCGCTGAGGCCGACGACATCGCCCGGCGTGGTCCCCGGGGCGCGAAGCAGGACCCGGACCACCTCCCGGTCCCGTTGGATGCGCTGGATTTCCTCGCCGTGGAACGCCTGGCGGAGCTGCCTGCCGAGCGCGGCGGCCGTGACGCCGACACCGGTGCCGGCGCCGCGCGGGCGCGCCACGAGCCCGGGCGCGGAATCGTGCATGTCGTCGCGCACGGTGGTCACGCCGGGGGTGTCTAGAAGACGGGCGCCGAGCGCCGCCGACGCGGCGCGGAGCCCGTCGAGACCCGGACCGCGAACCCGGATGGAGAGGTCGGCCTGCCCGCCGAAAGCGTCCGTCGTCACGGAGATGTCCGCGTCCAGCGATTCCTCGCGGATCCCGCTGCGCACCCGGTCAGCCACGTTCAGGGTCGAGAAATCCCCCCGACCTCCCGCGGGGATGAGCCGCCAGAGGACCTGCCCGAGCGCCGGACCGGCGCTGGCGTCCGCGCCACCGAGCGCCTCCCCGACGCCCAGCGGAAACTGCTGTCCCACCAGGACGGCGCGGTGACGCTCGACATCAGGTCCGGACTCGCCAAGGATGTCGGCGCGCACGTCGTCCACAACCCGCTCCACGCGGGCGACGACCTCGCGGGTCGCCTCCACCGTCGCGCCGGGGGGCAGCCTGACGAGCACGTTCACGATGTTGTTTTCGAGCGGAGAACCGGTGGCGAGCGGAATCCATCGCCCCCCCACCAGTCCGAGCGCGAGCGACAGGAAAAGGACCCCGAGCGCCAGGGTGGCGAGGCGGTTGCCGAGCGCCCAGCGGAGCGCCGGGCGGTAGATCCGCCGGACGGTCCCATCGAACCCCGCTTGGCAGAAGCCTCGAATCCGGGCCAAGCGGCGGCTCGGGCGCACCGGGAGCCCCCCGTGCGCCAGGTGATGGGGCAGGACCCAGGCGGCTTCCAGCAGGGAGAATCCCAGAATCGGAATCACCACCCGGGGCAGGTCCGCGACGAATTCACCGTACACACCGGGAATCCCGAGCAGCGGCGCGAAGGCGGCCATCGTCGTCAGCACCCCGCAGGCGGCCGGGAAAAAGACCTTCCGGGCGCCGCGGATGGCGGCTTCCTCGACCCCCTCCCCGCCGCCGTCCAACCGGTGCTGAATGCTCTCGCCGACCACGATCGCATCGTCCACCACCACGCCGAGGGCCATGATGAAGCCGAACATGCTGATCAGGTTGACGCTCACCCCGAGCCCCGGCATCAGCAGGAAGGCACCCAGGAAGGTGAACGGAAGCCCGGCGGCGGTCCAGACCGCGAGGCGGGTCGAAAGAGTGAAGAACAGCACCAGGAAGATGAGCCCCAGCCCGTAGAGGCCGTTTCGGAGCATGAGTTCCAGGCGGTCGGAAAACGACTCGGACGCGAGGTACCAGGGGGTCACCGCGAACCCGTCGGGAAGGGTGACGTCCCGGACGGCCTCCAGCACGCGGTCCGTGGTGTCCTTGAGCCGAGCCCCCTCAGCCTGCGCGACGGTCAGATGGACCGCGGGTTCCCCGTTCATCCAGGCCTGCCGCTCGGTCCGGTCGAAGCCGTCGGTGACCGTGCCGATGTCCCCCAGCCGGATCAGCCCGCCATCGGGAGCAGCGACGAGCGGAATCCCCCGGAAACTGTCCGCGAGAAAGGCGGCGCCCTCGCTGCGCAGAACCACCTCGTGCGGTCCGCTCCGGACGGTGCCCGCCGGGACCTCCGCGGTGGCCTGCCGGACCGCCGCCGCCACCCCGTCGAACGTCAACCCGAACCGGGTGAGGTTCTCTTCGGGAACCTCGATCACGAGTTCACGATCGCGGCCGGTAAGCCGCTCCACGCTCAACACCCCCGGCGCCCCCGCCACCGCGTTCCGGACACGCCAGGCCGCCTCCCGCAGGCTCGCCTCGTCGGCGTGACCGTGCACCGCGAGGCGCAGGATCTCCCGCGACGCTTGGATCTCGGTGACCACCGGCGCCTCGACCTCCGCCGGAAAGGTGGCGAGCGAGACGAGGCGCGCGCGCACCGTATCGCCGACCGCGCGAATGTCAGCGCCCGGCTCGAGTTCGAGCATCACCAGAGCGGCACTGTCCGCCGCGACACCGGTCATTTCCGTGACCCCGCCGATGCCGCGGAGCGTCTCCTCCAAGCTGAGAAGCACCCGCTCCTCAACCGCCAGGGCGTCGGCGCCGGGAAGCACCACCTGGACCCGGATCGCCGAGGCGGAGGTTTGGGGGATGATCTCGTGCGGGACCTCGCCCACCGCGAGATAGCCGGCCAGGCAAACCCCGAAGAAGACCAGGTTCGCCGCAACCCGGTTCCGGACGAACCAGGCGATCACCCCGGTGGAGCGGCCTCCCGCCTCAGGAAGCGCTTCGCCCATATCGCCGCCAAGAGCTCAGGATCCCGCTCCCGGCGTCCCCTCGCCGGCGGGGGCCGCCGGATCGGACCGTCCCACCACCCGGACCCGCATTCCGTCCGCGACCATGGAAGGCGGCGAAACCACCAGCCTCTCCCCGCCGGCCAGTCCCGACCGAACCAGAAGCGCCGCCTCGCCGGCGGACCAGAACGGGTCCACTTCGCGCACGCGCACCCGGTCGTCCGCGTCCACGACCAGCACGGTCCCGTCGGCGCGGAACGCACTCCGCGGCACGACGGCGACATCCGGTAGCTCCTTCCCCTCGATCTCCACCCCCACGAACATGCCGACGATCAGGGGCGGCCGGCCCTCGGGAGTCGTTCCGTACGGCCGATCCACGGCGACAACGGCCGGGACGAAGCGGGTCGTCGGGTCCATCTCGCCCTCGATGCGGGTGATCCGGCCTTCCCACGTCCACCGGACCTCCGCGTTCGGCGGCCCGAGCGTCGCGGTCACGCGCGCCGCGGGCCCGCGCCCGTTCGCTCCACGAAACGGGAGGTCCACGAGCGAGAGCGCGGCGTCCGGCAGCGAGACCCGCACCTCGAATACGTCCAGGCCGAACAACACCACGAGCGGTTGGCCTGGGGCGACCCACTCGCCCACCTCGGCGCTGCGCGAAGCGACGAGGCCGGCGTGCGGCGTCCGCACCTCGGTGTTCCGGAGGTCCGCTTCCGCGTTCTCGAGGGCCGCGCGAGCCCCGGCCAAACCCGCTTCGGCAGCCACGAGCTGCGGCATCCGGAGCGCCAGCGGGTCCGGATCTCGCGCAGCCCCTTCCCACTCGATCCGGGCTAACTCGGCGACCGCACGCTCCTGATGGAGGCGCAGTTCCGCCTCCGCGAGCCGGCTGCGCGCCAGCGCCGCCGCCTCCTCGTAGGGGGCGCGCCGGATCCGGAAGAGCGGGACGTCCGCGTCCACGCGGGTTCCGGCCGCGAGCGGACTCACGGCCCAGATGATCTCGCCCGCCGTCTGGGCTACGACGGTGGTGCGCCGCGCGGGCCGCACCGCGCCATCCGCGTGGACGACGACCCGATAGGGGCCGAGTCGCACGGTTTCGACCCGAACCTCGGTGAGCGGGGTCTCGATTCCCTGTGCTTCGGGCTCCGGGCCGAGGGCGACCAGGAGCGCCACGGCGCCAGCCGCAACCAGCAGAATCGGCAGGAACAGGAAACGTCGCAGCATCAGGCGCGCCTCGCCGGGAAGCCGGGCGAATACCGCTTCCGGCCCGGCGGGCCCACCCGGCGGCGCCCGGCAGGGACGGCGTACGCCCTCGTTCCCATCACGCGGAGTGTATGCCTGCGCGGGCGCCGTCGCACCCACCCGAAACCACGCCTGGCGTCCGAACGGATCGCGGCGGCGGCCGACTAAAATTCCTGAGCGACGACGCCGATGTTGATGATTTCCTGCCCCGGACGGTGATCCGTTGCGATTCTGGGCGCTGTCGGACCTCCATCTGTCCCACCCGCGGAATTGGGAGGCGCTCGCGCAGTTTCCCTCCCATCCCGACGACTGGCTCCTTCTGGCGGGGGACATCACCGATGGTCCGCGGCTGCTCGATGCGGCCTTCCGGAGCCTGACGCCGAAGTTCCGCCAGGTGGTCTGGACGCCCGGGAACCACGAACTCTGGACGCTCCCGGGCACGAGTTCCGGGTTGCGCGGGGTGGCGCTCTACGAACGGCTGGTCGCCATCGCGCGCGATTACGGCGTCCTGACGCCCGAGGATCCGTATCCGGTAGTGGAGCACCGGGAGGGGAGGGTCCTCATCGCGCCCCTGTTCCTGCTCTACGACTACAGCTTCCGGCCGCGGCACATCGCGCGCGACGAGGTCATCCCGTGGGCACGGGAAACCGGCGCGGTGTGCACCGACGAATACGTGCTGCATCCCGACCCCTTCGTGGATCGGGACTCCTGGTGCGCTGCGCGCTGCGAGGTGACCGCGGCTCGGCTCGCCGCGTGTCCGGACGGGATTCCGAAGGTGCTGATGAACCACTATCCGCTCGAAGAGGAACACGCGGTGCTGCCGAACGTCCCGCGCTTTACCCCCTGGTGCGGCACCCGGCGCACGCGCGGCTGGCACCGGCGCTTTGGCGCCGGCGCAGTGGTGTACGGCCACCTGCACATCCGGGGAACGCAGTGGCTCGACGGGGTGCCCTTTCAGGAGGTGTCCCTTGGGTATCCCCGACAGTGGGATCAGCGGCGGGGGTTGGGCGCGTATCTGCGCGAAGTGATCATGGCGCCGTGGAGCGCCCCGGCGCCATGATCGCCGGCGACCTCCGCCGGTGGAGCCCCTGGACCGACGCCGAAGGCGCACCCATCCCGCACGTGGATCTCCGCCCGGACCGGACGCGGGAGTAGCGCGCGCTCACCGAGCCGACGGGGCCGCGGAAAGCGGATCTCTTCTATCGGCTCGCGAGCCTCAAGGAATCAAGGCGCTGGGTACCGGGTTCTCGCTGAATCGCTCACGTTTCGAGGTCCCGGCGACAATCCTCCACGGCGCCCGCGCCGCCCAGTTTCGCTTCGCGCATGCACCGGCGGACTCCTGGTGGCTGGTGGATCTCAGCGAATCCCGTTTCGCCGCTGCGATGGCCTACCGGCTTGCCGCTCCCCAGAACAAAAGCCGGAACCACGCCCCTGCTCAGTCGTTTCGGGGAGGTCAGGAACCGACGAATCCGGTCTTCTTCAGAAACGCCACGGTCCGCGCGGCGCATTCCTCCGGCTTCTCGAGCTGGGCCAGATGGGTGGTGCCGGGGAGCGACTCGAAATCCAGCGACTTCGCGTGGCCCAGATTGCAGGGCGGCAGGAAATACTGCTTGAGCGCCGGATCCGCGCCGACGACCTTGACCGGCAGCGGCAGAGTGTCCGGGTCCACCATTCGGCAGAAGTCCGGTATCGTCGCGAGGATCTTCGCCTCGTACTCGGGTGGACAGCGAAGCGCGTACCCGCCCGCGTTTCGCCGGAGCGTGGCGCGGGCCATCAGGCGGAGCGCCCCGGGGACCACCCGCTCCATCGTCGGCTGGGCGCTCATGAGGTGGATGAAGTCCGCTTCGCTGCGGAACCTGTCCGCCCGGATTCGCGTGCGCGCCGCCGCCTGGTGGCACGCCAGCTCGAAAACCCGCCAATCGGCCCCGGACGAGAACAGGGGCGGCTCGAACAGCACGAGCGCCGCGTAGGAGGCGGCGAGCGACGGGGACAGCAGGGCGGCCAGGCAGGACACCGAGTGGAAAACGCCGACCCGGGGTCCGACCCCGAACTCCCGGTCCACGGCCCGGCCGATGGCCTCCACATCGCGGCAGAGGTTGGCGACGGTGTGCCGGGCGAGCTCCCCGAGCGGATTCGCGCCGTGATTGCGCAGGTCGAAGACCATGACGTCGAAATCGTCCAGCAGAAGGGACCAGAACGGGTAGTAGAGATCCGCGGCGAGTCCGTTTCCATGGCTCAGCAGCAGCCGGGGACCGTCCGGATTCCCGTAGCGCCGCACCGACGTCTTGACCTCGTCATCCAACGGGACCTCGATGGCGCAAGCTGGCTCCGGCAAGGCCGACGATAAAGAGGTGTCCATCGGGGTTCGGTCACTGCCCGCTGCGCGCCAGGGTGGGATGGGCTCCCCGTCCCCGTCCGCTCAGCGCGTCAGTTCCCGTCGGCTTCCGGCAAGGCCAGCGCCACGCATGACTTCGGCACCCGACCACGCTGCCCAGCCTACACCACGATGTACTGCTTCCCCTCTTGCTTGGAGGTCATCATCCCGTACGTCCCGGCCTACAGTTGTACAACAACGTCGCGGAACTGAATGCTCTCGGCGATCCTGGCCTAGCCGGCGTGGGTCTCAGCTACTCCGGCGCGTTGACCCGAGTCTTGGAGGGGGCCTGGGCCGAACGGGATGGCCGCTATTATCCAAGCTGCGATCAAGCTAGCCTCGCGAGGTTCTCGGCCGCCGTCGAGAGCCGTCCGACCTTTCCGTTCGCCCACGACGCCCTGGCGGAGTGTGCTTTCGGTGTCGGCGACGACACTTGGCACTAGCGCGCTGAGCGCGCCGTGGAAATCCTGAAGCACACTACTCAACTGGCCGGACATCACTCGCATCATGACGAGGTCTATCGAGTCCTGCGAGGCCGGCTGGAAGAGATGCGCCGGTCAGGCGGGTCTCCAGAAAAAACCTCCGTGCCAAACACCCGGTAGAAGGCCCGCACCAACCGCAACCCTGCGCGGTGGCTACCGGCTGCGCCCACTTCAGCGCGTCCGTGATTCCTTCTCCGCTGTGCGCGTTCACGCAACGACCACCCTGTTGCCGGTCCGCCATACCCCCACGACCGAACGCTTACCGATGCGGCGATGCGGTTGGACATGTCCGGCGTTGGGGAGGAAGAGCCAGGAGCGTCGGGGTGGGGAGAAATGTGGGGCAGTGTTCGATCCCATGCCCTCCATGCGGCGTAAAATCAATGACTTATCTAGGTAATTCGAATCCCTCCCTCTCCGCCGCGCCGCCGGTCCGC
>CAYUVU010000320.1:0-7061 GCA_964448205.1 uncultured Acidobacteriota bacterium
CAGCGCCGCCCGCCGCCCGAAACACTGCTCGCGCTGGCCGAGACGCTCGAGACCGTGGTCGACGGCGAGGCCGGCCGCTCCCAAAACCCCGGCTCGCGGCGCTTCCAGCGACTGAACCGCGCCGAGTACGAGCGCGTGATCCGCGATCTCCTCGATCTCGACATCGAGGCCGCACGCTGGCTGCCCGCGGACACTTACCTCGGCGCCTTCGACAACATGTCGGACGCGCAGGGTCTCTCGACGACGCTCCTCGAGGCCTACCTGCGGGCCGCCACCGAGGTCAGCCGGATCGCCGTCGGTAACCCGGACGCGCTCTCGAAGACGGCCAAGTACACGAATCCGATCGACGTCTCGCAACACGCCTGGGACCACCTCGAGGGAACACCGTACGGTACGCGCGGCGGGATGGTCGTCACCCACGACTTCCCGGTGGACGGGGAGTACGTGATCTCGATCGAGACCCTCTTCGGCCAGGGGACCGGCTTTCAGGATGTCGACATCTCCATCGACGGAGAAGGCGTCGCCCTCCTCGGGCTCGAACACGGCGGCCGCTCGACGGTGCCGATCCGCACGGAGCCGATCTTCGTGCGCGCGGGCCAGCGGCAGGTCGCGGCGGCCTTCGTGCGCACGATCGAGGGGCCGTACGAGGATCCCCTGAAGACGCCGGGCTGGTCCTTCGTCGGCGGCGAGGACTCCCAGGCGTGGGCGAATTACGGGATCACGGCGTTGCCTCACCTGAGCGAACTCATGATCACCGGCCCGGAACGCAGTGCGGGGCTCTCGGAGACGGCGAGCCGCCGAAAGATCTTTGACTGCTATCCGGAAGACGGGGCGACAGTGGCGGACGTTCCCGAGGATGCCCGGGCGTGTGCGGCGGCGATCGTGACCCGGCTCGCCCGCGAGGCGTACCGGCGTCCGGTCACGGACGACGATCTCGCGGGGCCGATGGCCTTCTACGACCGCGCCGCCGCGGAGGACGGATTCGAGATCGGCGTTCGGACCGCGCTCCAGGCGATCCTCGCCAGCCCGTCCTTCATCTTTCGCCTGGAGCAGGCTCCGTCGGAGGTCCGGCCCGGTGCGAGCTACCGGATCGCGGACGTGGATCTCGCGTCGCGGCTCTCGTTCTTCCTCTGGGCGGCGAGCCCGGATGACGACTTGGTGACGCTGGCCGCGGAGGGACGGCTCACGGATCCGGCGGTTCTCGAGTCGCAGGTGCGGCGGATGCTGGCGGACCCGCGGGCCGAGGCGCTTTCGACGCGCTTCGCTTCGCAATGGCTGCGGCTTCAGGACGCCGAGGACAACCAGCCCGAGCCCTATCTCTATCCGGACTTCACCGGCCAGCTCCGCGAGGACCTGGTCCGCGAGACGCAGCTCTTCTTCGACCATCTCGTGCGCGAGGACGGAAACCTGCTCGAACTCTTCACGGCGGACTACACCTTCCTGAACGAGCGCCTCGCGGCGCACTACGGGATTCCCGGGGTCTCGGGGCCCGAGTTCCGGCGGGTGAGCTATCCGGACGACAGCCGGCGCGGCGTGCTGGGGCACGGAAGCGTGCTGCTGCTCACGTCGATGTCCGCGCGCACATCGCCGGTGTTGCGCGGGAAGTGGGTGATGGAGGTGCTGATGGGCACGCCGCCTCCACCCCCGCCGCCCGACATCCCGGCCTTCGAGGACACCGCGGCGGCCCGGCGCGGGCGGCGCCTCACCACCCGCGAACGGCTCGAGATGCACGTGGCGAATCCCACGTGCCGCGCCTGCCACCGGTTCATGGATCCGATCGGACTCGCGCTCGACAACTACGACGTGACGGGGCAGGTGCGGGTGCGCGAGAACGGCGTCGCGCTCGACACGCGGGGGACCTTCTACGACGGGACCGAGGTGAGCACGCCTGCCGAACTCGTCCGCGTCCTCATGAAGCGGCCGATCCCCCTGGTCCGGAACTTCACGGAACACCTGCTCGCCTACGCGATCGGGCGCCGGGCGGAGTACTACGACGGGCCCGGGATCCGTGCCATCGCCCGCGAGGCGGAGGCCGGCGGCTACCGCATGTCCTCCTTCATCCTCGGCGTCGTGAACAGCGACGCGTTCCGCATGGCGCGTCCCGCGCCCGCCGCGGACGGCCGGTAGAATTCGGAACATCAGAGGAGAAGCGGAGGGGGCTCATGAACATCATCACCGGCAAACACCTCCCGCGGCGCACCTTCCTGCGGGGGGCCGGCGCCAGCGTGGCGCTGCCCCTGCTCGACGCGATGGCTCCCGCCGGGCTGTGGGCCGCCCCGAGGAAGGCGGCGGAATTCACACGGCTGGTCGCCATCGAGGAGTCGATGGGCGTCGCCGGCTCGAGCGACTGGGGTGACGGCCGCCACCTCTTCGCGCCGGCGGCGACCGGACGCGGCTTCGAGCTGATCGCGGACAGCCAGCTCAAGCCCTTGGAGGCGTTCCGCGAGTACCTGACGATCGTCAGCAACACCGACTGCCGGTCGGCGGAGGCGTTCCGGGCGGAGGAGATCGGCGGCGACCACGACCGATCGACGGCAGTGTTCCTGACCCAGGCCCATCCGAAGCAGACGCAGGGGTCCGACATCTTCATCGGCACCTCGCTCGACCAGTTGCACGCGCAGCGCTTCGGGCGGGAGACGGTGCTCCCCTCGCTGGAACTCTGCATCGAGGGCATCGATCGCGGCGGCGGCTGCGCCTACAACTACCACTGCGCCTACACGACCTCGCTCGCCTGGGCCACGCCCAGCCAGCCGCTTCCGGCGATCCGCGAGCCCCGCGTCGTGTTCGAGCGGCTGTTCGGCGCCGGGGATACGGCCGCGGACCGGGCGGCGCGGCGCCGCACGGACCGCAGCATGATCGACTGGATCACGACCGAGGTCGCCCGTCTCAAGGGAACCCTGGGCGCCGCGGACCGGGTCGCGCTCGACGAGTACGTCGAGCACATCCGCGAGATCGAACGGAGGATCCAGCTCGTCGAGGAGCGCAATACGAGCGGGGAGGAACGGGAGATGCCGGAGGCCCCCTCCGGGGTCCCGGATTCCTTCGTGGAGCACATGCAGTTGATGTTCGACCTGCAGCTGCTCGCGCTGCAGACCGACCTGACGCGCGTCATCACCTTCAAGACCGGCTTCGACCAGTCGAACCGGACCTTCCCCGAGAGCGGGACGACGAAGTCCGTCCACGGGGCCTCGCACCACGGCAACGTCCCCGAGGACATCATGGACTTCAACCGGATCAACACCTACCGGCTGGGCCAGCTCGCCTACTTCCTCGAGAAGATGCGCGACACGATGGAGGGCGACGCCTCGCTCCTCGACAAGACCGCGATCATCTGGGGCTCGCCGATGGCGGACGGGAACCTCCACAACCACCGGCGAGCGCCGCTGCTCCTGCTGGGCAGGGCGAACGGGGCGCTTGAGGGCGGCCTCCATCTGCGGGCGCCGGAGGGGACCCCGATGGCGAACGCCTTCGTGAGCCTGATGCGGAGGATCGGACACCCGGAGACGGACACGTTCGGCGACAGCGACGGCGTGTTCCCGCTCGACCTCCCGGACGAGGCGGCCACTGCCGGGAGCGTCTCCGCATGAGAGCCGCCCTGGTGTCGCTGCTGGTAACGGCAGTGCTCCCCCTGGCGGCCAGCGCGGACGAGGGGCTGCTCGCGGCCGCCCGCGACGGGCAGGTCCAGGTCGTACGGACCCTCCTCGAGGAGGGGGCGGACGTGAACGCCGCGCGCGGCGACAGGTTGACCGCGCTGCACCTCGCCGCCGAGGGCGGGCATCGGATCGTGGCCGAGGCGCTCATCGCGGCGGGCGCCGCGGTTGACGCCGGCACGCGCATCGGCGGCTATACCCCGCTCCACGTCGCCGCACGGGCCGGCCATGGCGCGGTCGTCCTCAGCCTACTCGAGGCCGGGGCGGACCCGAACGCCCGGACGACGAACAGCAGTGTGACCGCGCTGCACCTCGCCGCCGGCGCCACCGGTGGCCGCTCGGCCGTGGCCGCGCTGCTAGACCACGGCGCGGACCCGGACGCCCGGGAGGGGTCGGCGGGGCAGACGCCCCTGTTCTTCGCGGCAGCCGCGAACCGCGCCGACGCCGTAACGGCCTTGCTTGCCGCCGGCGCCGACCCCGGGATTGCGACCGCGGTCGTCGACGTCCTGCCCACCCTGGCACTGGACCGGGAAGCCAACCGCCGCTTCCGCGACCTGATCGGCGCGCCGCCGCAAAGGATGGGAATGTACGGGCCCGAGGTGGACCCGGACGCCGAACCCCCGGGCGAGCCCAGTCCGGCCCAGGTCCAGGCGGCCATCCGTGCACAGCGCGACTTTCTCCGCTCCGGCTACGACGTCGGTGAGGTGAGCCCGCACTCGCTCGGCCGCGTGGGGCCCGACTACCCGGGCGGTCCCGACCTCGTGCGTCCCCCTTACCGGGAGGTCCTCATCGGCCGGACCGGCGGACTGACCGCATTGCTGCACGCCGCGCGCGAGGGCCACCTCGAAGCCGCGGCGGCTCTCCTCGACGGCGGCGCGGATCTGGATCAGGTGAGCGCGGACGGCACCAGCCCCCTCCTGATGGCGACGCTCAACGGCCAGTTCGACCTCGCGCTCGTCCTCATCGAACGCGGGGCGGATCCGGATCTCGGCACGTCGACGGACGGCGTCACGCCGCTCTTCGCCGTCCTCCAGACCCAGTGGGCGCCCAAGTCCAACTATCCGCAGCCGCGCGCGCAGGACCTGCAGCAAGCCGAACACATGGAGGTGCTCCGCGCGCTGCTCGAAGCGGGGGCCGACCCCAACCCCCGCCTGAACACGCACCTCTGGTACTGGGAATACGGTCTTACCAAGATGGGGATCGACCTCACCGGGGCGACCCCGTTCTGGCGGGCCACCTTCGCCCAGGATCTCGAGGCGATGCGGCTGCTCGTCGCGCACGGAGCGGACCCTCATATTCCCACGCGCTGGCCCGAGGTCGGGATGCGGGAGCGCCGGCAGCAGGACGGCCGCCAGCAGGAGGACTCCGCGCTGCCCTGGATCCCGGAGGGCGCGCCGAACGCCTGGCCGCTCCATGCCGCGGCGGGGGGCGGATACCTGGGACTGGGCGCGTTCAGCGTCCGGAACCAGCCCGATCAGTTCATTCCCGCCGTGCAGTACCTGATCGAGGAACTGGGCGCGGACGTGAATCAGCGGGACTCCTGGCTTTACACCCCGATGCACTACGCGGCGTCACGGGGCGACAACGAACTCATCGAGTACCTCGTGTCCAAGGGCGGGGACGTCACCGCGATCACCCGCCTCGGACAGTCCACCGCCGACATGGCGCGCGGAGGCCGGGCCGGGTTCTTCACCCGCGTCCCCTACCCGGAGACGGTCGAACTGCTGCAGAGCCTCGGCTCGACGCTCGAGTGCCTCCACACGCACTTCCTGGACACCGGGGACTTCTGCCCCGGCGCCGGCGTGGACGACCCCTGGGCGCCCGCCGCGACCGACGCGGAACAAAAGCCCTCCGACCCCGACAAGTCCGGACCCCGCTAACCCGGCCGGGTAACGCCGCCGGCCTGGAACGCCGGCTTCAGCCGGCACAGCCCGCCGCAGGCGGGCGGCGGGACGGACCTCATTCGCCGGGATGGTTCGACCGCGCGCGTGGCAAGCCGGAGAGCGACGTGTAGCAGTACGCTGTCGCCGTGACCGAAACCCGGAGCCACCGGACCGACCTCCGGAACGCGATCCGGGAAGAGGGCTTCCGCCTCGGCTTCTCCGCGGTCGGCTTCGCCCCGCCCCGCCTTCCCGGCGCGGGCGAGCGGTTCGAGGAATGGCTCGCGGACGGCAACCACGGGACGATGCACTGGATGGCCCGCGACCCAGCCCGGCGGAGCGACGCGACCAGCATCCGCAGCGGCAACGGAACTGCCGCGCGAAACCCCGGGAGGACCGTCATCGCCTGCGGCCTCAACTACTACGCGGGCCGTCCGGCCTCCGCGCCGCCGGGCGGCGGGGTGATCTCGCAGTACGCGCGGGGCGAGGACTACCACCGGGTGCTGGATTCGAAACTCCGCGCCCTGGCGGCGTTCGCCGAGGCCGGCGCGGTCGAGGCCGGACTGCTTCCCGAACGCCCTCCCGGCGCCCGCAGGCGGATCCCGACCCTCGTGGATCACGGCCCCCTGCTCGAAAAGGCCTTCGCCCAACGGGCCGGCCTCGGCTGGGTCGGCAAGCACTCGAACGTGATCGCGACCCGGGGCAGCTCCTGGTTCTTTCTCGGCGAGATCCTGTTCCCGGTGGACCTGCCGCCGGACGACCCGCATTCGAACCACTGCGGAACGTGCACCCGCTGCATGACCGCCTGCCCCACGGACGCCATCGTCGAGCCCTACGTGGTGGACAGCCGGCGGTGCATCTCCTACCTCACCATCGAACTCCGGGGGCCCATCCCGGCCGAGTTCCGGAAGGCCATCGGCAACCGCATCTTCGGCTGCGACGACTGCCAGGACGTGTGCCCCTGGAACCGCTTCGCCGGGAAGGCGGAGGAACCCCGGCTCGCGGCCCGGACGGACGGACTCCACACCGAGACGCTCGCCAACCTGCTGCGGCTGACGGCGGAGGAATTTCGCGCCCGGACCCGGCGGAGCGCCATCCGGCGCGCGGGGTACGCGGGCTTCCTCAGGAACGTGGCCGTCGCCCTCGGCAACGTCGGCGGTCGCGGGGCCTTCGAGGCGCTGGAAGCGGCGCTGGACCATTCCGAACCCCTGGTGCGCGGCCACGCGGCGTGGGCACTGGCCCAGGTGGATCCCGCGGACGCCAGACCGGTGCTGGCGGCCCGCCTCACCCGGGAGACGGATGCGGGGGTGAGGTCCGAACTGAACGGCGCCCTCGCGGGAAACCGGGGAAACGGTCCGGACGATCGATCCGCCCGGCGAGCGGTGGTTACCGGATCGCGGCCTGCATCTCCTCGACGCTGACGAACTTCACGCGGGGCCGGCCCTCGGCCTTGCCGCGCGCGACCTCGAGGGCGTCGAGGGCCTTCCAGTCGGCGAAGGAGAAGTAGGTGGGAACGCGTTCGGCCACGAAC
>CAYUVU010000321.1:0-4649 GCA_964448205.1 uncultured Acidobacteriota bacterium
GTTGTACTGGAGGAAGGCGGCGAGAAAGCTCCGGGGAGAGAGGTTGTAGTTGAGCCTCGCGGCAACCAGCCGGGTGTCGTACATCCCGTCGGGCAGGGTGATCCAGTTGAGGGAGACGGTCGGTTCCACGATGAAATGGGGGATGACTTCGAGCCGGCCGCGCCAGGCGAGTTCGCGCCTCGTTCCCGAGAAGAACCCACCCTGCTGGTAGGCGAAGGTCCCCGAGATCGGCCGCTGGGGTCCGGCCCGGTAGCTGAGGCGGGCGGTTTCGAAGTCATGGGAGCCGACGGCCACCGCGAGGTCGTCCGTCAGCCGGAACTCCTCGTGGAGCACTTCCCGGTTCCGCGCCAACTGGAACTGGAAGTTGTCCCCGTTTTCGAGCTCGGCATCGGACCGGAGAGCCAGGATCCGGGTCTCGAGAATCCCGTCGGTGTCGGTGGTGTGATCGAGGCTGGCGGTGCCGCCGATCTTCCGCAGCCAGGCGATCGAGCGGGGCCGGGGGCTGAAGCGCGCCTCCGCGTAGTTGCGCTCGAAGTCCCGGCGCCGCAGGAAGCCGATCCCGGGATCGAAGCCCTCGCCGACCACCAGCCGCTCGAGCTGTAGCCCGTAGCGGTCGGCCTGGTAGTCGAACTGGCCGCGGTAGCTCACGCCGGTCCGCTCCTCGTGTTCGTTCTTCGTCCAGGCCGCGTAGCTGCGGATGTCGAGGTTCTCGTAAAGCCCGAAGCGCGCGTCCATCCCGTAGGCGGCGTTGCTGCCCAGGCCGCTTCCCGTGTCCGAGCGGTAGGTCCCCATCAGCCCGACGGTGCTGCGGCCGAGGACGTCCCGCTTCAGCCGGATGACCGAGAAGTCGGTTTCCGGGGCGCCCACGGCGGCGTTCGCGCCGGACCGCATGGCGAGGGCGCCGACGCCGAAGTCGCCGAGCTTCCCCGTCACCCGGGCACCGCCGTCGATGGGCACCAGATGGTTGCCGGCGATCCCGATCCGGCGGCTGAAGAAGAGGAGCGGGACGCTGCTCGGCCCACCGAACCTGCCGGCGGAGGCGCGCGGAGTCCGCTCCGAGGTCCCGAAGGCGAACAGTCCCTGCCCTTCCAGAAAGAACTCCCGCTTTTCGGGAAAGAAGAGGCTGAACCGGGTCAGGTTGATCTGCTGGGCATCCGCCTCGACCTGCGCGAAGTCGGTGTTCCAGGTGAGATCGGCGGTGAGCCCGCTGGTGAGGCCGACCTTGGCGTCGATGCCGACGTCGGCCCCGTAGTCCCGCTCGAGCCCGGCCCCCTCCATCCTCGCCCCCGCGGCATCGCCGGTGAGGTACGGCTTCACCTCGATGGTCCGGGAGGCGGGCGGCGCCTCGAGGCCGACCAGGGTGGCGTAGGAACTGACCTTGGTGATCGACCAGATGCCGAGGGCGGCCGGGAGCCGGGTCAGGTAGGAGATTTCGTTCTTCCAGCGGACGACCCGGCGGAAGTTGATGCCCCAGACCTGGGGGCCGGCGGCGGGGTAGCGCAGGGTCTTGAACGGAAACCGCAGTTCGGTCGTCCAGCCGTCCTCGAACCAGGCGGTCCGGGAGTCCCACACCGCGGTCCAGTCCCGGTTGAAGTTGCGTTCGTCGGTGATGAGGCCGTCGAAGAACCCGCCGAGGGGGTTCAGGTAGAAGATGAAGGCGTTCCGGCGGTCGTAGAAGGTGTCGAAGGTGACGGCGAGGTGCTGGTTGAGCCAGATGCTCCCGTGGTCGCGCCGGAGTTCGTTGGCCACGATCCGGTGGGGCTGGGTGTCCCAGCAGCGTCCGGCGATGTAGATCGCCTCGTCGTCGAAAAAGACCCAGACCTCGGTCTTTTCGGTGGCCGGTGCCCCTTCGAGCGGCTCGGTCTGGATGAAACCGCTGATTCCGGGAACCCGGTCGTAGATGGCCTCGTCGAGGCGTCCGTCGAAGTCGAGCGGCTCGTCCAGCCGAACGGCCCGGATGGTGGCCCCGCCCTGGTCGTCGCGCCGGATCATCGCCGGAGGGTCCGGCGGCGGCGGACCGCGGATCACGGGGGCCGCCGCCGGCTGCTCCTCCTGGTGCCCGCCGGCCAGCGGCGCCGTCGAAACCAGTCCGGCGGCGAGGGCGCCAAGCAGCCCGGGAAGGCGGCTCAGAAGCGGAAGAGGCGCGTGAACTTGACGACGAGCGCCCGGTCGGTGAGCCCGCTGAGGCCGTCGTCCCCGTCCCGGTTCGTGCTGAAGACGACGAACAGGTCGCTTCCCGGCGAGTACTCCCAGCGGAAACGAACGTTGGCGGACATCAGCTGGGCCGCGGAGTTGTACTGGACCAGCGCGCCCACGAAGCTGCGGGGGGAGACGGTGTAGGTGGCGCGCAGGCGGCTGACCTGCGCCTGCACCTCGCCGCCGGGGACGTCGATCCAGTTGAGGCTGATGTTCGGCTCCATGGAGAAGCGCCGGTTCACCTCGGCCCGCCCCCAGTAGCTCACCTCGCGCCGGGAGCCCCCGAAGAAGTCGCCGAACTCGTAGCGGACGTACCCGGAGACCGCGCGGTGCGTTCCCAGCCAGAACCGGATTCCGCTGCGGGCGAAACGGTAGTTGCCGGCCGGCACCGCGACGTCGCTCGAGAGGTCGAAGCCCTCGAGGAGACGCTCCTCGGTCACCGAGTGCGTCATCACGAGCCGGTCGCTGCTCTCGAAGATGGCCCGTCCCTCGAAGTTGTACTCCCGCGTCTCCATGGCGCCGTCGGGGCGGTCGTACTGGTTCGCATCCAGCTTGAACTCGAACTGCCGGATCCGGTCGATGCCGCGGGGACGAGGGGCGAACGTGAGGGAGCCCCCGTTCTTCGTGAAGTCGCGCCGGCGGACGAATCCCATCCCGGGGTTGAAGTCCTCGCCGAGATAGAGACGCTCGGCCGAGACGTCGATCAGGTCGGTGTCGTAGCGGAACTGGCCCATGTAGCTGGCCGCCTGGTGTCCGGCCTCCACCCCGGGCTCGCTGGTCGCCATGTAGAACGTGTTCACCCGGATGTTCTCGGTGGGAGCGAAGTTGCCGTCCACGCCGTAGAGCGAGTTGGACCCGGAATCGTCGGCCGCGTGGTTCCGGTGGGTGGCGATGACCCCGATGTTGGAGCGGGCGAAGAGGTCCCGCTTGATCCGGAAGGCGCTGAAGTTCGTCCCCGCGTAGTCGAGGTCGCCGACCTCGCCGGTCTGGATGTTCATCAGACCCATCTGGTAGGCGCCGGCCCGGCCGTGCAGCCGGGCGCCGCCGACGATCGGCACGGCGCTGCCCCCAGAGATCCCGATGGACCGGCTGAAGAACGGGATGGGAGCGTCAGACGGGCCCTGGCCGCCGAAGGCGCGGGTCTGCCGGCCGCCGAAATCGAAAACCCCCTGCCCCTCGAGGAAGAACTCGCGCTTCTCCGGGTAGAACGGGCTGAAGCGGCTCAGGTTGACCTGGGTCTCGTCGTCCTCCACCTGCGCGAAGTCGGTGTTCCAGGTGACGTCAGCGGTGAGCCCGTCGGTGACGCCGAACTTGAAGTCCGCGCCGACGTCGCCGGACCACTCGTCGTTGATGTCACGAAGGGGCGCGTTCGCCTGGGAGCCGATGGCGTAAGGCTTGAGCTCCATCCGCCGCGAGCCGGCCGGAGCCTCGAGCCCCACCAGCGTCGCCGCATTCGACAGCCTGAGCAACCCCTGCCGGTCGTAGGCCTGGGGCGTCGGGGTGAAGAACACCTTCTCGTTCCGGTGCTTGATGTTGCGCTGGAAGTTGATCCCCCAGAGCTGGTCGCCGCCGGCCGGGTAGCGGAGCGACCGGAAGGGGATCCGGATCTCGGTGGTCCAGCCGCCCTCCACCGTCCGGCTCTTCACCCACCAGACGGTGTTCCAGTCGCTGTTCGTGTTCCGCTCGTCGGTCACCTGGGCGTCGTAGAGGGCGCCGAGAGGGTTCGTATGGAAGAGGAAGCCGTTCCGGCGGTCGTAGAAGGTGTCGATGATCACCTGGAGGCTGTCGTTCCAGCCGATGCTCATGTGGTCCCGCCGCATCTCGCCCGCCATCAACGGACCCGGGTGCTCCAGATCGGCGGCGATATAGAGGTTCTCCGCGTCGTAGAGCACCCAGATCCGGGTTGACTCCGAGGCGGGAGCGCCCTCGTTCGGCTCCTGCTGCAGGAAGCCGCCCGCCGCCGGCACCTGGTCGTAGACCGGGTCGTCGAGCACGCCGTCCACGGTGACGGGCTCGGAGAGGCGGAAGGCGCGGAGGGTCACGCGACCGTCGGCGTCCCGGCTGACGGCCTCTCCGGCGTTGGGCGCGGGGGGACCCAGGATGCGGCTCGCCATCGACGAGCTGACGCTCTGCTGGTCGGCGGCGAGCCGGCCGCCGCCCCGGAGCGGGACCGCCAGGTCGTTCAGATCGTCCTGCGAGTCGTCCTGGAGCCGCCGGTCACGGGATGGAGGGACGGGTCCGTCGGTCTCCGCGGCGACCCCGGCCGCCACGAGGGAGAGCCCGAGGGCGGCAGCGCCCACGGCGCTCTGGAACATCGGGAAGGGGTGGTACACGGCAGCCGGCTCACGGCCGAAGAAATCTCGGAAACCAGAGGGAATTCTAGCCGACAAACCCCACGCCGCCCGGGTCCTGCGGGCCGGCGCGGAGGTGGGTCAGAACCGCATCAGGCGGGG
>CAYUVU010000322.1:0-2693 GCA_964448205.1 uncultured Acidobacteriota bacterium
CCCCCACCCGCGGAAGACACGCTGACGCCCACCCTGTCGAGCATCCAGGCCCTGGTCTTCGAGCCCCGCTGCGTCTCCCACCACAGTGGCTCCTCTCCCCATGCCGGGCTTGACCTCAGCGAGGGCGTGTCGCACGCGGCCCTGGTGAACGTGCCCAGCACCCAGACCGCACTCGATCTGGTGGCGCCCGGAGACGCGGAGAACAGCTACCTGATCCAGAAGATCGAAGGTCGCATGGGAATCGTCGGTGACCGGATGCCGCCGAGGGGAGACCCGCTCACCGAGGAAGAGATCGCGGCGATTCGGGACTGGATCAACGCCGGCGCGCTGAACGAATAGGCTCGGAGAAGGGCGCCTGCCGCGCGATTCCATCACAGACTGGTACGCTCGCCGGCTGGCCGCGTGACGGCCCGAACGAGAGTTGTAGCGAGGGAGGCGAGAGCCATGTTTCTTCCGCTTGCACCGTTCCGGAACCAGCGTTTCCGGTCCCGGTTGCTACTGATTGCGATCCTGCTGCTGGCGGCGGCGCCGGCCGCTTCCCAGACCGCCGAACAGGTCGAGTCCATCCTGAACCGGATCGAGTGGCGGAACATCGGCCCGGCGATCATGGGGGGCCGCATCGACGACATCGCGGTCGTCGAGTCCGACCCCAAGGTGTTCTGGGTGGGCACGGCCTCCGCGGGCGTCTGGAAGACCGAGAACCACGGGATCACCTGGATTCCGCAGTTCCAGGACGAGGAGGTGTCCTCGATCGGCTCGCTCGCGGTGGCGCCCGCCGACCCGTCGGTGGTCTGGGTGGGCACCGGGGAGCCCGCGAACCGCCAGAGCAGCTCCTGGGGCAACGGCGTCTACGTCTCCACCGACGGAGGGGCCACCTGGACCCACAAGGGGCTCGAGGACACGCACCACATCGGCCGCGTCCTGGTGCATCCCACCGATCCCGGCACGGTGTACGTCGCGGCGCTCGGCCACCTGTGGGGCCCGAACGAGGAGCGCGGCGTCTACCGGACCCGGGACGGCGGGGAGACCTGGGACCGGGTGCTGTCCGGTGACGCGAACACCGGGGCGGTGGAACTCGCGATGGATCCCGAGAGCCCGGACACCCTCTACGCCGCGCTCTACCAGCGCCGGCGGCGCGCCTACGGGTTCGCGGGCGGCGGCCCGGGGAGCGGGATCCACCGCACCACCGACGGTGGGGACACCTGGACGAAGCTGGGCGGCGGCCTTCCCGAGGGAGACACCGGCCGGATCGGCCTCAACGTGTACCGGCGGGATCCGCGGATCGTCTACGCGATCGTCGAGAACCGGGAGGGTGGCGTCTTCCGGTCCGAGGACAAGGGGCTCACCTGGGAGCGGATGAGCGACACCAACCCGCGGCCGATGTACTACAGCCAGATCCGTATCGACCCCAACAACGACCAGCGCATCTGGGTTCTCGGGACGCAGATGTACTACTCCCAGGACGGGGGCCGCACCTTCGCCACCGACTGGGTGCAGCGCATCCACGTGGACCATCACGCGCTCTGGATCGATCCCGCCGACTCGAACCACATGGTGCTCGGGAACGACGGGGGGATCCACATCTCCTGGGACCGCGGCCGGAGCTGGGACTTCGTGAACACCATCGCGCTCGGGCAGTTCTACGAGATCGGCCACGACATGGGCACGCCCTACATGGTCTATGGCGGGCTCCAGGACAACGGGAGCTGGGGCGCCCCGTCGCGCACCTTCTTCCGGCAGGGAATCAGCAACGAGGACTGGTTCCGGATCGGCGGCGGGGACGGGTTCTACACCGAGGCGATCCCCGGCGACCCGGACACCGTGTACGTGGAGTCCCAGAACGGCAACCTGCGCCGGCTGAACCGCCGGACGTCCGAGACCAAGCTGATCCGGCCGCAGCCGGAGAACGGCGGCGAGCGCTACCGCTTCGACTGGAACAGCCCCATCGTGATCTCGCCGCACGATCCGGACACCGTGTACTACGGCGGAAACCGGCTCTTCATCTCGTCCGACCGGGGCGACGCGTGGACCCGCACCGACGACCTGACGAAGCGCCTCGACCGGGACGAACTGCCGATCATGGACGTCCCGGTGACCGAGGACACGCTGTCGCGCCACGACGGGATCTCGAGTTTCGGGCAGATCGTGACGATCGCGGTCTCATCGCTCGAAGAGGGGGTCATCTACGTGGGGGCCGACGACGGGAACGTGCAGCGGAGCCGGGACGGGGGCCGGACCTGGGACAACCTGACCGGGAACCTGCCCGGGGTCCCCGACCAGACCTACGTGACCCGGTTGATCGCGTCGGCGCATTCGGCTTCGCGGGTTTACGTCACGCTGGACGGACACCGGAACGACGACTACTCCACGTACGCGTTCGTGAGCGACGACTACGGGGACAGCTTCCAGTCCATCGCCGGAACCCTCCCGCCGGAGGCCGCGCTGAACGTGATCCGCGAGCACCACGAGAACGAGAACTTCCTGGTGACCGGCGGCGAGTTCGGGGTCTACGTGACGCTCGACCGGGGGGCGAACTGGCACCGGATCCGGGGCCAGATCCCCACCGTGCCGGTGGACGACCTGGCGATCCATCCGCGGGAGAACGACCTGATCCTGGGCACCCACGGCCGGAGCATCTGGATCGCTGACGACATCGCGCCGCTCACGACCCTCGACGCTTCCGTGTTCGAGAA
>CAYUVU010000323.1:0-22602 GCA_964448205.1 uncultured Acidobacteriota bacterium
CGCGACGACGCCCTGATGACCGCGCTGTTCGCCTACCTGGCGTCGGAGGACGCCGAGCCGATGCCCCGGGACCGGCGGGCGATGCCGGACGGCGAAGCGTGGCCGGAGTGCCGCCCGCCGGAGCGCAGCTCGGAAGAAGACGGCCGGTAACCGCGCTCTGCGGCCGCTAATCGAGTTCGATTTTCTCGCGCATCCACGCTGGGATGTCGCGGCGGCCGTGGAGGATCCGCCAGACATCGATACGACCAACGCCCGTCATGTAGAAGACGAGATACGGATAGCGCCTGAGTGGCCAGGAGCGCAATCCCGGCAGGTTCAGTTCGTGTCCGTAGTGAGGCGATCCGGATTTCGGATGCGCGGCGATGTGGCGGGCCGCACCTTCCAGCGCCTCGATGAAGCCGAGGGCAACGTCCATGCCGCCCTCCGACTGGTAGTGGGCGACAGCCTCGTCCACATCCTGTCGGGCCGCAGCCCGGAGGACGACCGGCTCCGCCGTCACGACGTCGAGGGTGGACGAACTTGGGCGCGAAGATTCTCGAAATAAGTTGTATCGGCAGTAACGGAAGGAGCCGATTCTCCACCTGCGAGCAACAGGCTTCTGAGGTGTTGGCGGTCCTGATCGCGACGGATCAGCTCGCGAACGTAAGCACTACTGGTCCCGAATCCCCGGTTTGCCACCTGCTCGTCGACGAACGATCGGAGGGGCGCGGGTAGCGAGATATTCATCGTGCTCACACGGCGAGAATAGCGGCGTTGACAAAAATTGGCAAACCCGGGCTCGTGGGAGAATCGTCCGGACTTGGGGACGGAAAGCCGATGAGAAACCTCGTCTTCGCCGGCACGGTCGCCGCCGTCGCGTCACTCGGCGCGGCCCAGCCCGCCGACCCGCTCCGGATCCAGGAGCACGAGCTCGACAACGGCTTCACCATCCTGCTCGCCGAGGACCACCGCCGGCCGCGGGTGGCCGCCAACCTGTGGGTGCGCGTCGGCTCCATGATCGAGCCCGTGGGGCAGCACGGCATCACCCACTTCCTCGAACACGTCATCCACCAGGGGACGACCACCGTCGGCACCCGCGACCTCGCCGCGGAGCTGCCCATCCTCCAGGAGATCCACGACACCGAGCAGGAGCTGATCGCGCTCCGCAATCGGGAGCGCAACCGGCTCCGGGAGCGGGCCGTGTTCTACGACGAACTCGACTGGCCGATGACCCCCGAGATGGAGGCCCTGCGCCAGCGGCTCTACGAGCTCGAGGACCAGGACGACGAGTACCGCGACTTCTGGACCTCCTACAAGTGGTACATGCAGAGCGGCGGCACCGTGCGCCACACCGACCCGGTGCCGGCGAGCACCGAGCAGGACTACATGGAGATGAACATGGCGCTCCCGCCCGAGCACCTGGAACTCTTCTTCCGGCTCGAGGCGGACCGGCTGGTCAACGCGATCCAGCGGGGCTGGGAGTCGCAGCGCTTCACCGTCGTGGAGCAGATCCTCGGGGGCAAGAGCCGCCCGCAGACCCGTTTCAACGAGTCCATCGACGGCGTCACCGCCCAGATCCACCCGGTCTTCGTCCCCGACGGCGGGCACATCCGCGACTTCGGGAACTTCACCCGGGACGCGACGTACCGCATCTACGACGACTACTTCGTCCCCAACAACGCAACGCTGGTGCTGGTGGGCGACACGACGATGGAGGAAGTCGTGCCGCTGGCCGAGCGCTACTTCGGCGTGCTGCCCCGCGGGCCCGAGCCCCCGCTCGACCTGGACGTCGAGGCTGAGCCCGTGCCCACCGGGTCCGTCCGGCTCGACTGGACGGAGCCACTCTCGCCGCAGGTCCACCTGCGCTACCGCATCCCGGGCATGGGCCACCCCGACCGGCCGGTGTTCGATCTCATCGCCGCGCTGCTGAGCGGGCCGCACGGGATGGCCGGCCAGGCGCTGGCGGCGCGGAGGGTTCCCGCCTCGGTCGCGGCCGACTTCCGGGTCATCCACACCTACCGCTTCGGGTCGCCGGGTGCTCTCAACCTGGTGGCGCACGCGGGAAGCGACGGCGACCTCGCGGCGGTCGAGAGCGCGCTGCTGGACTCCGTCGCCGATCTGCGGGAGGGCCGGATCGACGCCGGCGCCTTCGCGCGGGCGAAAAAGCGCCTCCGCCTCGAGTGGGCGGAGTTCCTCGACAACACCCAGGAACTCGCCTTCCTGATCGGCCACCACCACACGATGAACCACTGGACCGTGCTGCCCGAGTTGATCGCGGCGCGCGACGCGGCGACCCCGGAGGACGTGCAGCGGGTCGCCGCGGCCTACTTCGTGCCCTCCAACCGGGTCATCGCGACGGCCCGCGCCGAGCCCCCCGAGGGCAGCGGCCCGAGCTGGCTGGAGTTTGCGTGGTCCAGGCTGCGGGGCGAGGGGCGATGAAGGCCGAGACGCTTGCCAAGCGCCTCGAGCGGGCGCAGCGGGTGCGGGCGGACCTTTCGCTGCGTTCCAAGAGGTGGATCGCCCGGATCGTGGTGGTCTCCGTCGCGCTCGCCGCGTATGGCTTTCGCGCCCTCGGTGGATGCGGTGCCGAGGACACCCTCCCTGGCCGCTCGCGTCCCGTTTTCGAGCACGACTGGCCGGGTCCCGGCGAGGTTCTCGGCGGGCCGTCGGCGTTCACGCCGCCCGATCCCGCCGAGGCCCTCTTCGAAGCGTCGAGCGGTGTCCGGGCCTACATCGTGCCCGCGGAGGCCGACCCTCTGGTGCGCATCACGGCGGCGCTGCCGCTCGGCCGGCTCCACGAAGCGGGGGGCGAGGCCGGCGCATCGGCCCTGCTGACCCACCTCCTCACGACGCGGGGCGCCGCGGGGGCGGGGGAGCCGCTCTCGCTGCGCCTCGCCGAACTGGGGACGTCGCTGAGCGTGGCCGAGTCCCTCGACGCCACTCACATCTCGCTGAACGTGCTGCCGGAGGACTGGCGCGAGGGGCTGGAACTGCTCGCGGCGATCGTCCGGAATCCCGATCTGGATGGTGCCGCGATCCAGGGATATCAGGCGGGCGCCGGCTACGACATGCCGATGGCCGGGATCGTCGGCGCCGGTTACCGCCCCAAGGTCGAGCTGGAGCGGTTCGTTCACGGGTATCCCCTGGCGCCGCCGGCGCCCGGGACCTTGGTCTCGCAGGCCGCGGTGAGGGCGCTGGCGGCCCGGAGCCTCGCCTCCGACCGCGTCGTGTTCGGGATCGGGGGCGCGGTCTCCCGCGCCGAGGCGGAGGAGGCGCTGGAGTCGGCGACGGATGGATGGGTAGCGAGCGGCGAGCCCGCGCCGGAGCCCGCCGTGATCGAGCCGGGCGGGATGGCAAGTCGCTTCCACGCCGTGGACGTCCCGAGTCTTGAGGGCTGGATCGCGATCGGCCGGCCGGTCGGCGCCGTTCCCGAAGGGGACCGGGCCCCGCTGGCCGTCCTCAGGTTCATCCTCGCCGAGCGCCTCAATATCGCCGCGCGCGAGAAGCGCGGCCTCGCCAACCGGGACGACTTCGAGGTCCCCGAGACGGCATCCGGAACGGGCTTGCTGCTCGTGCGCACCGGCGGGCGCCCGGAGGCGGTGGGACCCCTCGTCCGCTACAGCCTCGACGAGATCGCGCGGATGCACGACCCGGACGCGCCGGTGACGGATGGCGAAGTTGTCCGCGCGCAGGGCTGGCTCCTCGGGGCCGTCTGGCAGCGGTCGCTCGAACTCGCCATTGATGCGAGCCGGACCTTCGCCATCGAGGCGGTGCGCCACGGAAGCGCCGGCCGGCTGATGGGTTGGCCTGAGGCCGTCCGGTCCGTGACGGCCGCGGACGTCAAGCGCGTCGCGCAGGCGTATCTGGACCCGGCGGACTTCACGACCGTGGTGGCGGGGCCGCTTGCGGAGATCAGGGCCGCGCGCCATCCGCGCTGGCCGGTGGCGCTGGACGACCTGGAGGCGGCGCTATCGGGTCCTCGGTGAGGAGCCGCAGGCTGTCAGGCCGTGTTGGCGCTACCGGCTTGGAACGCCGGCTTCAGCCGGCACAGCCCGCCGCAGGCGGGCGGGGGGACGGATCTCGTTCGCCCTGATGGCTCCGCTGCGTCCGCGAAATGCACGCGGGATAGCGACGAAGCGCCCGCGGCCCTGCGGGCCGCTGTGCCGGCTGAAGCCGGCGTTCCAAGCCGTACCGCAGCCCGGCCTCACCCCGTGAGCGGTGAGCCTCCGGCGAGGATGGCCGGCAGGTCGCTCACGCCGGCGACGGTGATTCCCGGGGCCAGCGTCGAGGCGGCCGCTGGGCGGCCGAGCAGGTAGTGCTCGCCGGGTTTCCAGGGGCCCCCGGCGGCCTCGAGTTCGGCGTTCACCCGCGAGAGGTTGCGTGCCTCACGCGAGCCGGGATGCTCTTCCCACTTGCACTCCGCGAAGCTCAGCCTGCCGCCGGACTCCAATACGAAGTCCACCTCCCGGCCCGGGAGGTCGCGGTAGTACCAGAGCCCCATCGGCCGGCCGGCGATCTCGTTGAGCTTGCGCATCTCGGCGAACACGAAGGTCTCCCAGATCGCCCCGAGCATGGGGGAGGAAAGGAGCGTCGCCTCGTCGAGGTTGAGCAGGAAGCAGAGCAGGCCGGTGTCACGGAAATAGACCTTCGGCGTCTTCACCAGCCGTTTTCCGAAGTTCGCGTACCACGGTTCGAGAAGCGTGATCTGCCCCGAAGTCTCGAGAACGCTCACCCATTCCCCGATGGTCTTGACGGCCACCCCGACGTCCCGCGCGACATCGCTCCGGTTGAGCATCGCCGCCGGACGCGCCGCCAGGATGCGGATGAATCGCTCGAAGTCGCGCAGGCTGCCCACCCGGAGGATCTGGCGCACGTCGCGTTCGAGGTAGGTCGCCAGGTAGCCCGCGAAGAAGTCCCGCGCCGGCAGTTCGGGAACCCGCCAGAGTTCGGGGAACTGGCCGCGCGCCATCAGGGCGGCGAGGCCGCGCGCGTCGATGGGAATCTCGGTGACCGCCCGGATCTCGTCGAGGGCGAGATTTTCGAGCTCGAGGAGTCCCGAGCGGCCCGCCAGGCTGTCGGAAACCCCCTTCATCAGGGTGAAGTGCTGGCTGCCCGTGAGGATGAAGCGGCCCATGTCGTGGCGGCGCGCATCGATGGCCGCCTTCAGGTGGCGGAAGAGACCGGGCGCGTACTGCACCTCGTCCACCAGCACCGGTGGCGGGTGGTGGCGCAGGAAGAGGTCGGGATTGCGTTCCGCCTGCTCCGCGATGGTGGGCAGGTCGAGCGACACGTAGTGGTGCTCGGGGAAGGCGGCGCGCAGCAGGGTCGTCTTCCCCGCCTGCCGGGCTCCCGTCACGACGACCGCCGGGAAGTGGCGAGCGAGGAGGTTCAGCCGCTCCGTGCAGTGTCGTGGGTAGTACATGCCGGATATTTTAACTTTATAAGTCAGAATATTCGATACTCTGTTCTTCCGGAGCGACGAACCGCCCGCGGCCCTGGGGGCCGCTGTGCCGGCTGAAGCCGGCGTTCCAAGCCGTTTCTCCCTAGCCGGGGACCCAGTACCAGGTGAACTTGGCGAGGAGTTCGCGGTAGGAGGGCTCGTCGCTGTCCATCCCGAAGGGCTGGCGCTCGTTGTAGACGACGTAGATGTCGCTGCCGGGGCGGTAGTTCCAGCGGAGCTGGACGTTCCCGGAGAAGTTGCCGTCGTCGTCGTTCCACTGGAGCAGGCCCCGGATGAAGGCATCCGGCGACAGCGCCACCAGCCCGCGCAGCACCACCAGGTTGGTGTTGAAGTCGCCGTTCTCCTGCGGCAGCCGGACCTCGCTCCGCGAGTAGTTCACCTGGAGCCGCACCCGGGGATGGGGCTTGACCGCGACGCCCGGCGAGTAGATCCGGAGCCGGCCGTCGAAGAACCCGTTGTTCATGGCGAACAGGTTGAACGAGATGCGGTGGCTCTCCGAGGTGTTGGCCATCGTCATGAAGTCGGTCGTCGCGTACTGCCCCTCCGCGATCTCCACCCCGTCGCGCAGCTCGAACGACTCGCTCAGCCCTTCGGTATTGCGGGAGACCGCGAAGAAGAGGTTGCTGCCGTCGTTGAAGAGGACGTAGGGACCGAATTGCACGTTTTCCGTCTGTATCGAACCGTCGGGCTCGGTGATGCGGATGACGTTGGGGCCCACGAAGATCTGCCGGATCCCGAAACGGCCGATCCGCGGGCTCCACGTCCCTTCCACCCGGATCTTGCGGATGCCGGTGCGCGGCACGAACCCCAGCTCCGAGCGGAACCCCTCGCCGATGTCGGCGAAGTTTCCGAAGAGATTCCAGCGGTCGTTTCCTGCCTGGCCGTTCAGGCCGAACGCGGACTGCCGCCCCTCGACGCCCGGCGTCGCACTCTGCGCGGCGAACCCGCCGAACGAGGTGGCCTCCGTCGGCGCCCAGGAGAAATCGGCGGCCCCCACCCGATGCGATGCGCCGCCGGCCTCGGAGCGGTCGAGCGCCATCACCCCGATGGAACTCCGCTCCAGCACGTCCCGCCGCACCCGCAGCGCGGTGAATCCGGTGGCGGGAGACACCCCTTCGAACTCCTGCTGGCGGATGTGAAAGGCGCCCACGTCGGTGGCGCCCAGCTTGCCGGTGACGCGCGCGCCGCCGAGGATGGGAATGATCTCGCCGTCTTCGGAGAGCCCGATCCGGCGGCTGAAGAAGAGGAGCGTCTCGGGCGGCTCGAACGACCGGGTCCGTTCGCCCACCTGGAAGACGCCGGCGTTCTCGAGGAAGAACTCCCGCTGCTCGGGAAAGAACAGTTCGAAGCGGGTCAGGTTCACCTGCTGCTCGTCCGCCTCCACCTGGGCGAAGTCGGTATTCACGGTGACGTCGAGATTCAGGTTCGACCCGAGCGACACCTTGGCGTCGAGCCCGAGATCGGCCGTTCCTGCGCGTTCCTCGCCCTCGCCGGTGATCCCGGCCACCCCGAAGGGCTTCAGCTTGATGCGCCCGCCGGGGTCCGCGTGCTCCATCCCGTGCATGACCCCATAGGCCGAGACCCGCCACATGGCGTTGAAGCCCCAGTCGTTGTCGATGGGGGCCCAGAAGCTCAGCTCCCGGGTGCGCGCCACCTGACGGCCGAAGTTGACCCCGAACTCGGGCGTCCCGCTCGGAAACCGGAGCGTCTCGAAGGGGATCACCATTTCGGTGACCCACCCGTCGGGGGTACGGCGGGACCCCACCCTCCAGACGCCGTCCCACTCGTTGTTGAGCACCGCGCCCTCGTTCTGGACGAGCCCGTCCTGCCGGGTCCCCACCGCGTTGGTGATGAAGTAGAACGCGCTCCGGTGGTCGTGGTAGGTGTCGAGGAAGAGGAGGAAGTTGTCGTCGCTCTCGAGGTCGGCGTCCCGGCGGTACTGGCGCGCGACGACCGCGTCCGGGTCGTCGTCCTCGAGCCGGGCGGCGACGAGCAGCGCATCCGCCGTGTACGCGACGAGCACCTCGGTGGCGAAGGTCGGCTCGGCGCCTTCCACCGGCTCGGTCTGGAGGAACCCGTCAGCCACGGCCGCGAGCGCCCAGACCGCCTCGTCGAGCCGCCCGTCGGCCACCGGGATCTCCTCCACGAGCGGCACCTCGAGCACCTGGTCGTGTTCCTCCTGGGCGAAGCCGTGGCCCGCCAGGCCGAGGATCAGCCCGAGGGTTGCCGTTCCTCCGGCGCGCACACCAGGACCACGCATGACAGAGCGCGAAGTATCCGGGTGTTCTGCTAGCCCGGGACCCAGTACCAGGTGAACTTGGCGAGGAGTTCGCGGTAGGACGGCTCGTCGCTGTCCATCCCGAAGGGCTGGCGCTCGTTGTAGACCACGTAGATGTCGCTGCCGGGCCGGTAGTTCCAGCGCAACTGGACGTTGCCGGAGAAGTTGCCGTCGTCGTCGTTCCACTGCAGGAGCCCGCGGATGAAGGCGTCCGGGGAGAGCGCCACCAGCCCGCGCAGCACCACCAGGTTGGTGTTGAAGTCGCCGTTCTCCTGCGGCAGCCGGACCTCGCTCCGCGAGTAGTTCACCTGGAGCCGCACCCGGGGATGGGGGCGGACCGCCACCCCAGGCGAGTAGACCCGGAGCCGGCCGTCGAAGAAGCCGTTGTTCATGGCGAACAGGTTGAACGACACCCGGCGGCTCTCCGAGGTGTTGGCCATCGTCATCAAGTCGGTCGTCGTGTACTGCCCCTCTTCGATCACCACCCCGTCGCGCAGTTCGAACGACTCGCTCAGACCCTCGATGTTCTGCGAGACGTTGAAGAAGAACTGGCTGCCGTCGTCGAAGAGGAAGAAGGGTCCGAAGCTGGCGTTCTGGGTCTGGATCGACCCGTCGGGCTCGGTGATGCGGATGACGCCCGGCCCCACGAAGATCTGCCGGATCCCGTAGCGGCCGATCCGGGGGCTCCAGAGTCCGTCCACCCGGATCTTCCGGATCCCGGTGCGGGGCACGAACCCCAGTTCCGACCGGAAGCCCTCGCCGATGTCGGTGTAGGTCGTGAACAGGTTCCAGCGGTCGTCGCCCACCTGTCCGGTCACCCCGAAGGCGCTCTCCCGTCCCTCCACGCCCGGCGTCGAACTGCGCGCGGCGAATCCGGTGACGGTGGCGGCCTCGTTCGGCGCCCAGGAGAAGTCCGCGGCCCCGACCCGGTGCGACTCGCCGTCCACCTCCGTCCGGTCGAGCGCCATCACCCCGATGGAACTCCGCTCGAGCACGTCCCGCCGCAGCCGCAGCGCGGTGAAACCGGTGGCCGGCGCCACGTCCGCGAACGCCTGCTGGCGGATGTGGAAGGCGCCGACGTCGGTGGCGCCCAGCTTGCCGGTGACGCGCGCCCCGCCGACGATGGGGATGATCTCCCCGTCCTCGGAGAGCCCGATCCGGCGGCTGAAGAACAGGAACATCTGCGGCGGCTCGAAGGGCCGGGTCGTCTCGCCGACCTGGAAGAGGCCGGCGTTCTCCAGGAAGAACTCGCGCTGCTCGGGGAAGAACAGCTCGAAGCGGGTCAGGTTCACCTGCTGCTCGTCGGCCTCCACCTGCGCGAAGTCGGTGTTCAGGGTCACGTCGAGGTTCAGGTTCGACCCGAGCGACACCTTGGCGTCGAGCCCGAGGTCGGTGGTCCCGGCCCGTTCCTCGCCCTCGCCGGTGATTCCGGCGACCCCGAAGGGCTTCAGCTTGATGCGGCCGCCGGGGTTCGCGTGCTCCATGCCGTGCATCACCCCGTAGGCCGACACCCGCCACATCGCGTTGAAACCCCAGTCCACGGAGATCGGGGCCCAGAAGCTGATCTCGCGGCTGCGCGCCACCTGCCGGCCGAAGTTGACCCCGAACTCGGGCGTCCCGCGCGGGAAGCGGAGCGTCTCGAAGGGGATCACCATCTCGGTGGCCCAGCCGTCCTCGGTCCGCCGCGACCCCACCCGCCAGACGCCGTCCCACTCGTTGTTGATGGCCGCGCCCTCGTTCTGGACGAGGCCGTCCTGCCGGGTCCCCACCGCGTTGGTGCTGAAGAAGACCGCGCTCCGGTGGTCGTGGTAGGTGTCGAGCACGATGAAGAAGTTGTCGTCGCTCTCGAGGTTGGCGTCGCGGCGGTACTCGCGGGCGACGATCGCCGCCGGGTCGTCGTCCTCCATCCGGGCGCCGATCAGCAGTGCGTCCCGGGTGTAGGCCACGTACACCTCGGTGGCGTAGGTGGGCTCGGTGCCGTCCACCGGCTCGGTCTGGATGAAGCCGCCGGCGACCGCGGCCAGCGCCCAGACCTCCTCGTCGAGCCGGCCGTCGGCTACCGGGACCTCTTCCACGAGCGGCACGTCGAGCACCTGGTCGTGCCCTTCCCGGTGCTCCTCCTGGGAGGCGGCGGGGCCGGCGGCCAGCAGCAGGAGTCCGAGAAGCGCTACTCCTCGAGTGCGAACTCGAAGCACATCCATGACACGGAGACGAAGGCCACCGCGGCCAGTACCAGGAAACGCGCGGCGTCCCAGACCGGTTCGCCCGCCATCGCGGCCCGGATCCCGGACACGCCGGCGATCAGCAGCGGCGCCGAGAGCGGGAAGAGCAGCAGCGGCAGCAGCACTTCGCGCACCGGGGTCGCGGCGCAGATCGCCGCCACCGTTACGCCGAGAGCCATGAAACCGAGGGAGAAGCACAGGAGGATCGCGCCGAAGAGCAGCAGACCACTTACGGACTGGCCGCCCAAAAGGTTCGCCCGGAAGAAGAGCTCGTAGAGCAGGACCACCGGAATCTCGACGGCGAGCAGCAGGAGCGTCCCCGAGGCCAGCTTCCCGAAGTAGATCGCCGACCGGTCCACCGGGCCGAGCATCAGCCCGTGGATCGCCATCGCCTCGGTCTCCGGGGCGAAGCTCCGGTAGAGCCCCAGCGTCCCGGCGAAGAGGAAGGCCGCCTGGAGCACGCCGGGGGCGAGTTCCCGCCGGTCGGCCGAGTCGAGCCCGATGGCGAAGTGCATCACCAGCAGCACCAGCGACGCGAAGAGGAGCATCGCCGGAAGCCGTTCGCGGGAACGGGCCTCGCTCAGCAGATCCTTCCCGGCGATGGCCGCCGCCGCCGAAAGGGTGGTCACGAGGCCTCTCCAGCCGGGAAGCCGGCGGCCGCGGTGTCGTAGGTGCGGCGGACGGTTTCGGGGTCGGCTTCCGGGTCGTCGAGGACTACCCGGCCTCGCTGGAGCACCAGCGCCCGGTCGGCGAGTTCGACCGCCCGGCCCACGTCGTGGGTGGCGAAGAGGACCGCCGCGCCGCGCCCGCGCGCCGCGCGCACCATGCCGGCGAGCCGCTCGCGCGCCGCGCCGTCGAGCCCGGCGAAGGGCTCGTCGAGCAGCAGCAGGTCCGGCTCGTGCAGCAGCGCCCGGGCGAGGGTCGCCCGCTGCGCCGTTCCCCGCGAGAGGTGCCGCGCCGGGACTCCGGCGACGGCGGTGAGCCCGTGCCGTTCGAGCAGCGCGCCGATGTCGGTCCGGACCCCGTGGAGGCGCCGGTGGAAGCGCAGGTTCTCGGCGACGGTGAGTTCCGGGTAGAGGAGCGACTGGTGCGAGGCGAAACCGATCCAGCCGCGCGCCGCCGGAACGGCCTTCTTCAGTTCCACGCCCCGGTAGCGGAGGGCGCCCGAGGACGGCCGGGCGAGGGTGGCGGCCATCCGGATCAGGGTGGTCTTCCCCGCGCCGTTCGGGCCGAGCAGGCCGACGATCTCGCCGGCGGCCACCGCGAGGCTCACCTCGTCCACCACCGGGACCTCCCGGTAGCGCCGGGTGACGCGCTCGGCCTCGAAGAGGGGGGTGGTCACCGCTGCCGCCCGGCTAACGCCCGCCGCCGAAGGCGCGGTGCAGCAGGCCGAAGCCCAGCGCGGCGGCCATCAGCAGGGCGAGCGCCCACTTGGAGGCGATCGTCGGGTCCGGGAGCCGGCCGATGGTGCCGACCGCGGACCTCTCTTCCTCCGACTGGGCCACGAGACCGGGGAGCTGACGCCCTCCGGGAGTCGTGGTTGCCGGGGGCGGCGTCCCGCCGCTGAAGATCATTCCCACGGACTCCCCGGCGGCGATGTCGAACTTCCGGGCCGCGGTGAGGCGGGCCTCCTGGTCGGGCCCGAGGACCTCCCAGCCGGGGGGTGCGCCGGGCGGCAGTTCGAGGTCGATGTCGAGCGGGGAGGCGAGGAGCAGCACCTCGGGGCTCGCCCGGGGCGCGATGAGCCTCGCCTCGTAGCGGTCGCCTTCGTAGGCGACCGCGTAGGAGAGGACGATCTCGGTCTCGCCGGGCTTGAAGGCGGTGCGGATGGCGTAATCGCCCTCGTCGCCGACCGTGAAGCTGCTCTGCGGCACCGGCATCCCGGTCTCGCCGGTGGAGCTGACGGTGGGGAGTTCGAGCAGCAGGTCCTCCGGGGGCAGCCGGAAGCGCAGGGTCTCGTCGTCGTGGATGAAGGTGCGGGGCGGCTCGGTGCGGTTGTCCACCACGAAGATGTGGTCCACGCGGAGCGCGTCCCGCTCGCCCGGCATCCGCCGGTAGAGCGCGCGCCAGGTCGAGAGCCCGATCTCCGGCTCGCTCCACGCATCGAAGGGGTCGTAGACGACGATCGCGGCTTCGGTCGTCTCGCCCGGGGTGAGGCGGACCGGAGCGTTGTAGTTGACGCCGCGGTAGGTGGCCTGGAGCAGGAAGGGGCGGATGCCGCCCGCCGCGGAACCCTCGTCCGGAGCTTCGAGGGTTACCTGGGCGTCCGGGTTCTCGATCTGGTCCACCGGCTCCATCCCCTGGCCGAGGCGGTAGAGGGTGACGAGGTCGGCCGACGCCGGGCCCTGGGTGGTGCCGTTCACGATGGTGACGCGGACGGGCTGCGCGGCGGCGGCGATGGGGAGGGCGAGCAGGGCCGCGGCCAGGGGGAGTCTCACTTCTTCCTGCCCTTGCCTCTGGACGTCTTCTGGGCGGCGGTCAGTTCGTCCAGCCGGGCCACCACGGCGGCGGTGTCGGCGAGCACCGCCGCGCGGCTCGCGGCGTGTTCCCCGGGGGCGATCTTCCCGGCGTCCTTCTCGAAGTCGAGCTCCGCGAGCGTGAGGAGGAGCTGGTCCCGCTTCTCCCGGAGGCGCAGCACGTTGCGGTCGGTCTCGCGGCGGGGCGCGGTCTCCGGTCCCGAGAACACCGGCTGGAGCACGAACGCGGTGGCGGCGGCGGCCAGCACCGCGAGCAGGACGAGGGTCACCCGAACGTCAGCGGATCTGCTCGACGTCCCGTTCGATGCGGGCGAGCACCTCGGGCGAAGCGTCCACGGCAGGTACGGCCGCGTCTCCACCGGCGGGGGGGGCGGCCGCCACGCTCCGCCGGCGGCGCAGCACGGTGAAGACGACCGCGGCGCCACCCAGCAGGAACACCCCCGGCAGGACCCACGCCGAGAGGTGGAAGCCGCTGGTCGGCGGGGCCGAGAGGATCACCAGGCCGTAGCGCTCCGCGAACATGGAGATGATGTCCTCGGGGACCTCCCCGGCCTGGAGCCGCTCGGCGACCTCCTCCCGGATGGGCTCCGAGGAGGGGCACCGGTCCATCGCGCATTCGCCGACGATCGCGTTGCAGCCGCCGCACTGGCAGGTGAGGGCGTGGGTCACCCGCTGGTAGTCGGCCGAGTTGTAGCGGTCCTGCGAGACGGCCGGTCCGGTGAGGAGCGCGGCGGCCGCGGCCATTGCCAGCAGCGATCGGAAACGCATCAGACGGCCTCCAGGGCCGCTCCTTCGGCGGCGGTGACTTCCGCCCGCCGCACCGGCGAGCGGTTCGGCAGCAGCGTGAGCACGGTGCCGAGGAACATCACGAACGCCCCGATCCAGACCCAGCGGACGAGCGGGTTGCGGTATACGTGGACGGTGGCCCGTCCGTCCTCGGTCATGCCGGAGAAGACGAGGTAGACGTCTTCCTGGAAGGTGGCGTGCCGCCGGACCTCGGAGGTCGCCTGTCCGGTGGCCTTGTCGAGCTGGCGGCGCGGCTGGAAGATGCCGACGGGCTCGTCGTGCTTCGAGAGCAGGACCTGCGCCCCCAGCCAGTTGTAGACCGGCGTCTCACCGCCCGGGAGGTCCTGGAGGGTGACCTTCCAGGGTCCGATGGCGGTGCTCTCGCCGCGGTTCAGGTCGGCGATCACGTCCTTGTTGAAAGCGTTCCCGGCGAACCCGATGAAGAGCAGCACGATCCCGAGGTGGACGATGTAGCCGCCGTAGCGGCGGTTGTTCCGCTGCACGAGGTCCACGAGCGCGGTCCCGTAGCTGCCGCCCCGGTGGGCGCGCCGGGCGCGCACGCCCCGGTGGAACTCGGCGCTGATGGTCACCACCACGAAGGCGCTCATCGCGAAGCAGAGGATCGCGTAGGGATGGCGCATCCCGAAGGCGAAGAGGAGCACGCCGGTGGCGAGGCCGGAAAGAAGGGGAAGGGTGAAGTTCCGCTTCAGGCTGTCCACCGACGAACGCCGCCACGCGAGGAGCGGCCCCACTCCGGTCATCAGCAGGAGCGCGAGGCCGAGCGGGACATTCACCCGGTTGAAGAAGGGCGCTCCGACGCTGATCTGCTCGCCCTGCACCGCTTCGGAAAGAACGGGGAAGAGCGTCCCCCAGAGCACCGCGAAGCAGGCGGCGAGCAGCAGCAGGTTGTTGAACAGGAAGCCCGACTCGCGCGAAACGACCGCTTCCAGCTCGTTTTCGGTGCGGAGGTCCTTGACCCGGGTGATCAGCAGCGCCGCCGAGAGGATGGCGGCAAAGATGATGAACACCAGGAAGCGCCAGGCGAACTCGGAGGACGCGAAGGCGTGCACCGAGGAGACGATCCCGCTCCGGGTGAGGAAGGTGCCGAAGACGCAGAGCAGGTAGGTCGCGATCACCAGCCCAGCATTCCAGATCTTCAGCATCCCCTTCCGCTCCTGGATCATCACCGAGTGGAGGAAGGCGGTGCCGGTGAGCCAGGGCATGAGCGCGGCGTTCTCGACCGGGTCCCAGCCCCAGTAGCCGCCCCAGCCGAGCTCCACGTAGGCCCAGCGGCCGCCGAGCAGGATGCCGCTGCCGAGGAAGAACCAGGCGATGAGCGTCCAGCGCCGGGTGTTCTGGATCCAGGCGGCGTCGAGCCGGCGGGTCCACAGCGCCGCCACGCAGAACGCGAACGGGATCACGAACCCCACGTAGCCGGTGTAGAGGATCGGCGGGTGGATCGCCATGATCGGGTGCTGGAGCAGCGGGTTCAGCCCGTTCCCGTCGCGGGGGGTGAACGGGATCGGCCCGGCGGCGGTGATCTCGGCGAGCTGCCCGAACGGGTTGCACACCCAGTAGTTCATGTAGGCGAAGAACAGGATCACGCCGCCGAGGGTGGCGACCACGTGGGGCATGAGCTCGTCGCGCCGGCGGCTGATCGCGCAGGCCGCCGCGAAGACGAGCATCAGGAACGTCCAGAAGAGGAGCGATCCGTCGTTCCCCGCCCAGAGCGCCGAGACCTTGTAGTACCAGGGCAGGGCGGCCGCCGAGTAGCTCGCGACGTACTCGAAGCGGAAGTCGTCGGCGAGGAAGAGGGCGAGGAGCGCCGCCACCGAGAGGGCGGAGAAGCCGGCGGCCGCGATCAGGGCCCGGCGGGCGCTGTTCACGAGCTGCGAGGACTGCTTTCTGACCCCGAGGAGGGAGGCGACGACGGCGTAGGCGCACATGACCACCACGGCCATCAGCGAGAAGTTGCCGAGGTGGTGCACTGTCTGCCGGCGCCCTCAGCGGCTCACCGGGCGGCGGCTAGCCGTCGGTGGCTTGCCGTCCCGCGGGCGGCTTCGCGGCGGGAGCGGTCTTCGTCTCTTCGTAGGCGGCGTCGTACTTGGAGGCGCACTTCGCCTGCACGTGGTTCGCTTCGAAGGAACCGTCCTGGAGGAGGTGCCCCTCGGCGACGGCCTGCGCCCGGTCCACGAGCGTGTCCGGCAGCGGCTCCCGGCCGGTGTAGAGCACCGCGAGGCGCGAGCCCTCGTGCTCGATCTCGAACCGGACCTTGCCCTCGCCCTCGGAGGCGATCGTCCCGGGAACCACGTCCCCGGCGACCCGGACCCGCCGACCCTCGGCGCGCGGCCCCATCGCCCGCAGTTCGCCGACGGTCTGGTAGTAGGCCTTGCCCTCCTCGAACCCGGTGACCAGGAGGCCGGCCAGCGCGACCAGGAACAGCCCTCCACCCACGAAGAACTTGGCCTTGCGCGCCGCCATAACGGAACAATCCTACCACCGGCAGGGGCAGCACCGCCGGACGAGCCCGATCGCGGAACGGCTTGGAACGCCGGCTTCAGCCGGCACCGCGGGCCGCAGGCGGCTCAGCGCCCACCCCCTATGATCGCGAGCGTCTACTTACCCCCCGGAGGTCGCCATGAAGCCCACCCGCCGCGAGTTCATCGGCAGCGTTTCCGCCGCCGCCGTCCTGACCCCGCCCCGACCGGCGAGCCCGGCCGCGGCCGACGACGATCCCCTCGGCGTTCGGGGCGACTTCCCGGTGGTCGAGGAGGGCGTCTATCTCAACTGCGCCTACATCGCGCCGTCGCCGGTCCCGGTGGCGGACGCCGTCCGGAGGTTCCACGACGCCAAGACGCGGAATCCCCTGAGCCTGCCCGCGATGATGGACGAGGCGGCCGCCGCCCGCCGGAAGTTCGCCCGGCTCATCGGCGCCGCGGAGCGGGAGGTCGGGCTCCTCTATTCGACGACGGACGGCGAGAACATCGTGGCCCGGTCGCTCGGCCTCGGCGCCGGCGACAACGTCGTGATCGACGACCTCCACTACCAGAGCACCTACGTCCTCTACCAGCAGCTCGCCGAGACCACGGGGGTCGAGGTCCGGGTCGTGTCCTCCCGGGGCGGCGCCGCGCCGGTGGAGGCGTTCGCGGAGCGGATCGACGAACGCACCCGGGTGGTGTCCGTGGCGTGGGTCTCCAACCAGAACGGCTACCGCCACGACCTCAAGGCCCTCGCCGAGCTGGCTCACGACCGCGGCACCTATCTCTACGCCGACGCGGTCCAGGGAGTCGGGATGCTGGACCTCGACGTCAAGGAGTCCGGCGTGGACTTCCTGACCACCGGCACCTACAAGTGGCTGCTGGCGGGGCTCGGGGTGGCCGCGTTCTACGTCCGCGACGAGTTGCTGGACCTCGTGGCCCCCGACCGCTTCGGGCACCTCCACGTCGAGGAGTCGCTGGGCGACTACCGCTACCGGCTCTACGACGACGCACGGAAGTACGAGTACGCCAGCCTGTCGTTCGAGTCGGTCTTCCAGTTGAGCGCGGCGCTCGACTACCTGCACCGGGTCGGCGTGAAGAACATCGAGCGGCACACCGTCGGCCTCGCCCACCGCCTCCACGAAGGGCTCACCGCCCAGGGACACGCCGTCCTCACCCCACCCGGCAACCGTTCCTCCATCATCGCCCTCGAGCACCGCCGCGACCCGGACATGGTGCGCCGCTCCCTCGACGAAGCGCGCATCAAGGTCAGCTTCCGGGCAGGAGACACCCAACTCCGCATCTCCCCGGCCCTCTTCAACAACACCGCCGAGATCGACGCCCTTCTGGACGTGACGGCCGCCTGGGCGTAGCTCGGAGCGCCGGCCTCCGGCCGGCATCGCCCGCAAAGCGGGCGAAACCGCGTACCGCCCCGCTCCCGCATGGCGCCCCCGGCTTGGAACGCCGGCTTCAGCCGGCACGCGCTGGGCAGAGCCCAGCGCGCGTCGCACCCCTTCACGGCCTGGGCAACTCGGAGCGCCGGCCTCCGGCCGGCATCGCCCGCGCAGCGGGCGAAACCGCGTACCACCCCGTTCCCGCGTGGCACCCCCGGCTTGGAACGCCGGCTTCAGCCGGCACGCGGCGCTCCGCGCCGCGCACGTCGTGACGCCCCCCAGCCTTCACGGCGCACGCCGCGCGGAACGTCGCTCGCGGGCTCCGTGAATGCGGGGAGCTTGCGCCCACCGGCTCCCTGAATGCGGACAGCTTGCCGCCGCCGGCATTCCCGAATGCGGATAGTTGATGTCCACCGGCTCCCCGACTGCGGGTAGCTGACACCCACCGGCCCCGCGAATGCGGATAGCTTGCCCCCGCCGGCTCCGCGAATGCGGGGAGTTCTCGCTCACCGGCTCCGCGAGTGCGGGGAGCTTGCGTCCGCGGGCTCCGTGAATGCGGGGAGCTTGCTCCCGCCGATCTTGCGCGGATTCTGGGCGTCGAGCCCCACAACCTCATGCGGCGCCACATGGCTCCGCTCGTCAAGAACGGCATTCTGGTGCGCCTCTATCCGGACTGCCCCCGGCACCTCGAGCAGGCGTACCGGGTGAAGTCGGCGGAGAATCCTGAAGCGAACGGGACAGTTGAAGATGCGGCCCCGTGGCGTCACATTTCCGGGAATGAAGACCGTCGGCGTGCGAGCCCTGAAGAACCGGCTCAGCGAGTACTTGCGCCTGGTGCAGGCTGGGGAATCCCTTGCCGTGACGAACCGTGGCGTCGTCGTGGCTCGCCTGGTCCCGCCCGATGTCCGAGGCGAGACTGCCGAAGACGCGCTCGAGCGGAAGGCCCGCGCAGGAGAAATCCGGCCGGGAAAACGCAACCAGCCCCACCGCTATCCGCCGCCGCCCGGTCGCCTGTCAGAGGCGGCGATCCTGAAAGCGCTCGATTGGACGCGCGGCGAGCGGTGACCCAGTACGGGCACTTCTTCGGACAGTCTCCAGGACAAGTCACCGGACAATCCGCCGGACAGCTCACGGGACAGTTTGCAGGACAAGTCATCGGACACTGCGGGGGACAACCCGCGAAAACAGTCTGGCGCTCGGACCTACGGCCTCCCTCGACCGGGTCGTGGAACTCGTCGAGGCGTTTCAGATGCCGCCGCCGTCGTTTCAGAAACCGGGCGGCTTCACCCGCGTGGTCCTGTATGGCCGCAAGGAACTGAAAGAGATGAGCGCCGCCGAACGGGTGTGGGCTTGCTATCTCCACGCCTGTCTGCGGTACGTGGGGGGCGAATTCCTCACGAACACTTCGCTGCGCGGGCGGTTCGGTGTCGCCGAGAAGACCCGCGCGATGATTTCCCGGATCATTCGCCAGGCAGTGCGGGAGAGAGCAGTCGTCCCCGTTGACGCCTCCTCTGGGCCCAAGGCGATGAAGTACATCCCGTTCTGGGCGGCACCTGATCCGGTCAACGGCGACTGATCCGGCTCCTGAATTCTGGTCGCGGCCGCATCGGTCCTACTTGACTGAGAACTCCAGATTAAGGACACGATGTCGTCTAAGTGGTTGATTTAACGACCTTTGCTTTACTTGACGTTGTTGGCGCCGAGTCCGGTGCCGCAGCGGTTGGCGGAGACCGGTCTCGGCGGTCGGCGCGGAGGAACTGAGAACCCGGGGAGTGTCTGGCCGGTGATCGGTCGAACGTTGGGTCGCGAGAACCCCACTCGCTACCAGACCAGGAACGCCCCGCGCTCTCTCAGATCCCGCCGCCGCCGCTCGTAGTCCGGCATGACCCGCCCCACCGCCTGCCAGTAGTCGCGGCCGTGCCCCCGGTGCCGCAGATGCACCAGCTCGTGGACGACGACGTAGTCCACCAACCGCATCGGCGCCTGGATGATCCGCCAGTTCAGCCGGATGGTCCCCGCCTGGTCGCAACTGCCCCAGCGCTTGGCCTGGCTCACCACCTTGACCTGCGGCATCGGGACCCCGGCCTTCGCGTGCCACGCCTCGACGCGTTCGGGTAGCCGCTCCGCCGCCCGCCGCCGGAACCACGAAACCAGCCCCGTGCGAACCCGATCCGCATCCCCGGATCCCTCGGGCTCGGGGACGTGCAGCCAGCCGCCCCGCAGCTTCGCGGTTCCCGTCTCGCCGGCGTCCACCTTCAGCCGGTAGTGGCGTCCCAGGTGCCGCACGCTCTCGCCGCTCACGAACTGGCGCGGCGACAGCAGCGGCCCGTGCGATTCGGCATGCCGGATCCGCCGCGCGATCCACTCCGCCTTCCGGCCCACGATCGTGTCCAGCCGGTCGGTGCCGACGCGTTCCGGGGCCACGACCAGGATGCTTCCGGCGGGGTCCACGGTCACCGCGATCGTCTTCTTGCGCCGCGCGCTGCGGCGGATCGTGTACGACCGTTCCGTCCCGCCCCAGGTCACGGCGGAGGTCTCGAGCGCAGTCATCGGTCAGTCCGTGTGAGTTTCAGTACCACGAGCGGACGGCCAGCCGCATACGAACCGGCGACCGTCAGATGACGTTGTGCTCCGGCGCGCCCGCCCCGGCCCGAAACCGCGACACTGAGAATGCGCCGATATCGAGCGTCCGAGACGCCCCGTCCACGATCACCTCCGAGATCGCCCGGCCCACTGCCGGGGCGTGCTGCATCCCGTGGCCGGAGAACCCGTTCGCCAGCACGAACCGCGGCAGATGCGGTACGGGGCCCAGGATCGCGTTGTGGTCGGGGGAGACCTCGTACAGACCTGCGTTCAGCGTCTTCATCACGGCGTCCTCAACCCGCGGCAGCCGGCGCGTCGCGTCCTCCCACACGCCGGCGAGGTAGTCCAGATCCGGCGTCTGCGAGAACCCGGGCGGCTCGTCGGGGTCCGAGTTCCCGATGAGCATCCCGCCGCTATGGAGGTGCATGTAGACCCCGGTCCCCCAGTCGATGGTCAGCGGCATCTTCTTCGGTACCCATGACAGCGGCTCCGTCGTGAAGAACTGACGCCGCACGGGCGACACGGGCACGTCCACGCCCAGCAGCGCACCCACCTCAGCGGCCCACGGACCCGCCGCATTCACGAGCCACTCGCACTCCCACCGCTCCCCGCCGGCCACGAACGAAAACCCACCGCCGTCAGCAACCGCTGCCGCCGTCACCTCGCAACCCCGCCGCAGCTCGACGCCCTCCCGCCGCGCCAGAGCCGCGTACCCGGCCACCAGCGCCGCCGGGGTCGCCACCCCGTCCTCTCCGCAGAACGTCGCCCCAACCAGATCCCCGATCTCGATCCCGGGCAGGATCCGCCGTGC
Organism: uncultured Acidobacteriota bacterium; assembly: GCA_964448205.1. Taxonomy (GTDB): domain Bacteria; phylum Acidobacteriota; class Vicinamibacteria; order Marinacidobacterales; family Marinacidobacteraceae; genus Marinacidobacterium. The sequence goes on from CAYUVU010000323.1 coordinate 20,469, forward strand.
CTCCTCCGGCGTGATCACCTCCACCGGTGCGCCCAGGGCCCGCTGCACGACCGCCGTCTCCGAGAAGCGCGCCAGATCTTCCTCGGAGTCCAGCAGGAACAGGTACCCGTCCTGGACGAAGTCGGCGTCCACGCCCGTCCGCGCCTTGAAGTTCCGGATCTCCTCCATGGAATACCGGGAGAGCGCCACATTCGCCGCCGTCGTGAACTGCAGCCGCACCCCGCCGGCGGCCTTCGCGGTGGACCCGGTCCCCAGCGCATCCTCGCGCTCGAAGACCACCACCCGGCCGACCTTCCGCTCCGCGAGATGCGCGGCGATCGACGCCCCGATCACCCCGCCGCCGACGATCGCGACCTCGGTGAACTGCTCCCTCCCCATCACGTTCCCTTCATCGGAATCCCGCTCAGGGGCCGGTTTTCTGGCATCGGTTTCGGCACGCGCTCCGCATAAAATTACGCCCCCTTGATCGAGAACAACGGATCGGACGCCGAAGGCCCTCTTGAGGAGGGGGCGCTGACCCTCACCGACAGCCGCACCGGGGCCGACTACCGCCTCGACATCGAACACGGCGCTGTCCGCGCCGCCGGGCTCGGCCAGGTGCGCGCGAACTCCGAGGACCCAGGCCTCGCCACCTACGACCCGGCGTTCAAGAACACCGCCGCCTGCATCAGTCGGATCACCTACATCGACGGCGACAAGGGCATCCTCCGCTACCGCGGCTACCCCATCGAGCAGCTCGCAGACGGTTCCAGTTACCTCGACATCGCCTGGCTGATCCTGAACGGCGAACTACCGACGCCCGCCGAGAGCGCGAGCTGGCGGGACGAGATCACAGGCCTCCAGGCCGTCTCCGACCCGCTGCCCCGGATGCTCGACGGCTTCAACCGGGACGGCCACCCGATGGCGATGTTCATCGCGCTGCTGTCCGGGCTGGGCGCCCAGCACCCCGATTCGAAGAACGTGACCGACGCCGGGTGCCGGGCGTTCCACATCAAGCGGCTCATCGCCGCCGCGCCGACCCTCGCCGCGATGACCTACCGGCGCGGGAAGGGCCTCGCCCCGGTCGCGCCCGACGAGAGTCTGAGCTTCCCCGCGAACTTCCTGCGGATGGTGTTCGGCGAGGACGCCCACATCGACCCGACGCTCGAACGGGCGATGGACGTGCTCTTCATCCTGCACGCCGACCACGAGCAGAACTGCTCCACCTCCGCGATGCGGGGGGTGGGCAGCTCGCACGCCGATCCCTACTCCTCGGCCGCCGCCGCGTCCGCGGCGCTCTACGGCCCGCTCCACGGCGGCGCCAACGAGGCAGTACTGAAGATGCTCACGGAGATCGGGAGCAAGGACCGGGTGAACGACTTCCTGAAGGAGGTCAAGAGCGGGTCCCGCCGGCTCATGGGCTTCGGCCACCGCGTCTACAAGAGCTACGACCCGCGCGCCAAGATCATCAAGCGGACCGCCTACGAGGTCTTCGAGGTCACCGGGCGGAACCCCAAGATCGACATCGCGCTCGAACTGGAGCGGATAGCGCTCCAGGAGGACTACTTCATCCGGCGGCGGCTCTACCCGAACGTGGACTTCTACTCCGGGATCATCTACGAGGCGCTGGGCTTCCCGGTGGGGCTCTTCCCGGTGCTCTTCGCGGTGCCGCGGATGTCAGGCTGGCTTGCCCAGTGGCAGGAGATGCTGGAGGATCCGGAGCAGAAGATCGCGCGGCCGAAGCAGTTGTATTTGGGGTACGACGAGCGGCCGGTTCCGGCTGGGTAGGGCTCCCGAGTCACCTGGGAAGCCGGCGCCGATCGCGCGCCGGGCTATTGCTCCCGGTCCCCCGTGATCAAGGGGAAGTCGTACATCACGGGATCGGACTCCTGATCGGCCACGTACTCGGCAAGCGTCTTCTGGTCGGTGAGAAGCCTTGAACGCATCTCATCCTCGACCCTCCGCCGTTCGTCCGCCGCTGTAGCTTGGGGGTGCTTCCGAGGCGGTGTCACTTCCCTCTGTGTCAATGTGGGTGAGACCATTGCCCCACGAGAGATTAGAGAGGGCGGGGAGGCGAGGACCTGGTGATGCATGCGAAGCCAGAGGAGGTCGGCGTCGAGTCGTCGGCCCCGGAGCGAGCCCGGAGGGCGAGCGG